>NZ_CP141615.1:2108622-2409853 GCF_035593305.1 Limnochorda sp. L945t | reverse complement strand
TCTGCCTGGTGGGGCAGGGATTCCCCAACCGCATGGCGCTGCTCAACGCCATAGCTCCGGCGCTCGAGCGGCTCCACGTCAAACTGATCGGCGACTGGACCGGCTGGGGCGACGCCCTGGCCCCGCGGCTCAAGCGCTTCGTACGCCCCGGGGTCTACGACGCAGGGGAAGTGGCGCGCTACTTCTGCGGAGCAGCCATCAACCTCAACATCCACCGGGACCCCATGCCGGAGACCATGCCCAACAACCGCAACAGCCGCCGGGTGCCGGCCAGGAGCCCCAACAACCGGCTGTTCGACATCGCGGCGTGCGGAGCGTTCCAGCTGGTGGACGATTCCCGGCCGGACATCCGGCGGCTCTACCGGGAGGGCGAGGAGGTCGTGCTGTTCCACGACGCCCGAGACCTGGCCGAGAAGATCGAGTATTACCTCGCCCACCCCGACGAGCGCCGGAGGATCGCCGAGGCTGCCCGCCGCAGGACGCTCTGGGAGCATACGTTCCGCCACCGCCTGGCGGTGATCGTGCGCTCGCTCATGCAGCCGGCGAGCGGCCCGACTCGAGCCAGCGGCGATACCAGCCCATAGTGGCCTCCAGGGCCGCTCGCAGCTCCCACCGCGCCGACCAGCCGAGCAGCTTCTGGGCTTTGCTCGGATCGAGCCACTGCTCCCGGATCTCGGCCCTGGCCTGGCCCAGGACGTGCGGCCTGAGATCGGGCCGCCCTGCCAGCTCCAGGATGGCGTGGACCACGTCCAGCACCCGGTACGGCCGCCCGCTGCCGAAGTTGAACGCCTCACCCGCGAGCTTCCCGTCGAGCGCGCGTTCTCCGAGGGCGAGGTAAGCGCTGCAAGCATCTTCCACGTACAGCCAGTCTCGCTTCTCCTCGCCGGTGCCCCGCAGGCGCGGCGGGATGCCCTGCAGGGCCGAGACGGCGACGTGGGGCACCAGCCGGCCCAAGTTGAGGTCGGCTCCGCCGAAGATGTTGGCGCAGCGGGCGACGTAGACGGGCAGGCCGAAAGTGTGGAAGTAGCTGCGGGCCACGAGGTCCGCGCAGCTCTTGGAGACGTCGTAGGGGTAGCGGCCGGCCATCGGGGCCTCCTCCCGGTACGGGAGACCGCTGGAGTCGCCGTACGCCTTGTCGGAAGAGGCGACCACCACGCCCTTGACCGTGGGGGTGCGGCGGGCGGCCTCCAGCACGATCCAGGTACCCCGGACGTTGGTCTCGAGCGTGGCCACGGGGCCCGACCGGCCCACGGTGACCTGGGACTGGGCGGCCAGATGGAAGACGACTTCCACCGCGTACTCGGCCAGCACCCGTTCCACGGCCGCCAGGTCGGTGACGTCCGCCCTGGCCTCGCTCACGAGGTCGGGCCAGACGCCGCGCCAGTACCGGAGCAGCCGCGTCTCGTCGCGCACGAGTGCGACCACCGGTGCGCCGCGCTCCGCCAGCGCCTTTGCGAGCCACCCGCCGACGAACCCCGAAGCGCCCGTCACCATGACGGGCCGGCCGGCCCACGGTGGGCCGGCCGGGACGCTCAATCCGTCCAGACTTTCCACGGTGCACCCTGCCTCCACGCGCGGTTGAGCGCGGCCGCGTCCTTGGGGGTATCCATGCACGCCCAAAAACCGTGGTGATGGAAGACCGCCAGCTCCCCCTGCGCCGCCAGGCGCTGGAGCGGCCCTTGTTCGAGCATCTCGCCCGGCGCGAGGACGTCGAGCACCCGGCGCTCGAAGACGAAGTACCCCCCGTTGACCCATACGTCGAGCCGCGGCTTCTCCTGGAAGCTGCGGGCCTTGCCCTCCTCGACCTCCAGGACGCCGAAGGGCACCTCCCGCCGGACGGCCGTCACGGTCGCAAGCAGCCCCATGCGCCGGTGGTAGGCCAGCAGCGAGCCGAGGTCGAGGTCGGCGAGGCCGTCGGCGTAGGTGACGAAGAAGGTGGGAGCGTCGAGGTAGGGGGCCAGGAGTAACAACCTCTCCCCGGTGGGGGTATCGAGCCCGGTCTCCACCATCGTGACGTGCCATGGAGGGCGGGCGCCGTGGCGCCGGATGAGCTGGTCGTCCATGCGAAGGGTCAGGCTGCCCGCCAGGTAGAGCTGTTCGAAGAAGTACCGCTTGATGGCCGCTGCCCCGTACCCCAGCGCCAGGACGAAGTCACGATGGCCGTACGTGGCGAAGTGCTGCATCAGGTGCCACAGGATCGGCCGGCCCCCGATGGGCACCAGGGGCTTGGGCCTGCTCCCCGACCGCGAGGCCATGCGCAGGCCGCGCCCGCCGCACAAGATGACGACTGGAACCATGGTGGAATCCAGACTATGGGCCGGCGACGCTCTCCGCCATGGGACGGGCGGGGCATTTGCGTGGCCCGCGCACGACGCCGGAGGCCTCCGGCGTTCAGCGGTACTCGGTGGGGTCGTCCAGCACGTGCTGCCACTTCGACTCGAACCGCTGGCGGCCGAGTTGGAACCAGGTCGCCGAAGCGGAGCCGACCTTGGCCGTGCTGACCGAACTGTGGTGGACGACGCGGCTTTCGGGCCAGTATACGACCCGGTAGCCGTGAAGCCGGGCATTGAGGCAGTAGTCCATGTCCTCCCAGTAGAAGAAGTAGCCTTCGTCGAACCACCCCAGTACCGGCACGAGGCTGCGCCGGATCATGAAGCAGGCGCCGACGAGCCCGAGGCAGTCGACGGGCTGTGCGAAGACGTCGGGGCCGTCGGGCAGGCCCGTGCCTCGCGCCACGTGGTGGCGGTTGGTCCCCATCACCCCGGCCCCCGCGAAGGCGATGTGCCCGTCGGGGGTGAGCAGTTTGGGCCCGATGACGGCGATCCGCGGGTCCGACCCCATCCCCCGCACCAGGGCGTCCAGCCACCCGGGCGTCACTTCCACGTCGTTGTTGAGGAACACGACGTACTCGCCGTTGCCCGCCTGCGCTCCCTGGTTGCACGCCGAGGCATACCCACGGTTGCTCTCGTTCCACAGCACCCGGGCGTCCTGGAGCGAGCGCAGGTAGGCCCGGATCGGCTCCCCGCTCCCGTTGTCCACCACGGTCAGGGTATGGGGACCGGGCGTGTGCCGCCGGACGCTCTCGACACACGCCTGCAGGTGCTCCAGTTCCTCGTAGCTCACCACCACGATGTCCGCGACCCCCCGCGCGAGGCCGGTCGTAACCTGGGAGGGTGCTGCGGCCGCAGGCCTACTCCGTCCAGGGAAGGAGAACCGGGTCGGGGTCGAGGATGCTCCGGTAGTGGTCAAGCAGGACACCTCCGCATCCGGTGGGGTCGTGCGCCATGTACTCGAGGTACTTGCGGACCTGGTCCTCCTTGCGCACGTACCCGAAGTCGCGGTAGCGCAGGCCCGTCGCCAGCATCGGCCCGTCCACGTTTTCGGGGAGCCTGCCTCCGTGGAGCTTCTGGGGGCGGAACCGGTACGTCTTGCCCGGGAACACCCGGGCGATCATGGGCGTGTAGACCCAGCGATTGTCCCATCCCTTGTCGACGCGGTAGGTGTTCATGCCGTTCCACATGTGGAACCTCTGGAACCCCAGCAGGTGATACCCCTTCTGGCTCAAGAGCTGGAAGCGCATCTTCTTGAACTTTCGCTCGAGCATCTCGTCGGCGTCGATGGCCAGGATCCACTCCGGATGGGTGGCGAGGGCCAGTTCCCAGGCTTGCTGGCGCAGCGCCGACTCGTCTTCCCAGAACAGATCCCGCTCGTTGCGGTAGACCCGTACACGGGGAAACGACCGGGCGAGGGACGCCGTCCCATCCGTCGAACCGCTGTCGAGCACCACGACCTCGTCGCAGTAGCTGACCAGGTCCTCGAGGACCATGCCCAGATAGCGGTTGGCCTCGTTATGGGCGATCATGACCGCCGTTAGCTTGTTTCCCATGGATCGCAAGACACACCTCGCCATTCCATGACACCGGCAGCGCCGGCACCCGCCGTGAGGCGGCAGGCACCGGCGCTGCCGGAATGGGCCAGGCGCTCCGGTACGCCTTATGCGCCCGGTACGACCGGTAGCGGGTAAGGATAGGGTGCCGTCTGGAGCCTCACCTGGCGCTCCTCCCCTACGACCACGTCGAAGCGCAGGATGACCTTTTGATGCACCAGCGTGGGGGACAGGAGCTCCGTCTGGATGTGCTCGATGGTCGGGGTGACCTGGACGAGGAGATCGGGCGCCGAGCCCACCACCTCGACCACGGCGCTGAACGGGATCGTCTCGGCCTGGTGGTGTTCGAGCCCGTCGTCGAGGCCGACGAAGAAGAGCTGCTTGTGCACGGTGCCCTGTATCAGCACTTTGCCGGGGAGGGAGATGGCGCGCAGGTTCTCGACCCGGGCCAGCACGTCGCTGATCTTGAGCGCTCCGACGCTGAGCGTGACGTCCCGCTCCAGCATGATCTGGTTGGTGCCCTGCCCGAGCACCACCTCGGCCTTGATGAGCACGCCTGCCGGGTTCTCGACCACGCTCATGATGCGCAAGCGGGCCACGTTGACCAGGAAGTCGACGACGACCTTCTCCAGCATCTGCGTGGTGGCGCTGGCGCCGTCCGGGAAGAGGAGATCGAACGCCGTGAAGACGACCACCGGCTCGACGATGACGACGTGCTCCGGCCGCGTGCCGGGAGCCTCGACGAAGTGGCTGAAGGGCACGTCGACGGCCTGGTGGCGTTCGACGTTGGCCTCGTCGACGAAGAAGATCTGCTTGTGGAGCAGCCCCTGGATGATCACCTTGTCGTTGATCGGTTCGATGGTCAGGAACTCCGGCGGGATCGAGACCCGCACCTCGACGACCTTGATCGCGGGCACGCTGAGCGTGACCGGGATCTCCTCCACCATCTGGCCGGTGACGTCGGCCACCACCTCGAGCGCCTTGATCGGGAGTCCACCGGGTTGCTCCACCAGGTTGACGTGCTCGCGCTGCGTCACCTTCACGAAGACGTCGAGCATGATCTTTTGCACCAGCACGCAGTCCTCGAGATGGAAGAGGATGCGCTCCACCGTGACGGTGGGCTGGCAGTGCATGCCCGGACGGGTACCCGGCACGTCCACGAACGTGCTCACGGGCACCCGCTCGCCCAGGTGGTGCACCAGGTTGTCGGGCCCCACGTAGAAGACCTGCTTTTCAAGGACCAGCTGGACGATGACTTTGTCGTCCAGGAGCTCACAGCGTACGTCCACGATCCGGTGGGTGATGTCCCGGACTTTGATGGTCCCGGCCGGCAGGGGAGTACGCCACTCCTGCAGCACCTGGCGGCTGTTCTCTGCGACCACGACCTCCGCTTTGACCAACGGGTCGACACCCACGGTGAGCATCGCTCCTTCGTACCGGATTGGCGGCTCTCTTCCGGTGGAGGACGCCGGGGGTGGTGCATCGGGCTCCCACTCCGGCGGCTCCGCATCACCAGGGGTGCCGTCTCCCATCGGATCCGGTGCCGTGGTAGCCTCGGCGTCGCCGGCAACGTCGCCGGCAACGGTTTCCACGGGTGCCGGCGCGCCCGCTTCGGGCTCATCCGTGCTCGTCTCGTCCACAGGCGCCACCGGCGGTGCTACCTCCGTCTGGCCGGCGGGACTCTCTTCCACCTCCTCTTCCTGTTGCTGTCGTGCCGGTTGTTGTGGGGTCTCTCCCCACGGCTCGGGCCGCTCCTGCCGTTCCGGTGCCCCGCCGTCTTGCGCGCCGGATGGCGCAGACGGTGCCGCATCGGTCGCGTCGTCGGCCGGCAAGGGCTCCACGAGCAAGGCGGCCTCGAGTGGTAACGTTGCCGCCAGCACCTCGCCTGCCGGCGTCGATGCAGCCGGCGAAATGCCTATCCGCCGGCTGGTCTTGCCGGATCCGGGCAGGACCGGTGGCCTCGTGCCGCGGGGCCTGGCGTGGTGCCTCGAGCTGATCCACCACACTCCTGCGACCAGCAAGATCAGCAAGAGCGCGGCCATGGCGTAGAGGGTGTGTTCCTGGGCCACGGCTCTTCGTCATCCCCCTTTCCGCTGCGCCCCTGGCGCTCATCGCTGCCTGCCGGGATGAGACCCGGCGCGGCCTGCCGGACATGCGCCGCTCGGTGCCCAGGCTATGGGGGCACGGTGGTGTGGGAAACGGGACGCCAATCCTAACTGCTACCTTGGGCCGGCGGCCGCGGCGGGCGGTACGGCGAGGGGATCCGAGGCGAGCGTGACGTGGGTCACGATGGTCACCGGCACAGGGTAGGGGACGCCGTCGTCGACCACGTCGAGCAGGACGGTCTGGCGCTCCACGCTAACGACGGCGGGCCCGCGCACGTCGGTGATGAGGTCCAGCACCACCCGCTCCGTGACCTTGACCAGCAGGGAGAGCTGGACGGCGACCTCGGCGCTCGCGCCGCCCGGCGCCGGCGTCGCCCGGGCCCCGGTCACCGTCACGGTCAGGTAGGGCGTCATGCCCGGCCGGACGCCGGGCAGCGCCACCGCCAGCTCGACGGGGAGTTCGGCGGTGGCCCGGTGGAGAGTACCGTCGGCCGCCGAGTAGGTCAGGGCGGCTCGCACCGTTCCCAGGACCAGCGCCTGCCCGTTGCCGACCTGGACGCTGAAGCCCGCAGGCTGGGCCTCGACTTGCACGGGGACCGAGGGGGCGGCCGGGGGCGAGAGCGTGACCGTGCCTCGCACCTCGTGCTGCAGGCTGGCCTCGCCCTGGACGAGGTCGGCCCTGGCCCGGATCCGGTCGATGGTCACGTCGGCGCCGAGGATGTCGAGCACCACGGGCACCTGGCGGGACGAGGCGGTCCCGCCCGAGACCCGGACGACGGCCACCACGCTCACGGCACGCCCGTCCTGCGCGAGGCGCGGCAGGATCTTCTCGATGCTGAGCTCGAGCCGGAAGTCGGGGCCGACGGGCCCCGGCACGGAGACCAGGATCTGGAACGGCTGATCGAACGCCACGTGGTGCATGATGTCGTCCGTGCCGACAACGAACACCTCGAGGTGGAGCACCCCGCGCACGCCGAGCGCCCGCGGGCCGAACTGTTCCACGCCGAGCAACCGGGCCTCCCCGCGCACGTCCTTGATCTTGACGGCGGGCTGAGGCAGCGGCACCAGAGCCTGGACCAGGCTCTGCGCCCGCACCGGGGCCAGTTCCTCGACCCGGATGACCCGCTCGAGCACCTCCGGGGCGACGGGCACGATGGGCACGGGGCGCTCGACGAGGACCTGGCTCGTGCCCGTGCCGACCACGACCTCGGCCAGGATGGTCAGATCCGTGCCCGGCTCGACGGGAAGCAAGACGAGCTGGGTCACCACCACGCTTCCCGAGAGGGTGCCGGTGACGCGCACGGTGCTGGGCGCGACGAGCTCGAAGACGGTGGCCGTCACGTCGAGCTGGACCGAGGCATCCATGCCCGCGGCCGCGCCCGGCACGTCCACGGCCACGGAAAAGGGCTCCGTGAAGCTCTCGGACCGCATCTCGCCCGTCCCGGCGTCGACGTAGTCGACCCGGTAGACGAGGGTGCCGCTGATGAAGACCTGGCCGAGATGGACCCGGGCGGTCACCGATCCGATGGTGGTGACGACCCCGGTGACGGCGGCCGGCTGGCGGCTGAGTACCAGGTCGGCGGTGTCGCCGGCGGTGACCGGGGCTTCCCCGACCAGCTGGGCGAGCTTGAGGACGGGCCCCTCGCCGGCCACGACGCTGACGTCGCGGGGGCGGCTCACGACCACGGTGCCGCCCAGCAAGGAGGCGACGTCCACCGTCGTGGGGTCGACCAGGGTAGGCTCGAGGTTGACGATGGCGAGCGAGACGGTGGCGTGATCGCCGGGCCGTGAGCCGGGGACGGCGGCCACGACTTCGAAGGGCGCCTGGGCGCTCTGATGGTGCTGGCGGCCGTCGGTGCCCACGTAGAAGATCTGGTAGTGGAGCAGTCCCGTCACGGTGACCGTGTCGGTGCCGGCGGAAGGGGTCACCGCCTCCAGGGTGGCCCGCACCTCGGTCAGCTTGACGGCGGGGCTCGCCAGGGCGTGCTGGCTGGCCACGGTCCGCTGGGCGCTCGCCTGTCCGATGAACTCCTCGACCCGGACCAGGGGGCCGGTCCCCGTCCGGATGCTGATGGTTTGCAGCTCGGCTGCCACCGCCGACGAACGCACCAACACTTTCTGGAAGACGGTGGTGCCGTCGGGCGAGAGCACGAAGGCCACGTGCTCGACCGCGCTCTGCACCTGGGCCAGCATCCCCGGGCGGGCACCCGGCACGGGGATCATCTGGGTGAACGGGAGCGTCTCCGGCGTGTGGTGGACTGTGCCGTCCACGCCGACCCAGAAGATCTGCTTGTGCACGGACCCCTGCACCACTACGGCATTGGGCACCACGAGGGCTTCCCGGACGAGGGCCTCTGCCCGGATCTCCTTGACTTTGATCGCCGGACCCCCGCCCTGCGGACTCGCGGCCCGGGAGACGGCCATCGCACGCGCCTCCTCGCCTGCTCTGCTTGCCATCCTATGAAGCCGCGCCTACATGCGCTTCACGTACGGCTGCGGGCGCACCCGCCATACCGCGGAGGCCGACTCGCGGGCCTGCTTGACGGCGATCGCTTTGTGCAGCAGCGAGACGATCTGGTCCACCCGGTCGTCCCACGTGTTGGCCCGGGCTACGGCGGCGCGCTGCTCACGGCGTGCCGCGGAGGTGTCTGCCAGCGCAGCGGGGAGCAGAGCGGCCCATTCCGGCGGTTGGCCCGCCAGGTGGACGACGCCCGCGTACGGCTCCAGCTCGGGGAGGCAGGAGGCGAGGACGGGCAGGCCGGCAGCCAGGTACTCGTACAGCTTCACCGGGTTGGCGGCCTTCGTGACCCGCTCGGGCCGGAAAGGGATGAGCCCTGCGTCACAGTGGGCCAGGTACGAAGGCAGGGCCTCGTACGGCTTGAGACCCAGCACGTGGACGTTGGGGCGCCGGGGGGGCTCGTAGCCCATGGAAGCGCCGATGAAGACGAAGGCGGTGCCGGGGTAGGTCGCCACCAGGGCCTCGATGGCGGCGGCGTCGAGCCAGGGGGCGAGCGCCCCCATGTAGAGCACCCGCGGGCGGGGGATGCCGGCGAGATCGGGCGGCTCCGGAAGCGGCGGAGAGACGGCGGCTCGGTGGAAGTGCTCGAAGTCGCACGCATTGGGAACCAGGTAGACGTGCGGGCGGCGCGCCGCCCAGCGCTGGAACAACAGGCGAGAGGTCGCGAGCACCAGGTCCGCCCGCGCGGCGGCTTCCCGGTCGTCCCTCTCCCAGCTCTCGAAGTCGTCGAGGTTGTCGAAGACGTTGAGCAGCGCGTTCCACCGGCCGAACAGAGGCCAGTGCCGGCCCCAGCTGGCCCAGACGACCGCACCCGGGACGGGCTGGCGCTTGAGTGCTTCGAAGTCGTGGCAGATCCACAAATTGGGCGAAATGGGCTCGAGAGGCCGTCCGGGGCGCTGGGTGAGGTTGCAGTAGACGACGCCGATGCCCCGCCGGGCGAGGCGCAAGGATATCTGCTGGGGGCGCTGGGTCATCCACCCCCAGTCCAGCGTCGGGGGATAGACGACCGTGAGCCTGAGCTGCGTCACCGGGCCGGCAAACCTCCCCACTTGCGCCAGAAGCGCCGGGCGCTCTCCTGGTACACCCGGTCGCGCGCCGGGTGGTCGCGCCCGGTGGCGGAGACGAGGTGGACCAACCGGCTGCCGGGGCACCAGACGACCCGGTAGCCGGCCCGCCGGGCCCGCAGGCTGAAGTCGGCGTCCTCGAAGTAGAGGAAAAATCCCTCGTCCATGAGCCCGACGTGCGCCAGGCAGGCGCGCCGGATCATGTAGGCGGCCCCGCTCACGGTCAGGCACGCCACCGGGCGGCGAGGAAGGGGCCAGACACTCTCGTGCTGCCACAGCCCGGGCTGGTGAGGGTCCAGGTCGGTGCCCGTGACGGGTACGCCGACCAGGTAGCCGTCCGGCGTCACCAGGAGGGGGCCGGCCACGGCCACCGACGGGTCTTCCTCCATGCAGCGCACCAGGGGCGGCAGCCACCCCGGCGTCGCCCGCACGTCGTTGTTGAGCAGGACCACGTACCTCCCGTTGCCCGCTGCGATGCCCTGGTTGCAGGCGCGGGCGTAGCCTGCGTTGGCCGCGTTGCGAATGACCAGGGCTCCCTGCCGCTCGAGCCGGTCGAGATGGGAGGCCATGGGGCCAGGGCCTGTGTTGTCCACCACGATGAGCCGGTACCGGTAGCCGGCCGTGTGACGGGTGAAGCTGGCCACGCACGCTTCGAGCAGGTCGTGGCGCCCGTAGCTGACGATCACCAGGTCCACGTCGACGGGTGCCCTCGGGCCATCCCCGGCCGTTCGAGCTGACGATGTGTGCCGCAAGGCAGGTCCTCCGGTGTTCCGGTATATGCCGGGCGGCATACCCTGGCCCCGAGGCAGCGGTTCGGGCATGCGGGTGCTGTTCACCAACTGCGCGCCGGTCATCAAGTACGGGCTCGCCCGGGGCTTCGAAGACCTCGGCCACGAGGTCTTCGTGCACGAGGGAGAGTACCGGCTCTTCGGCATGCCGCCCGACGTGCAGTGCCGGCGGCTGCTCGACATCGTCCGGGGGTGGCGGCCGGACCTGGCCATCACCGAGGGGTTCCCGGGGGTCGATCTGGGACTCGTGTGCGACGTGCTGCGCCGCGAGAAGGTGTTCCACGTCTACTGGGCCATCGAGGACCCGCCCCTGTGGGACCTCTCCCGGCGGGTGGCCGAGCGGTGCGACTTCACGTTTACGACGGCCGCCGAGGCGGTGCCCCGCTACCGGGCCTTGGGCCTGCGAGCGGAGGTGCTGCCTTTCGCGTGCTGGCCCGGCTTGCACCGCAAGGTCGAGCCCGACCCGGCCAGGGTGTGCGATGCCGTGCTGGTGGCCAACTGGTACGGGCAGTTTCCCACGCGGCGCGAGGGAGTGCGGACGATCTTGCTCCCGCTGCTGGAGGCGGGCCTGGACGTCCACGTCTACGGGCAGGGCTGGGACGCTCCGGGTAGCCCCGTCGATCACCGGCGCTTCGACCGGGCGCTCAAGGGGTTGCTCCCGTACGAGGAGCTACCCGTCGTCTTCTCATCGGCCCGCATCGTGCTCGGGATCCACAGCGACGCCAGCTCGTCGACGCAGACGGCGATGCGTACCTTCGAGGCGCTGGGGTGCGGGGCGTTCTACCTGACCCACGAGACGCCGGCGCACCTTCACCTCTTCCGGCCGGGCGAGCACCTCGTGGTATCGGACTCCCCGGTTCAGACGCTGGAGCTTGCCCGCTACTACCTGGACCACCCCGAGGAGCGAGCGCGCGTCGCCCGGGCAGGCCAGCTCGAGGCGTGCAGCAAGCACTCGTACCGCCACCGTGCCCGGCACATCCTCGACACCATCGCGCCGTGGATGCGCTGAGGGCGCCCCGGTGTCACGTGCGCGTGGGGCGCCAGCGCAGCAGGCGCAGGCCGTTGAGGGCGACCGCCAGCGTGCTGGTCTCGTGGAGGGCCACGGTGGCCCCGATGCCGACGGCGCCGGTGACCGCGGCGAAGGCCAGCGCGCCGATGACCCCCAGGGCTATCGCGAGGTTTTGGACGATGACGCGCCGTGTGGCGCGCCCGAGGTCCATGGCGTCGGAGAGCATGCGCAGATCGCTGCCCATCAAGGCTACCGGCGCAGCTTCGAGGGCGACGTCCGAGCCGGCGGCGCCCATGGCGACGCCGACGGTGGCTGCGGCCAGGGCGGGCCCGTCGTTGACCCCGTCGCCGACCATGGCGACGGCCCCGAACCGGCCGACCAGAGCGCGCACGGCCTGCAGTTTCTCCTCGGGTAGCAGAGGCGCCAGTGCCTCGTCCGCGCCGACCTGCTCCGCCACGTGTCGGGCCAGTTCGGCGCGGTCTCCGCTGATGAGCGAGACGTGGCGGACCCCCCGCAGCCGCATCGCGCGCACAGCTTCGGCCGCCTCCTCGCGCACGGGATCGGTGAGGCGTACCACTCCGACGACTTTCCCGTCGCAGGCCACGTGGACCGCGCTCGACCCGGCCGGCGCGGGCCAGGGGGCTGCGCCCGGGAGGCCGGCCTCCCCCAGGACGAAAGCGGCGCTCCCGGCCCGGATCCGTCGCCCCTCGACCGTGGCCTCGATACCCTGGCCCGGCACCTGGTGAACGTCCGTTGCCTGGGGCCACTGCAGGTGACGGGTGCGGGCCGCCTCCACGATGGCCCGGGCCAGGGGGTGCGTCGAAGGGGCTTCGGCGGCGGCTGCCATCGCCAACAAGGTCTCGGCGCTCACTCCTGGCACAGGCTCGACGGCCTCGACGGCCGGACGCCCGAGGGTCAGGGTGCCCGTCTTGTCGAACGCGACCGCTTTGACCGCGCCCAGCGCTTCCAGGTACGCCGGACCTTTGACCAACAGGCCCTGGCGGGCAGCCCGGGCCAGGGCGGCGACTCCGGCGATGGGGACGCCGACGGCCAGGGCGCAAGGAGAGGCGGCCACCAGTAAAGCCATCGCCCGGTACACCGCCTCGCGCCAGGGCAGCCAGCCGGCCATGGGGGGCACGGCTGCGACCAGCACGTCGGCCACCAGCACGGCCGGCACCAGGATGCGCGCCATGCGCCCGGAAAGGCGCTCTTGGGGGGAACTCTCCCGGCGCGCCTGGTCCACCAGGCGGGCCATGCGGGCCAGCGTGGACTCCGACGAGAGCCGGGTCACCTCGACCTCGAGCATCCCGTCGGTGTTGATCGTCCCCGCGTAGACCGCATCCCCCGGTGCCTTGGGCACCGGAACGCTCTCCCCGGTAATCGTGGCCTGGTCGACGGCTCCCTTGCCGGCCACGACGGTGCCGTCCACGGGGATACGCTCCCCCGGGCGGATCTGGACGCGATCGCCCCGGGCCAGAGCATGCACGGCCACCTCCGCGGTCGTCCCGTCCCGAACGAGGCGGGCCGTACGAGGGGCGAGGCGCGAAAGGCTCTGGATGGCGGAGCGAGCTCGCCCGGTGGCCTCGTGCTCCAGGGCGTGCCCGATCGCGAACAGCACCAGCAGCACCGTGCCCTCCGCGAGCTGGCCGATGGCTGCGGCGCCGGCGGCCGCGAGCAGCATCAACAGGTCCACATCCACGTGACCTCGAGCCAGGGACCGTAGTGCGTGGCGAGCCGTCTCCCACCCCGCCAGGACGTAGGCGAAGGCGAACAAGAGCCCCGAGGCGAACGCGAGGTGGGGCGAGTGAACGACCGGCGCCGGTGGGGGAGAGGCGGAGAGCCGGGCGACCGTCCAGGCAACGAGACCCACCACGCCGGCGGCCAGCGCCCTCACCAGGGAGTGGTGCCGGCGGACCCATTGCCGGACGGAGCGGATGCCTTCGACCTCGTAGCCCAGCGCCTCCACCCTTCGGACGATATCCGGACGGCGCAACCGGCCCGCCTCGTACTCGATGGCCATCGTAGACTCGTCGAAGCTGACGGCCACCGCGTGGACGCCGCTGACGCGCGACATCACGTGCTCGACGGCCCTGGCGCATTCCTGGCAGTCCAGACCGTTGAGCTTGACGCGGTCATGGCGGTACTGGCTCAGGATGCGGCGAGCGTGCGCACGGATCTCCGACCCGACCGTGAGGGCGCCGGCGGCTTCGCCGTCGATCTCCAGGCGGATCTCTGCGGCCGGCCCGCTGCCGGTCCGCCGGGCCGAGCGCACACCGGGGATGCGCCGGGCGGCCTCGAGCAACCGATCGACGCAAGCGTCTTGGTCGGGGACGCCGGGCAGCACGTCGGACAGGGGAAACGTCAAGAGCGACGGTTGCACGGCGGCGGCACATCCTTCCTGCTCTTGCGTGGCCATGGCTACCCGGTCCTCACGTGGCCGACCCGGAGTGGCTGGCATGGGACAGTGCTTGCATGAAGAGGTCGAGCACGTGCCGGTCGTCGAGCCGGTAAAAGACGTGGCGCCCTTCCCGCCGGTAACTCACCAGGCCCATGAACCTCAAGACCCGCAGGTGGTGGGAGACGGCCGGCTGCGACATCCCCAGCGTCTCGACGAGGCGGTGCACGCACACCTCGCCCCCCACCAGGCAAGCCATGACCCGCAGGCGGGCAGGGTCGGCGAGCACCTTGAACAGGTCGGCCATCCGCCGCGCCGTGGCGGCCTCCAGGGCGACGCCCGGAGTGGAGGCCGGCCCCCCGGCAAAGCGATGAGCGTCCTCGCCCTCGCGGACGCTCCGGGCAGCAGTGGCCAGCATGCGTCTCCATACCTCCACATATAAGTATGCGCTTATCTATGGTAGCCTGTGTTACCTGAGACGTCAAGGGAAAGGCACAACGGGACGGTGAGACAGGGCACGGGCACCTGTGGTAGACTGGCTGTGGTAACCGTAGGCACTATCAGCGTAGCTTCCCGGGCGGTTTCATTCACTGGGGCGAGGGGTGTGGGGCGATGGGGGGAACCCTGCGGTGAGGGCTCCGGCGCTCAGTGCCGGGGCTGCTTCCGGTCCGTGGGAACGGGTCCGGCAGGCCGTCTCGGATTACTACGAGCTGACCAAACCCGGGATCGTGGCGCTCATCCTCATCACGACCCTTTCCGGCTTCCTCGTGGCGCCGGGGCCGTACGGGCCGCCGGCGCTGTTGCTGGCGACCCTCGCCGGGGTGGGCCTCGTCTCCGGCGGGGGCGGAGTGCTCAACTGCTACATCGACCGTGACATCGACGCCCGGATGCGTCGCACGGCGCGCAGGGCCATCCCGGCCGGTCGGATCCGGCCGGGTGCGGCGCTCCTGTACGGGCTGGGGCTGACCGGCGCGGGCCTCGCCATCTTGCTGGCCTGGGTAGGCAAGTTGCCGGCCGCGCTCACCTTCGTAGGGTTTTCGATTTACGTGGGCGTATACAGCCTCTGGCTCAAGCGGCGGACTCCCCAAAACATCGTGCTGGGCGGAGCGGCCGGAGCCATGGGGCCCGTGATCGGTTGGGCCGCCGCCGGGCAAGGGCTGGGCGTGGCGCCGTGGTTGTTGTTCGCCATCATCTTCCTGTGGACGCCACCCCATTTCTGGTCGCTGGCCTTGCTGGCCGAGGAGGACTACCGGCGGGCCGGGGTGCCGATGCTCCCCAACGTGCGGGGAGCCGCCGCCACCCGCCGGTGGGTGGTCGCTTATACGGTGGCGCTCGCCGCCGTGGCGATGCTGCCGCCGCTGGCCGGCGTGGGCGGCCCGCTGTACCTGGCCGTGGCCGGCGCGGCAGGCGTCATCTACGTTGCCATGGCCGTGCAGGCCTGGCGCCAGGCGATCCGGGAGGCGGACCGGGCGCTTTTCCACTATTCGCTCTTTTACTTGAGCGTCGTCTACACGACTCTGGTGATCTCCGCGAGATGGCTGGCGTGAAGGAGGCTCCTGGCGTACCCATGAAGCGACCGGTCAGCTCGGACCAGGCCCCCGCGGCGGTAGGGCCGTACTCCCAGGCGATCCGCACCGGAGGGCTGATCTTCGTCTCCGGCCAGATCCCTCTCGACCCCGCAACCGGCGAGCTGGTGCAGGGGCCCGTCGAGGCGCAGGTGCGGCGGGCGCTGGCCAACGTGGAGGCGGTCCTTCGGGCCTGCGGTGCCACTTTGGCCCACGTGGTGAAGGCCACCATTTACCTTCGCTCGATGGCCGACTTCCCCGAGGTCAACCGGGTTTGGGCGCAGATCTTCCCCGACCCCCCGCCTGCTCGGTCCACGGTGGCGGTCGCGGAGCTCCCCAAGGGCGCGCTCGTCGAGGTCGACGTCATCGCCGTGGATCCCTCGCCCTCGGCCTGAGCGCCGGGAGCGTGCCGGGCCGCCCGCGCGGGCGCGCCCCGCCGCTCGGCGTCTCGGAAGAAGAGCCAGAACATCACGGTCGCGGCCGCATACGAGACCGTGGTGAGGCTGAAGGCCGGCTCGAAGCCACCCCGCACCTGCAAAAACCCGCTGACCAGCGGCCCCAGCCCGCCGCGCCCGAGGCTGCCCAGCATGGCCTCGAGGCTGGAGAGGGTCGCCCGCCGGTGGGGCGCCACCATCTCGAGGGCGAAGGCCATCACGACCGGCGCTCCCATGTTCATCAGGGCAGAGCGAGCGTAATAGGCCACGGTAGCCCACCGCAAGTCGTACGAGAACGTCAACACGACCAGGAACGGGATGGAGAGCCCCTGGGTCAGCACCACCGTACGCACCTTGCCCAGCCGCCGGGCCATCAGCGGCGTCAGCAGGGATGCCGCCGCGTTGAAGATCGAGGTGAAGGCGAAGATGGCCCCGATCGCTCCCGGATCGAGCCCGAAGCGCAGGCGGAAGAAGATCTGGAAGAACGTGACCATGATCCCCGCTCCGAAGCCGATGAGAGCGCTGGGCCCGAGGATCCGGGCGAAGAGGCCGAGCTCGGCGCCTCGCGGCAGCACGGCCCGCCACGACCGCCCAAGACCGTGCGGCCGGGCGGCCGGGCGATCCGGAGGGAGCCGCAGGAGGGGCACCAGCGCCGCCACCCCGAGCCCGGCGGCCGCCAGCATGCCGGCGCGCAGCGGGCCCGGGTTCATGGCGTCCACGCCAAGCTGCGCCGCGGCCCACTCGGGGACCCAGCCGGCCAGGAGGCTCCCCACGAAGCCCGCCACCGTGGTGAGGGCGAAGTTGACGGCGAGCAGCTCCATGCGTTCCCGTTCGGTGCTCTGCTGGGCGAGATACGGGTTGCCGAGCACCCACGTCAACGTGCCGCCGATGCCGGACAGAGTCGAGGAGAGGAGCAACGTCAGGGCGTCGGTGGCGAGCGCCATCCCGAAGCCGGAGACGACCAACAGGGAGGCGCCCATCAGGAGCAACGCCCGGTACCCGTGCCGGTCAGCCATCGCCCCGGCGGGCAGGCCCAGGACGAGGGTGACGGCGGCCGGCAGTGCGGCCATGAGCCCCATGAAGTCCTGCCGGTATCCCAAACTGTAGAGGTACAAGTTGAGCAACAGCGCGTAAATGCTGTAGGCCACGCTGCCGATGGCCGAATGCCACAAAAACAGGCGAGCGCCCGGCGACGCGGCGCGCAGCGCCCCCGCATAGGCCCGCACGCCCCCGACCAGTGAGCCCACGACCGCCCCGCGGCGCGACAATGGCCCGGCTCCCGTTCACGCCTGAGAGTAGTGCTCCACTCCCTTCGTGGTGGCCTTCCGTAACCCCTCTGTACAGGCCCGCATAGCGTGGGGCGGGTGGGATGGCGGACGTGCTGCAGCTCATCACGCCCCGTACCTTCACCGACTGGATGTACATGGCCAAGACCGTCTTCGGAGAGGCACGGGGCGAAAACGAGGAGACCCAGCGGACCGTCGCCTGGGTGATCAGAAACCGCGTCGACGATCCGAAGCAGCGGTTCGGAGACTCGATTCCCGAGGTCTGTACCCGGCCCCGCCAGTTCTCGGCGTGGAACCCGGGAGATCCCAACCGTGAGCGCCTGCTCGACCCCATGGGGCACGTCACGGAGCAACAGGCTTGGTACCAGTGCGTTCAGGTAGCCTGGGGCGTGCTCGAGGCTCCCTCGTGGGCCAACCCCATCCCCGGGGTCTACTGGTACCATGACAGGAGCATCGCACCGCCGCCCTGGACGCGCAATCTCCAGGAAGTCCCGGTCCCGGGCGTCGACCGCTTCCGGTTTTACCGGGAGGCGTGATAGGATAGCGGTGCTACCCCTCCAGGCCGGCTTCCCGGGTGAGGACTTCCCGATGGGAGGCCGCCGCATTGTCGAGTCATGCCACGTCCGGCAGCTATCCGCCGGAGCTCATCGTGCTCGCGCTCGCTGCAGAGGTGGGGCAGGAGGCCGGGCGCCTGCTACGGGCGTCCGGCTACCCGTTGCCCCCGTCAACGGGGCACCCTGCGTCGCGCCTGGGAGAGCTCTCCCGGTTGCTCCAAGACGAACTGGCCACCGGGGAGGCCTGGCGTGCCTCTCGTGCGCCACTGCCGGCCCCGGATCTTCCGTCCTCGTCCCAGGCTCCTGGTGACCTGCAGGCCATCGCGGAGCAGCTCACCGAGTACTGGCGGTCGCAGCCCCCGGTACGGGTGCTCGCTCGCTACGGCGAGTCCCTGGACGTGACCGGCCCCGAGGGGCGCTGGCAGCTCCTGGCGCTCGCGGTGCTGCTCGCAGCTCCGGTGCCCTGGGCGCGGGTGGAGGAGACCTTCTGCGCGCTTCGCCGGAAGGGCCTCCTGGAGGTCGGCGACGTGGCGCGGGCCACGGTCTCGTGGCAGCAGGAGGTCGATCATGTCCTCGCCCGATCGTACCGGGGCCCGGTACGCCGCGACCACCAACGCCAGAGACTCACCGTTGCCGCATCCACGGTGTGCCTGGAATGGGGCGGCGACCCGGGGGTCGTCTGGGAAAAGGCAGGACAGCGCCCCGAGGCGACCGTCCGGCTCCTGCGCCAGTCCCTCGACGGCATCGACCGCATGGCCTCCTGGATCGTCCGGGAGATGGGCCGGCTCGGGGTGTGGGCCGATGCCCACCGGCACGTGGCGGCCTTCTATCCGGATCCGTATCTGCGCCGGGCGGTCCACAACCTGGGGCTGGGCGACGGTCGAGCCAGGCCGCCCGTCCTCAAAGCGCTGGTGATCCGGCACTTCGGAGGGGACAGCACGATCCTCTCCTCGCAGGGGCGCGCCCTGTGCGGGGCAGGAAGTATCGGGACCTGCTTGAGCCGATGCCCGGTGGCCCGGTATTGTAGGGCATGGACGGGGTGGAGAGACACCGGGCAAGAGGCCGAAGGGAGAGCAACAGGTTCTTGATGAACCTGCGCAGGGCGTCGCCGGCTGTGGCCGGCGAGGCGACTGCGCTGGCCTCGAACTGGCGAGGCGAGTCACGTCCGTTCGGCATTGACCGGTGTCTCTCGCCCACTAGGATGACCCGCACCCGGGAAAATAAACGCGCGCGGCGTGGCCCGGACAGGCTACTGGCTGGAAGAGCGGGATGCAACGTGGCAGTACTGGCGGTTACCGGATCGCAGTGGGGAGACGAAGGCAAGGGCAAGATCGCCGGGTACCTGGCTGCCCGGGCCGATGTGGTGGCGAGGTTCGGCGGCGGGGCCAACGCAGGCCACACCGTGGTGCTCGAGGGGCGAGAGTTCCGCTTGCACCAGGTGCCCTCGGGCGTGCTGTTCCCCGGATGCTTGCCGCTGGTGGGCAACGGCGCGGTGGTGGACCCACCGCGCCTGCTCGAGGAGCTGGACGCGCTGCGGGCCCAGGGCGTGGACGTCGACCGGCTGCGCCTCAGCGAACGAGCCCACGTGGTGATGCCCTACCATCACCTGCTCGATCGGCTGGAGGAGCAGGTGCGGGGCCGCGCTTCCATCGGCACGACCGGCCTGGGCATCGGCCCGGCGTACACCGACAAGGCGGCCAGGGAGGGGATCCGCCTCGCGGAGCTCGTCGATCCGGACGCCCTGGCGCGCCGGCTGGCCGAGGTGCTGCCGAGGAAAAACCGGCTGCTCCAGGCGCTTTACGACCACGAGCCTCTGCAGCTGGATGCGCTCGTCGAGCAGTACGCCGACTACGGCAGGCGGCTGCGCCCTTACGTCGGCGACGTGGCGGCCGTGCTGCGACAGAGTGTGGCCGATGACCGGCGGATCCTTCTGGAAGGGGCCCAGGGGACCCTCCTCGACCTGGACTTCGGCACCTATCCGTTCGTCACGTCTTCGGCCACCACGGCGGCCGGGGCGGCGTGGGGGCTCGGCATCCCGCCCTGGTGGGTGCGGGGCTCCATCGGGGTGATGAAGGCCTACGCGACCCGGGTGGGTCACGGGCCTTTCCCGACGGAGCAGCCCAACGAGATCGGCCAGTACCTGCGCGAGCGGGGCCGGGAGTACGGCACCACCACGGGGCGGCCCAGGCGCTGCGGGTGGCTCGACCTCGTCATCGTGCGGTGGGCGGTGGAGGTCGGAGGGCTTACGGGGCTTGCCGTGACGCTCCTGGACGTCCTGACCGGGCTCGACGAGGTGCGGATCGGGGTGGCCTACCGCGTCGGCACGCAGCGGATCGAGCGCTTCCCGGCCCGTCTGGACGTGCTCGAGCGCTCGGAGGTCGAGTACGAGACGCTCCCCGGGTGGCGCGAGGAGGTCGGGCAGTGCCGTCGCTACGAGGAGCTGCCGGCCAACGCCCGGCGCTACCTGGAGAGGATCGAGACGCTCACCGGCGTGCCCGTCCACCTGGTCTCGGTGGGAAGGGAAAGCGCCCAGACCGTGGAGCGGGCCGATCCGTTCGTGGCGGCCGTGCGGTGAGCCTTCTCACAGAACGGGGAAGGGCTCGGCCCAAAGGGAGGAACCGCGCAGCATGGGAGACGTCCCCGTGGAGGCCCTGAAAGCCCATCTCGATCGGGATGCACTGCTCGACGCGGCCCGCGCGCTCATCCGGATCGACACCACCAACCCTCCGGGCAACGAGGCGCCGGCCGCTCGCTGGGTGCGGGAGCGCATGCTCGAGCTGGGCTTTCGTGACGTGCAGCTCGTCGAGCCTCATCCGGGACGGGCGAGCGTCGTGGGCGAGTGGGGGACGCCCGGCTGGGGGGCGACCCGGAGCCTTCTTTGGAACGGCCACCTCGATGTCGTGCCGGCGGGTGACGCCTCGGCGTGGCGCTACCCGCCTTTCGCGGGAGTAGTGGACGGCGGCCGCCTGTGGGGCCGGGGTAGCGCCGACATGAAAGGGGCCGTGGCGGCCATCTTGGAGGCCGTCGCCATCCTGCGCCGGGCCGGCCTGCGCCCGGCGGGGCGCCTCGTCGTGCAGGCGGTCGCGGACGAAGAGATGCTGGGCCCCTTCGGGACCCAGTACCTCGTGGAGCGCTTCCCCGTGCGCGCGGATGCGGCCATCTGCGGCGAGCCCACCGGTCTGCGGCCGTTCGTGGCGGCCCGAGGCCTCTTGTGGGTGGAGATCACGACCACCGGCCGCAGCTGCCACGCCTCCACGCCGCACCTGGGGGTCAACGCCGTCGTGAAGATGGCGGCGGTCATCCAGAGCCTGCACGGCCTGCGATTCACGGCCCGTCACCCGCTGCTCGGCTCGCCGACGTTGAGCGTCGGCACGATCGCAGGCGGCAGCAAGACCAACGTGGTGCCCGACCGCTGCACCATCACCCTCGACCGGCGACTCGTCCCCGGCGAGTCACCGGAGAGCGCCCTGGCCGCCATCGAGCAGGAGCTGCGGGCGCTCGAGGCGTCGGATCCCGATTGCCAAGCCCGGGTGCGGGTGCTCCACCACGCGCAGCCATCCGAAGTAGGCCCGGACGAGCCCATCGTACAGGCAGTGGCCCGCGTCCGCGCCCTTCTCGGGCTGCAGCCGGCGCCGCCCGCAGGGATGCCGGGCACGACGGACGCCCGCTTCCTCGTCAACCAGGCAGGCATCCCCACGGTGATCCTCGGCCCCGGCCAGCTCGACCAGGCCCACACCGTCGACGAGTCGGTGGCCGTCGCCGAGCTCGAGCAGGCGGCCCTGCTCTACGCCGGCATCCTGTGCGACTGGCTCGGGTGCGCCTGATCGGGTTCGGGCCGGCCGGTCCGGGCCCGGGTGGCTTCCGGCGCGACCTCCTCGGCCGGGCGTTCGTCGGGCAGGCGGAAGCTCAGGAGCGTGAAGACGAACGCCTCCTCTGGATCGTCGGGAGCCTTGTCTTCCGCATCGTCCCCGCCTGCCCCGCCATGCCGGGAAAGCTCGACGAGCGACCGTTCCAGCTGCTCGGAGAGCCGCTCCCACTGCTTGCGAGACATGCACAGGACCTGGGCCGAAAACCGTAGCAGATAGCCGTGGTCGGCGAGCCACCGGGCCAGTGCCTGGCCCTTCAGCTCCGGCGGGATGGCGTGCATCATCTGCCGCAGCTGGTCGACTCCCGGCTGGACGAACCGGGCGATCATCCGTTCCATGCCCTCCGGGCCGCCCACCGCGTCGGGGGTCACCCGGACGTCGCGGGCGACCAGACGGTAGGCTCCTCCCGGGCCGCTCGCTGCGACCAGCCCGGCCCGGGCCAGCCCGGCCAGCTGGCGTTCCACGACCGGTTCAGGCGCCTGGAGCTGGCTGGCCAGCTCTCGCGGCGTGGCAGGGTGTTTCTCGAGTAGCGCCAGGACGCGCACGGGCCATGCCGAGGCCAACCATTGCCACTGCACGGCCTCCCTCACGACCATGGCCTCCCTCATCGGAACGCCCCTGAGGCTGGCAGCGACGGCCACGGCGGCCGCATCCTCGGCCTCCGTCACGTGACCCGCCGCCTGGCCCTCGGGCTGGGTGGCACGCAGTTGCGCTTCTTGCTGCCGCAGGGCGCGGAAGCCCGAGGCAGCCAGCGATAGCAGAGCCATCACCGCCGTCACGAGGCCGGCGCCGACGGTCGTGCGAAGGCTTCCCAGGGCGGCCGCGATGCCGCCTCCTGCCAGGATGCCTGCGATGTTGGCCGCATTAGTGCCGGCCTGCATGAGGGCTGCGATGCGGCCCAGCACCTGTGCAGGGGTCAGGGTCATGACGAGGGTGGAGGAGGCGACGCTGACCGCTGCGGTAGCGGCGCCGAGCATCAGTGCCCAGGGGTACGTTGCCCACGCGTAGCCGCCGGCCACCATCTGCCCCACCAGCCCTACCGAAGCGATCACGAGGCCGAGAAGGCCGGTGCCGGAGAGCAGCATCACCGTGCCGCCCAACAGTCGAATCGCCAGCGGGGCGAGCACGGAGCCCAGAACGGCACCGACCCCGTTGGATGCCTGGATCCCTCCGAAAGCGCCTGGTCCGAGGCGGAACTCCTGGAGCAAAACCGCGTTGAACGTGGTGTTGACCACACCGAAGATGAGCGAGAAGAAGACGAGGATCCCCAGAAGGAAAGTAAGCCGGGAGTTGTGGCCCAAGGTACGCAACCCCGTGCGCAACGCCTGGAAGTAGCCGGCGCCTGCCCCTGCAGTGGGGGCCAGTGCTGCAGGGGCCACCTGCACGGAGGCCAGCAAGAGCGCGGACACGGCGAACGTGGCCGCGTCGATGACGAAGGCGTAGACCGGCTGGGTCAGCCCGAGCAGCACGCCCCCGGCGGCCGGGCCCAGCACGCCGATGATCGCGGTGGTCGCCTGGCTCACGCTGATCGCCTCGGCGACGTGCTCTGCTCCGACCACCTTTGGGATGATGGCGGCCCGGGCAGGCCCGAAGAAGGACGTGCCCACCCCCTCCAGAAAGACCAGACCCAACAACAGGGGGAGATGCCCTGCCAGGGCGGCCGGGACCATCGCGGCCACCACGACCATCCGGGCGAGGTCGGCCAGGATCATGATGCGCCGCTGCGAACTACGGTCAGCGACCACCCCTGCGAAGGGCCCCACCAGGGCCGTGGGCAGGAGCATCGCGAAGATCACGAGGCTGATGAGCAGCGGATCTCGGGAGAGGGTCGCCACGTAGTAGATCAGGGCAATCTCGGTGAGCGCATCTCCGAACTGCGAGACGACCTGCGCGAGCCATACCCGCCGGTACACAGGCTGGCGCAGGACGGCCATGGTGGCGTTCGCACGCCGGGATTGCAGCATCGTGGTCATCCTCGACCCCCCGGGTGTGGAGCCAGATCGAGCCTCGCGAGCCTGGCGCCCGCGGGACACTGCCGAGCGCGCCGGTCGGTTCTGCAGGGAGCCGACCGGGCAGCGAAATATTCCCTACTGCTGGCCGCTTTCCTGTGGTGGGCGCCGGGATCGGTCGCAGGCTCTTGGAAGGAGAGGCCGGATGGTGTCGTCCGAGAGGGCCGGGAAGCTGCAATGGCCTGTGCTCGGGCCGCCCTTCGACGGGGCCCTCCAATCGGCAGTCCGCCTGATTCTCGAGCGGATGGGCGGCATCGAGCACCTGCTGGCGCTGTACGCGGCGGGCAGTGTGGTACGCGGAGAAGGGGGGCCGCTGAGCGATCTCGACCTCTTCGCCGTCCACGACCACCGCTGGCGCCAGCGCGTGCAGGTGCGCTTGAACGGCGTCCCCGTCGAGATCTTCTTCAACCCGCCGTCCCAGATTCGCCGCGACTTCGAAGAGGAGCGCAGGAGGCGGCGGGCTCCGACGGCCCACATGATCGCCACCGGATTTGCCATGGTAGAGGCAGATCAACGAGCCAGGGCCTTGCGGGAGCAGGCGAGGGCGATGCTAGATGCCGGCCCCCCGCCGCTCGGGCTCGAAGAGGCCGTCAGGATGCGATACGTGGCTGCGAGCCTCCTGGAGGACGCCATCGACTCGCAGAGTACGGACCCGATGTCGTCGCTGTTACTCGCGGCGCGAGCCGTCGATGGGGCGCTGCGCTACCGGTGCGCGGTCGCGGGACGCTGGGAGCCCCGGGACAAAGAGCTGGCGACGCGCACCTGCGAGATCGATCCGGCGTTGCTCCAACTCCTGAGAGCCTTCCACGGCGCACCGGACCTTGCTTCCCGTATCGAGGCGGCCAGGAGGGTCGTCCTGCGCTGCACGGGGGTCGATGGATCCTTCGACTGGGAGTCACCCCGGGAGTTCGTCGTCGACCCGGCGTGGCCGGTGGCCCTCGTGACGTTCGTCGACCTTTTCAACACCCGCCGCTACTGGCACGCCCACGAGGCGCTGGAGCCGGAGTGGCGCCGCACCCGTAGCGACTTCTACCGCGGCCTCATCCTTTATGCCAGCGCATTCGTCCACGCGCAGCGGGGCAACCCCTCCGGAGTCTTGCACCAACTCCGCAAGGCTCGAGAGCGCCTTGCTCGCTACGCCCCATCCTACCTGGGACTCGACGTGGCGGCCATCCTCGAAGAGGCGGCCCGCGTCGAGGCCCGTATCGCGGGCCAGGCCGGCCTGCCTCGAGGCAAGGAGCTGCGGGCCATGATGGAATGGCCGAGCCTGCATCTCGATGCCAACCGGTACGCCGGTACCGAGCCGGAGCTTGCCATGCCCGGGGATGAGCCGCGGTCATGAGGCTTGAACGGCGCTCAACCGTGCTGGAAGCTGACGACCATGCCCGCCTCGAGGGAGCGGAAGTCCACGCGCAGCCTGCGCCCCGGGCCGAGCGTCGCGACCGCGTAGGCCCCCGGGGCAGCGCCGCTTTCGTGCCAGCGTTCGAGGAAAGAGGGTACCGACACGTAGGGGATGGTGTTGACGAGGCGGACACTTCCCCAGTGCACGTGCCCGGTGAAGACGGCCACCACCCGGGCGCTGCGTTCGATGACGGATCGCAGGGCTTCCCGCTCGCGGGTGAAGGCCCAGCTCGGGAAGGGGGCGAACAGCGGGTTGCCTTCAATGCTGTGATCGTCGAGAGGATGGTGTGCGAGGACGACCACAGGCCCTGTCGATTCGTCAAGGAGCCGTTCGAACGCCCGGAGCTGCTCCGTCGACACCGACCCGCCGACACCGCCCAGCGCGGGGTCGCTGGTGTTCAGCACGAGGAAGGTCACATCGCCCAGCTTGACGGCCCCGGGCCCGCGCGCCGGGGCGACGGCCTTCGTTTCCGCCACCGGGTTTTCCGGCGGGCCATCCGGCACGTCGTGGTTGCCCCGCACGTGCAGCACCGGGGCCGTCGCCGAGGTGGTCGCAGAGCTCCGCGCGTTTCGAAAAGGCAGGCGCCTTGGGGACCTGTCCCTGCGCGAGCTCATCGAGGTGGGGCGCAAATGATGAGCAGCCGCCTGGTCATCGACGCGTCCGTGGCCTTGAGCTGGGCCTTCGAGGACGAGGCGGACGTCCTGTCGGATCGGGTGCTCGATGCGCTCGTGGATGGGGTGGTGGTGGTGCCGGCCGTGTGGCCCGTGGAGGTCTCTAACGGTCTCGTTACCGCCCAGCGACGCGGCCGGATCACGCCGGCAGAGACCGCCCGATTTCTTTCGTTGATCGGTCGGTTGCCGGTACAGGTAGAGTCCTTTGAGCTTGGTTCGATGGGCTCGCTCGTCGACGCGGCTCGCGAGTACAACCTCTCGGCGTACGACGCGAGTTACCTGGCACTCGCGATGTCGCTGGGGGCTCCGCTGGCGACTCAGGATGCGGCACTGCAGGAGGCGGCGACGGCGGCCGGTGTAGAGCTATTCGCCGGCGAGGGAACCCGTAGCTAAACGGAAGGTGCGCGGACCCGGCCATCCTCAAGTCCTCATGAGGACAACATCTGGCGCACCGTCTCGGGTACCGGCGCCACCGGCTGGCCGCGCAGGGACCGGCGGACCAGCTCGAAGGTGGCCTCGGGCAGCTGGGAGAGGTTGGCCAGGGTCCGATGCTTGACTGTGCGCCCACGGCTGCTCTCGGCGGACGGAGAGTAGCCGTTTCCTGCGCACCACCTCGACGAGCTCGGCAACGGATGCCAGTTGGTGCTAAGGGCGTCACGACAACCGGACGGCAACCTTGTGCAGTAGGCAGCGAATCAGAGTCGTGTACGGGATCTTCTCCCGTTCCGCCAAGCGCCTAAAGCGCTGGACGTCCTCCTTGGGCAGCTGCACGCTGACGTGCACAAGCTCCCGAGCCGGGACGTCTCGGACCTCCTCGATCTCGGCCAGGTCCATGGAATCCACCTCGTCGAAGAAACGAGCCAGTTGCTCGATGTCATCCGTATCGGGCGGATAGAGCTTTTCCATGCCCTCAGGCCTCCTCCACCTCGTCGGGTATCAGGCTGTGCCGGGCGCTATGGGCTACGCGGCACGCTGGTTGCCAGGGGAGAAGTCGTTGTCGTTCGGGAGCACCTCGGGGTACAGATCACGGAAATCGTCCGCACACAACGCTCGCACAGCCCAGGGTGGCGGAGCGCAAACAAGATGACGGCAAACGGCCCATTTCGGCGCCCATGATGCGTCAATGACTGCCGGAGCATCACGTCTCAGTTGGCGGGGACAGTATCGGCAGGAGCTGTTCGGGAGTCACTACCATGATTCCGGCTATCCCCTCGAAAGCCGCACGGTCATAGCTGCACACCGTGTTGACCCGGTGGGCTCGCATCTGCGCGGCAAGGAACAAATCGAAAACGTGTTGCCCCGCCGCCCTCCGCTCAGATACGAGTCGGCCCAAAGCATCCAGGGCGCCCGAGGTGACCTCCAGCACCGGAAGGGCCGCCCGCAGCCCGGCCACCTCCTTCCATGCCGCCTCCGGATCCAAAGGATGCTCGACCCGCCGGGCGCTGGTAACCACCGCGTAGAACTCCACCAGCACCTGGGGAACCAGCATGGCCGGGAGCCGATGGCCCAAGGCGGCGTCAAGGATAGCGCGGCTTGCCGAGTGTTGCGGGGCGTCCACGTTGACGGCGTAGACCAGCACATTCGTATCGAGGAGGATCACCGTTCCAGACGCTCCGCGTAGAGGTCATCTCTGCTATAGTCCCTGGTAGTGGTGTAAATTCCTCCGGATCGATCGGGCACGCGTGATCAACAGGAGGATCGCGCGAGGCTTCCCGAGGCGGAGGCCGTAGGCCGGAGCCTCGGGAAGGGGTCGGGCGGAGGGCTGGAGGACCTTGACAAAAACGGTCACCAGCGGGTTCCCTACGAGGTGACAGACAGCACCGTCACAACGAAGGGAGCATCGCCGCCGGTGACCGATCTCAGCATCGCACTCTTGGACCTGCTGCGCAAGTACCAGGACGACCCCCAGCTCGACGCCCTGCGGGAGGGGGTCCGCCTGCTGGCCCAGGCCCTTATGGAGCTGGAGGTGAGCCAGCAGGTGGGGGCGGGGCGCTACGAACGCTCGCCCCAGCGCAAGACCCAGCGGAACGGCTACCGGGACCGCGAGTGGGACACCCGGGTCGGGACGATCCCCCTGCGCATCCCCAAGCTGCGGGAAGGCAGCTACTTCCCGTCGCTTCTGGAGCCCCGCCGGCGGGCCGAAAAGGCGCTGCTTTCGGTGGTCCAGGAGGCCTACGTCGAAGGGGTGAGCACCCAGAAAGTGGACGAGCTGGTCAAAGCCCTGGGGATGGAGGGGATCAGCCGAAGCCAGGTCTCCCGGCTGTGCCAGGAACTCGATGACCACCTCACCCGTTTCCGGGAGCGGGAGCTGACCGGCGAGTACCCGTACGTCTGGCTGGACGCCAAGGCCGTCAAGGTCCGCCAGGACGGCCGGGTGGTCAACATGGCTGCGGTGGTGGCCATCGGGGTGCGGGAGACGGGGGAGCGGGAGGTCCTGGGGTATGCCATCGGCCAGGCCGAAAGCTACGAGTTTTGGAGCGAGTTTTTGCGGCACCTGGTGCACCGGGGCCTCAAGGGGGTGCAGCTGGTCATCTCGGATGCCCACGAAGGCCTGAAGCGGGCCATTGCGGAGATCCTGGCCGGGGCCAGCTGGCAACGGTGCCGGGTGCACTTTATGCGCAACCTCCTGGCCCAGGTGCCCAAGCAGGCCCAGGCCATGGTGGCGGCGTTGGTGCGCACCATCTTCGTGCAGCCCGATGCGGCGCTGGCCCGGGAACAGCTGGAAAAGGTGGCCGAGAGCCTGAGGCGGCGCTTTCCCCAAGCGGCCGAGCGGCTGCTGGAGGCGGCCGAGGACGTACTGACCTACATGGCCTTTCCGCCCGAGCATTGGCGGCAGATTTACTCGACCAATCCCTTGGAGCGCCTGAACCGGGAGATCGGGCGGCGCACGGACGTCGTGGGCATCTTCCCCAACCCGGAGGCTGCGCTGCGCTTGATCGGGGCGGTGCTGCAGGAGCAGCACGAAGAGTGGATGGCGTCCCGGCGCTACTTCAGCCAGGAGTCCATGGCCAAGCTCTATGCTGCCCGGCAAAGAACGACAGGGGGTGAAAGCGAGGGAATGCCGCAGCTGCCTGACATCGCGGCGTAACGGGTGACGTTCAAGTGGGAACCCAATTTACACCACTTGCGGGGACGCTATCTCATCTCTGGTAAATGCCTTCACCTGGCCTAGATGGAACAGGCCCACAGACGGAGTAAAGCTTGTCAGACTACTTGGATAGCGGGTTGGCTCATGAACCCTTCACCTTGCGGGTCGTGCTGGCGGAGTAGCTAGACCATCGCGTCACCCTTGGTCCCGGGTCGCTGGCCCTCCCGGTCGAGCCGGGGGCCCTGCTGGCAGAGGCTCGGGCGTGGTGCTGGGCTGCACATTGCCTGGTGCCGGACGAAACGGCAGCGTCGAGGAACGTCGAGCTTTCATCCGTGGCTTTGCACGGAAGCTTACCCTGGAGCCTAACTCACGGCGGGCGGTGGCAGACTTTCTCCCCCACACGGCCTCGCCGTACCACCCGCAGGCCACGGTCCTCCGGCATCAAGGGAAGGACTGCGTAGCCGAAATGGTCGCACCAAGGGGATTCGTCATAGACGCGACGCCCGGTTCAGCGGGGACGAACCTGTCTGCGCGGAGCTTATCATGCCAGCTCACGACCGTAGGACGGCCCGCGGCCCCCGAAATTGGCCCGAGGTCGCTCGGATTCCCTGAGACTTCCAGGACGTCCTTTGCCGGCTTAATGGGAGCATGTTATGATGACGGCCGAGGAGAGGCGGGGGCAACATCATGGCCGAGGTACTGATACGCCTTCGAGTAGAGAAGCTACCGGAAGGTGTGTTTCTGGCCACGAGCGACGACGTTCCGGGCCTCGTGGCGCAGGGGCGTACGGTCGCGGAAGCGGTCGAGATCGCCCAGGACATAGCCCGAAAGATTGTGGAGTCCTACCGAGAGCACGGGGAACTCCTTCCCCCTGCCCTTCAGAAGGTCTTCTCCGGGCGCGGTGAGGTTGTTACCCCTATTGCCGTCGACTGATGGGTGTACTGGCGGGCCTTCGATATCGGGACGTAGTTCAGAAGCTGCGCGCTGCCGGTTTTGAGTTCGACCGGATGGCGAAAGGCAGCCATGAGATCTGGCGAAACCCCTCGACCAAACGCCGCACGACCGTGCCGCACCATCCCGGAGAGCTTCCTGAAGGTACAGTGCGGGCCATCATTCGAGAAGCTGGCCTGACGGTGGAGGAGTTCTAGCACGACAGGGGGTTCGCGCCGGCTCACGGCGAGCGTGCACGGCCAAGCCCCGAGGCGCGTCACGCCCCCTCCTCGTCGATCCGGGGGACAGCACTGCAAGACGCGATTCTCGCCCGAGCGCCAAGAGGGAATTGCCCCCAGGCCCCCGTCAATACAGCCCAGAGGCCTGGAGAGTAACTGGAAGCAAGTGGGAGCGCCTAGGGGATTCGTCGTCGACGCGATGCCGCACCCCAGGGGCCGGCCGCGGTCGAAGGCGGCTGGCGCAGGGTGAAGGGTGATTACGGCTGCTGCGCCTTTTCCCCCGCAGGCGTTCAAGGATCCAAACTCGGGCCAGCGTGCCAGCCCCGAGGCCATAGCGGGCGGTAGCGCGGCGCAGTGCCTCCACGTCCTGCTGAGCTAGACGTACCGGGGGCCCAGCGGAGTGCTAAGGGTGCAACAAATGCTGTGGTCAATAACCCCCTCCTTGAGGGGATAACGACAACGGGCGGGCATGCAGGATTTCCGAGCGATCCATGGGACGAATCGAGTCGGTTTTCAGCGTGAGCAGCGCCACAGTGCGGCCATCCGCCGCTACGAACTCGACTTCTGCCGCCTCGCCACTATGATAGACGTGCACGACGGTGCCAACGTCGCCCCGGAGTAACCCATGCTCCAGTAGGTCTTTGGTTAGGACGACCATCTCCAGCTCGCGGACCATGTCTCAGGTGTCCCCCCCCCTTTCCACATTACTTTGGGTACGCCGTTACAAATCGGGGGCGCGGGTCGTCAGGCTCGACGACCCATACCGTAATCACCGAAGCTACTCTCCCGGTCGGCCCCGTGAGAATCCCGTCGACGATGTACTTCGTGCCGTAGGGCGAATCGACCGCTGTGACGAGTTGGCCACGTCGCGCGATCTCCAGGATAGCCGCGGTCAGTTTGCGCTCCGTCTCTCTCGTGAACCCGGGCGCGCGAAAAACGCTGGTTTCGCGCGGCGAACGCCGCGCCTTCATTCGTGGCTTTGTGCGCAGGCCGACACTGGAGCCCGACTCGCGGCGAGTGATCGCGGAGTTCCTGGCCGATGTCCGCTGGCCGTACCATCCCCTGGCAGCGGTGTTCCGGGAGAAAGAAGGAAGCTACGTCGCCGAGCTGGTAGCGCCAACGGGATTCGAACCCGTGTTTCTGCCTTGAAAGGGCAGCGTCCTGGGCCGCCTAGACGATGGCGCCACGACGAAAAGGGCCAGCGCGCCCGCTGGCACCAGCCTCATGATAAGGGCATCCTCGGTAGCTGTCAAACGGCGGTACGGCAGCACCCGAGGGCGCCGGCTCCACCTCATCCGGCCTGCCGGGGCCCCCGGTGGGCCACGATGGCGGCAGCGAGCTCTCCCAGGTCGTGAATCCTGGCCACGTCGCACCGGGCGTACAGCCCCATGGGGTCCATCAGCACCGCCTCGATGCCCGCTGACCGAGCTCCCGCCACGTCGATCGCGCAGATGTCCCCGACGTGGATGGCCTCGTCTGGCGCCACCCCGGCTCGCTCTAGCGCGATGCGGAAGATGGCCGGGTCGGGCTTCTCGACCCCGACTCGGTGAGAGTCCACCACGAAGTCCAACCACCGGCGCAGCTCCGCCTGCTCCAGGAAGGCTTCGACCCGCCCGTCGGCGTTGGACACCACGCCCAGGCGGAGCCCCGCACCGCGCAGCTGCTGCAGCGCCTCGGCCGTGCCCTCCCGCACGACGAGCCACATCACCCCGGCGTGCTCGGCTTCTGCGATACGGGGCAGCACGCGCTGGCGCACCTCGGGCGGCACACCCGCCGCCTCCATCGCCACCCCGAAGTAGCCCTCCGGCATGCTGGGCCTGCGGCGTTGCACGAGCGCGTCGACGGCCGCCTTTGCCACGTACTCGGCCTGGACGAGCTGCCGGGCCGTCACCTGGACGCCCTCGTGGCGGCACCATGCGGCTACACGTTCCCAGTCGGGGTAAATCAGCGTGTTGCCGGCGTCCAGCAGCACCACCCGCAGATGCGGCGCGACTCGCTGGCACAACGCGTCGAGCCTTGCGTCGCGCTCGCTCCTGGGAGCCTGTTCAGTGGCTTCCATGCGCCGACCATGCCCTCCTCAGCAGGTCCCGGAGTCTCCGCAGCCCGGACCCGTTTGCATGGGCCTCCCGCTGTATCCCTTCGACGCGGCGCTGCCCGGCATTGGCCAGGGCGATGGCCCCCAGCACGGCGGCCCCGGCCACCAGCCGCACGGGCAGGAGCACGTGCGGGCCCACCCCTACCACGCTGAAGGTGAACGGATCTTCCAGCAGCGAGTGGCACGCCCCGAGGAACAGGAAGATCCTCCACGCCTGCCGGGCATCGAGCCGCCGGCGGTTCATGCGATCGACGATGACACCGGCGCCGTAGACGAGCCCCAGGAAGAGACCCGCCAGTATGGCGAACGCCGCATCCCCCGACAACCCCAGACGCCCCATGCTCGGAGCCAGGCCGGTAGCCCAGCGGTCGAGGATTCCGCGCCGCTCCAACCACTCCATCGCCAGCGTGAGAGGCGCCAGCACCAGCACGAGCAGCCCCACCGTGCGGAGCAGGCCCGCGGCGGCGTTCACCCAGGCCACCGTGGCAGGGCCCAGAGCCGCCATCGCGGTCCAGGTGCCGCCCGCCGGCACGATGCCTGGCGCGGCGGCTCCGGCGGAGCCCGCGGCTGCCACGGGGGCACCGTCAGGCCGCCCCACCGCCAGGAGGGGCAGCAGCAGCGGAGAAGCTGCCGCGGCCGCTACCCCCATGCCAATGCGTGCCGCGGCGAGCTTCCAGGGGTTGACCCCGCATCGAGCGGCCACGGAGACCTCGATGGGCAGCGCGTGTGCGAAGTTGAGGAAGAGTACGACCGGCAGCGCATGCTGGGGGCTCAGCCCTACCGAGGCCATCGAACCGATGGCGCCGTAAAGGGCCGTCAATAGCCCTATCACCAGGGGCAGCACGGCCTCGGGGACGATGCCCACGCTCCCGAGCGGGCCCCGCAGCCTCTCGCTGAACGGCACGAGCCATCCGGAAGCCTGAAGCAGCCCCACGGCCGCGTACACGGGCACCAGCACCTTGAGCAGCAGCCACAGCGTGCCCGCGAAGCGCCGCAGCCACCCCTCGACAAACGCCAATCCCGGCCACCCCTCCCGAGACCCCGGCCCTCCCGCCGACCTCCGGCGCCATGGGGGCGACGGGGTACGCCGCGAGCAATTCGAGGCACAGGAGGGCGCACCTGCCGCGCCCTGCACCGCGGCCGAGTCGACTCACGGGGGCCGCGTCAGGCGCGCACGCGCACGTGATAGTCACGAAGCCACGTGTCGACCTGCGCCAGGTAGGCGAGCAGCTGCGGCCCGCTCATCAGTTGGCCGAACCACGGCAGGTGCACCGATCCGGCTTCCTCGACGGCGAAGCGCCGCACGAGCTCCCGGTCGACGAACGGCCGCAGCGGCGACGACGGGTCGTCCAGGAGCCCCAGCACCCAGTCGCGCACGGCCTCGAGGTAGGCCGGGTCGTAGGTCTTGGGGTAAGGGCTCTTGCGGCGCGCCACCACGTCGTCCGGCAGCACGCCCTTGAGCGCCAGCCGCAGGATGCCTTTCTCCCGGCCCTCGTGCATCTTCATGCGCCACGGGATGTTCCAGACGTACTCGACGAGGCGATGGTCGCAGTACGGCACCCGCACCTCCAGACCCACCGCCATGCTCATGCGGTCCTTGCGGTCGAGCAGCGTCGGCATGAACCTGGTCAGGCTCAAGTACGCGATCTCGCGCAGGCGCGCCTCCTCGGGGCTCTCGCCCTCGAGCCGCGGCACCTCGTCGAGGGCCTCGTGGTAGCGGCGGCGCAGGTACTGCTCCGGCTGCACGGTGGCGACCAGGTCCCGGGAAAACAGCCGCACCCGGCCTGCCAGCCATCTCGCCCAGGGGAACGTGTCCGCCCTCAGGTCCTCTTCCCGCCAGAACCACGGATACCCGCCGAACACCTCGTCCGCGCACTCGCCTGACAGCGCCACGGTGCTCTCCTGCTTGATGGCCCGGCTGAACAGGAGCAGCGACGAGTCGACGTCGGCCATGCCGGGGAGGTCCCGGGCGCGCACCGCCCATCGCAGCGCCTCGGCCAGCTCCGGCGTGTCGATGACCACGCGACGGTGGTCGGTCCCCAGGAACTCGGAAACTCTGTGCACCCACGGCCCGTCCGAGTGAGGCTGGAACTCGCTCGGCCGGAAGTGCTGCTCGTTGCCCCGGTAATCGATGGAATAGGTGCGAATGGGAGGCATGCCCCTGCGGCGAAACTCGGCCTGGGCAAACGCGGTCACCGCGCTGGAGTCGATGCCTCCGGAGAGCAGGGTGCATACGGGGACGTCGGCGACGAGCTGCCGGGAGACGCTGTCCTCGACGAGGGAGCGCACCCGCTCGGCGGTCGTGGGGAGGTCGTCCTCGTGCGGCCGGCTTTCGAGCGACCAGTACCGGGACATCCGGATGCGGCCTCTCGGGGGCGTCCCGGCGGACGGATCCCGCTCGAAGATCATCCACCATCCGGGCTCGAGCTCTCGCACTCCCCGGAACACGCCATGCCCGGGAGTGCGCGCCGGCCCCATCACGAACACTTCGGCAAGCCCTTCGGCATCCACTTCCGGCGGCACGAGGGGGTGCGCCAGCAGCGCTTTCAACTCCGAGCCGAACAGCAGCCCGCCGTCGCGCTCGGCGTAGAAGAAGGGCTTGACTCCGAGGCGATCCCGGGCGGCGAAGAGCCACTGCTTTTCCTCGTCCCAGATGCCGAACGCGAAGATGCCGTTGAAGCGTTCCACGCACCGGGGGCCCCACTCCACGTAGGCGAGCAGCAACACCTCGGTGTCGGAGCGGCCCTCGAACCGGTGGCCCCGTGCGAACAGTTCGTGGCGGAGCTCCTCGGTGTTGTACAGCTCTCCATTGTACACCAGCACGAAGCGATACGGTCCCCGGGAACGGACCATGGGCTGGTGCCCGCCCGCCGGATCGACGACCACCAGCCGCCGGTGGCTGAACGCGGCATGCGGGGAGATCCAGTTGCCTCGTTCGTCGGGCCCCCGGCACGCCAGCGTGCTGCCCATCACCTCCACCGTGGGCATCTCGTGGGTCAGGTCTCGTCGCCAGTCGACCCAGCCGGCAATCCCGCACATGGCCGTCCCGTCCTCGAAGCGTGGGGTGTCGGCCGGATGGCTTCTCGAGCGCACTTGCCGGCCGCAGACCCATGCTACGCAGGACCCGGGGCCGGGGTGTGAGCCAGGCCCGACCGCCTCCACGCGGGCAAGGGCGGTACGGGCATCGGGTGCCCGCGCGCCGGAGCAGGGGGCTGCCCCCGGCTCCGGCTTGACCGCATCTCGGGCCGGAACGATGGGGCCCGGCCGGCTCAGCGCCGGGAGTGGGCCTTGAGAGCCGCCCGGGCGTCTTGCACCCGCTGCCAGGCGATCTCGTCGGCGGCGCGGTAGGTCGGGATATTGCGGCGCCGGGAGAGCTCGATCACCTCGAGCACCCGGTCGAAGATGCGTTCTACCTTGGCTCTGGCGCGCTCGGCGCTGTACCCTTCGGGGGTGAGTTCCTCGGCGACGTTGATGACCCCGCCGCCGTTGATGACGTAGTCCGGGGCGTAGATGACCCCGCGCTGCTGGAGGATGTCGCCGTGACGGGGTTCGGCGAGCTGGTTGTTGGCGGCGCCGGCGATGATCGGCGCCTTGATGCGGGGGATGGTGTCGTCGTTGATGGCCCCGCCGAGCGCGCACGGCGAGAAGACGTCGCACGGCACGTCGAAGATGGCGTCAGGCTCGACGGAGTCGACGCCTAGCTGCTCGACGGCCCTCAGGATCTTCTCCGGGCGGATGTCGGTCACGGTGACCCGAGCGCCGGCCTGCACGAGGTGACGGGCCAGATGGAAACCGACGCTGCCGACCCCCTGGATGGCGACCCGGCGCCCATCGAGGTCGGAAGAGCCCCAAAGCGCCTGGGCGCAAGCCTGGATGCCTCGGAAGACCCCGAGCGCGGTGAACGGGGACGGGTCGCCGCTCGTCTGCGGGAGGCCTGCTACGTAAGCGGTTGCATTTCTCATCATGACCATGTCCTGGGCGTTGGTGCCGACGTCCTCTGCCGTGATGTAGCGACCCTGGAGCCGCTCGACCGCCTCGCCGGCCGCCTCGAAGAGGTCCGAGGTCTTGTCGGTACGGGGGTCGCCGATGATCACCGATTTGCCCCCGCCCAGGCGGAGCCCGTGGATAGAGTTTTTGTACGTCATGGCCCGGGAGAGGCGGAGCACGTCCTCCAGCGCCTCCTCCTCGGTGCGGTACGGCCACATGCGGCAGCCTCCCAGGGCCGGGCCCAGGGTGGTGTCGTGGACGGCGATGATCATCCGCAAGCGGCGGGGTGGGTCATGGGCGAAGACGACCTGCTCGTGGGGCCCCAGACGGGCTATCGACTCGAAGACCGTCATGCTGCGCATCACGCCTTTCCCGGCCGCGCCTTGCGGCCATCCTTGGGCGTCCCAGCGGCCGGCGGGACGGTGCAGGCCGCGTCCCACCCTCGGCTCTCGCCTCCGCGCCGGGAGCCGCTGTGTACGGCCGTGTACGTTGTATGCATCGGCCGCCCACGACACTCATTCGAGATGGGCATACCGGTTCCTGTAGCACTTCGGCTCCGGGAAAGAAAGGGCAGCTCGTCCGCGGGTTCAACAGTCCTGTAACTCAACGTTCACGGGGCGTTAACGCAGCCGAGGCACGCTGTGAACGGATTCACGGACCTGCGGGGGATGATCCGGCTTGCGGTCGTCCACGCTGCGTGACGGGTTGTGGAGGCTGGCCGTGCTGGTCGGGGCCTACCTGGTGCTTTGGGTCCTCCGCAACCTGGGCATCGTGACGGGCCGCTGAGAGCGTAGCGGCTTCCCGATCCTCGAGCTGGAGCCTCACAAACGGCCCGCAGGCAGGGGTAGCCGGGCCTCTGTCGCCTGCCGGCACTCGATGACTCGCCAGGACATCCGGTTGACGGTTGGGCCGCAGTGTTTACATTTCCTTTACGGATCCGCTCTTTACAGTTCGCGGGAGGGGTGTCTATATAGAGCAGGCGGGACGAAAACGACACGGGTGGGACACAGACCGACCCGCCCACAGGAGAGGGGAGCGCAAAGATGGTTTGCAAGGACTGCGGCACGCAGAACTACGCGGGGAGCCTGTACTGCAAGAAGTGCGGTGCAGACCTCAACAAGAAGACGGCCCCGTCGTCGCCGGTGCTGCGCAAGGGTCTCATCCAGCTGCTGCTGGGCTCGCTGCGGTAAGCCGCCGGCCCGGCCGGAGCCCCCGAGAGGCCGGGGGTCGCTCCGGTAACCACCCGATACGGCCTGCGAGGCTGTCTGCCTTGACACTCGGCCCGGCGCCCGGTAGAGTAGGAGACGCCGGGCCGGCGGAGCCGGCGGGCCCAAGCCCCGAGCGCCGGTGCACCGCAAGAGCGTGGGCAGGTAGCTCAGCCGGTTAGAGCGCTACGCTCACATCGTAGAGGTCAGGGGTTCGAGTCCCTTCCTGCCCACCATCGAAAAAGCCCGTCACGGCTGGATTCGTGAGCGGGCGTTTTTGTTGGGCTCACATGGTCAGGGCTCCTCGCACAGCCTAATTACAGCCTGACTCCCGAGGTTCGCCGCGTCGAGTACGTCAAACAGGGCAAGACGGGCTCGCTAGTAGGCCTGCTGCTCTTGCTCGTGTGGACGGCGGCCGGCGTGAATACCCTCCGGGAACGGCGAATGCTCCGGTTTCTCGGCGACCTACCTGCGGAGCTGCCCGCCAGCCCTCCTACAGTCACGATGATCTTCGCCGCCCGTAACGAGGGGCCGGAGGTTGCAGAGGCATGCCGGTCCATGGCCGAGCAACGGTACCCGCAGCTCAACGTGGTCGCGGTGAACGACGATCGGACGATGACACGGGTATCTACCTGAATCGCGTGGCCGCCGCACACCGAAATGCGAGAGTTCTGGAGGTACAGGCGCTTCCGCCGGGATGGCTGGGAAAGACACATGCCCTCGCCATGGGCGCGGAGATGGCGGACGGGGATTGGCTCTTGTTCACCGACGCCGACGTGCACTTCGCTCCCGATGCCGTGGCCCGCGCCGTCGGCTACGCCGAATCGGAGGGCCTCGACCACCTCGCCGTGGCGCCGCGCTTAAGTGCCAGGGGCCTTTGGCTGCAGGCAGTCATGGCCTCTTTCTCCGCCCTAATGGCCCTGCTGTACTCTCGCGAGCGCATCCGCTCCGGGAAGATGGCCGCCGGGCGGGGTCGGCGCGTTCAACCTGATGCGCCGAGAAGTGTACCGGAAGGCCGGTGGGCATGAGGCCATCCGGCTTTGCATCGACGCCGCCATCAAGCTCGGAGCCGTTCTCAGGGCAGCCGGGGGCCGGCAGGACCTCCTGCCCTCCGGAGGACTGGTCGTTCTTTACCCAGGTGGCCGGCCCGGTGGTTCGGTTCCGCCGTTACGTGGTTTTCTCCAGGCCGTAACGTGTTTCTTACGTTCCTTTCGCGTCCCGATAGACAATGCCGCGCCGCCATAAGCACAGAGAGACCGTGTGGTCATGCGGGGGAGGGCCTCGGCTTGGGAACGTCGGGGGAGCCAGCGCCCGTCACGTGGCTGCACACGGGAGCGGGGGAGAGCGAAAGCCCCGTGGCGGACGAGAGCTTTGAGTGGGCAGTCACCCGCAGCCTGGCGGCTGTGCGTGAGAGCCTGGAAGGTATGGCCAGCGTGCGCGACGCGGTGGGTCGCGTGCGCGCGTCGCTTCGCAAGGCGTTTGGCCAGCAAGGAGCAGCTCTCATCCTGGCAGAGTGGGCTCGCCGGCTGGAGCGCCAGGCGGGCTTGACCTCGTCAGACCGCAGGGCGGACCAGCGGCTTGTCTCCCTGTACCGCGGCGAACGCCGCAAGAGCCTTTGGGTGCGCCGTATGGGCGACGCGGCCATGGAGATCGTAGGCGCCGCGCTGCCGTTTCCTCCTGGGGGGACGATGCTGGCCCTGGCAGGAGAGGCCGTGGCTACGATTTCGACCGCCATTTACTCATGGATGGAGCAACCAGGCCGGCCCGGGGCGCCGTCCGTCGAAGCTGCCCTGCCTGGGGGATGGGCGTCCACGGACGAAGGCTGGCGGAGGTGGGCCGAAGCGACCTTGTTGGAGGCAGTCGAAGCGTACCTGGCAAGCCGTGAGATCGCGCGCTATCGAACGGACCCCCGCTTTGGCCCGGCGGTACGGACGGCGGCTACGCTCTAACCTGCTGGCGCCGTCCAGAAGCCGGGCCTCTCGTCGTCAGCCGTTGGGGGTAATGGACGAGGAGGCCCCGTCGCCTGCGCTACGGGTAAGCTGTGCCTCTGCCACCAGCGCGCTGATCTCGTTGCGCACCCCCTTGCTCAGGTCGCGCACCTCCTCGCTCAGGGCCAAGCCGGCAGCCAGTGCTCGGACAAGACCCTTGCGGACCACGCGGCGGGCATCCGGGGAGATTACGAGCAGCACGAGCGCCGCGCCCAGCGCCATTCCCAACGGAGAGCGGGGAACCAGACGCCTCCACAGGCCCGACAGGTTTTCCAAGCTGTTCACCCCCCTCGAGGAAGGATGTCCTCGATCGGTCGGGGATCTCCGGGTTAGATCGTTCGAGCCCGTGGACAAGGCTCCTTCCTACCCGGCGGCTAGCGTGACTTTACGAGTTAGGTGCGCGCGATGGGCCGAAAAGAGCGTCATGACGGGCCTTTGGCGTGGGTGCTAGTGTATTACCCCAACTCAGGGGGCCAGGGCGGCCAGCTCGAGCAGGTCGAAGAGGAGCCGCTGGCGGGGGGTCATCTCGGAGAGGGTCAGATGGCCGGGCATCTTGGACGCGGGCGGGTAGAGGTGAGCCACCTCGTAGATGGCTCCCAGCGTGCCCAGCAGTTCGGGGATGCTGTCGACCGGCGGCTCCATCCCCCGGGCCTGGGCCCGGCGGTGCACCTCCCGCAGCAGCAGGGAGGCGAGGGCCAGAGCCATGACGCAGTAAAAAGCGTGCACCCGGATCTTCCCGTCGGTCCAGTGGAACATGGGCCGCCAGCTTACGAAGTGGGGGTCTTTCATCTGGCGGATGGCCCGCTCTATGTGCGCCTGGCCCCGGTAGGCGGCCACGATCTGCTCGTCGGTCCAGCTGGCCTGGTCGGTGAACAACAGCGTCTTGCCAAAGCGCCGCTCCGCCAGCGCCTGCAAGGCGGCATGGTCGATTGCGAAGTGGAGGGCGGGCCCTCCCTCTTCCAGGCGGAGGTCCATGTGAATCAACTCGTTCAAAGACTCTCCTTTCAAAATGCCTTCGACCTGGCGTTTCACGCTCTCCAGCGTGGGCGGCTGGCCGCGTCGATGTTGACGATAGCGCTCCAGGCGGGCGCTGATCTCCCGCAGGGCCTGGGTCGCCTTTTTCAACTTCGTCGTCATGCCCTGGAGTTGCCCCAAGAAGAGCGTTTCGTGGTAGACCACCAGCACCGTGTGGGGCCGTCCGAAGAGGGTCTGGGTGGTCCGGTAAGCCCAGTGCCCGGCCCACTGCCCTTGGAGGGGGTGGAAGGCGGATTTGGGGATGGAAAGCAGGTCCGGATGCTGGGAGGGGACCAGGGAGCCGACCACGTGATAGCCTTGCAGGTGCTGGTAGTTGGCGCGGGCGTTGTTACCCTTGTCCCAAATGAGGGTGATGTCCTCGCACTGCTCGGCCAACATCCGGTAGCGTGCGACGAGTTCGTCGATGACGCTTTCGAACTCCCGGCTGTCGGGCCGGTGGCCCGGGTAGGCCTCGTGGAAGAGCGGGACGTGGAAATCCAGCGTGACCAAAAGGGCCAGCCCCACCTGCTTGAGGTCGAAGCGCTTGGCCTTGCTCGCTCCCCGCTGGGGCAACTCGGAATCGGTGCTCGAGTCGATGTAGGTGACGAAGTTGGTCGTGTCGTAGACGAGCGCCCGCAAGTCCAACGCGAACTCCCGGACCATGTGGGCGGTCAGATCCCGCTCGATGGCCCGCAACGTTGCGGCGTCCAGGCGGTCCATGTGGTCCCAGAAGCGCTGGCTGGAAAGCTGGCGGGCCTGCACATGGGGCATCAGCCGGCGCAGCACGGTGCCTTCGAACCACTCGCCCATCTGGGCCTTGCTGGTGGGCGGCACCGCCCGGTTGAGGGCCGCGATCAGCATGTAGTCGCCCACGCTGGGGCCCTGGTCTCGCTTGGGGGCGCGGGCGTCGACGTGCTCGACGAAACGGAGCCGACGGGCCATGGTCCACAGGGCAGCCACTGATGGGCACGAGCAAAGATGGTCAGACCTCTGCCACCCGGTCGTGATCTGGAAATGCACAGAGGCCGAAGACCCATAAGGCGGAAAGGCACGCTAGTCAATCCTGCCACCGGACGTGTATGTGTCAAGCCCCGGTGGGGTTTTGTGAGACCCCGCCAGTCCCTCCTATAGCCGGGCCCCCCACGGCGCAGCCCAGGCCAGGCGGCTGCGCAACGCCACGCCCGTGGCCGTCTGACGGGCGTCGGGGTGGCTCAGTATCGGCACATGGGCCTGAAGCCAAGCTTGCGGGTCGATCTCGACCAGCCCCCGGCGAACTTTCCGGGCCAGCCGGACCAGCACCGGCTGCTCCGATCGCACCGGCCAGCTCCCGGCCGTCCAGTTGGCCAGCCACCCCTTCAGCCGCCCCTCGTGGCGCAGGCAGCGCAGTTGCATCATGGGGTGGGCCCCCCGGCGCGACCAGGCCGCTTTCCCCTTGAGCCGGTCTGCGACCACGTGGCGGACCGACGGCTCTGTCGCCCCCAGCCCCCGAGCCGGCTCGGGTAACGGCTGGTCGCGCAGCCGCCAGTCATCCAACCCGTCCCGGTTCGCCTCCAGGTAAGCCCGTACCCGCTCCAGCTCCTCCTTCGCCACGGCACAGGCCGGGTCGGCTTTCGCCTGGTCGAACACGGCCACCAGCCTCGCCCAATCCCCTCGCCGGGCCGCCTGCTTGGCCCGGCGCAGCAGGGGCGTATGCCACCCCAGGACCGCTCCAGCGCCGCATTGCGATGAAACGGATCGAGGTGCCACTCTTCTATGCCCAGCCACGCCCGACCCTCTTGGGCCCACGCAGCCCCGTCGCTGTTGCCCACCAACCGCCGCACCCGGCGGGGGTCGTAGCGCTCGACGAAACGCAGCAATCCCCTCGACCAAAACTCCTCGGTCTGCAGATCCCCGCCCTAAACACCCTTCCCTTTCAGCCGAAAACACCGGCCGGCCGGGCTTTCCGGCTCCCAGCCCTCGTGCAAAACGCCGAGCTTCAACTCCCAGCGCCGCTGCTTTTCCCGCTGCAGCGCCACCCATACCCCGTCGACCTCACAGATCACCGCCGTCGCCTCACGCCCTTCGCCGGGAGGCAGCTCGCCCGTTTGCTCCATCGCCTCCACCGCCCGGCGCTGCTCGGCCTCCCGGCTCGCGCCCGCCTCCTGCACCCAGCGATGGATGGTCTGGGCGCTCACAGGGATCCCGGCTTCGGCCAGGATCGCCGCCGCCACCCGAAAGGGATGGCGCGTCGCCAGTTCCACCGCCCACTCCTGGACCCCGGGGCTGAAACGCTCCCTGTGGGGCAGCCCCAGCTTGTCGTCGAGCGGGCAGCACTCCTCCCAGGACCCGTCGGGGCGACGCCGCCGGTACATGCGGCGTTGCAGCCGGTACTCCAGCCCCCAAAGCCCTGTCACCCGCTTGGTCTTACGCCCCACCGACTTCCATCCGCGACCCGGGGGCGAAAGGCTCTCGTCGATGCGCCGGACGGCCGCTTCGACCAGCTCGGCGACCTTGGCCAAGACGGTGGCCACGATGAACCGCTCCAGGTCCTTGAACGACCGGATGTCGCTGGGTACAATGAAGCCAAGCTCCATGAAGACCCCGCCTTCCATGGTGTGGTACTTTCAAGGCGGGGTCTTTTCGTTGCGATTTCCTACATCCCTCCAGCCTCAGGCTGGAGGGATGTGCCTCCCCTACCGGATCCTGACACCCATGCCCACCTAAAAGTTACTCATTGAGGTGGGCCGTCCGAAGGCCCGAACGCTGCCCTTCTTGCCCGAAAGCCTCCGGCTTCCCCTGCGCCGACTCGGGGAGCAGGTGAAGGGAAGCATGACGGGGCTGGTGCTGCAACTGGCGGTCGCGGCCCTGGGAGAGATGATGGAGGCCGAGACCGCGGAGCGTGTAGGCCCGAAGGGGCAGCATCGCCGGGAGCGTCCGGCTTACCGCCATGGCCACGCCCACGGCTGGGTGGTGGTGCTCGGCCGCAAGGTACGTATCGAGCGTCCACGGGCCCGCTCCAAGGACGGCCAGGAGGTGGTGCTCGACACCTACCTGTGGGCCCAGCAGGACGACTGCTTGACGGAAGCGGTGATGGCCCGGCTGCTGCACGGGGTGTCGACCCGGGGCTACCGGGCGACCCTGGATGGGGTCGAGGAGCTCCCGGGCAAGGGTGTCTCCCGGAGCCGTATCAGCGTTCGTTTCACCCAGGCCATGCGGCAGCTGCTGGAGGAGCGCCTGGCCGAGCGGCTGGAGGATCGGCCCATCGTCGTCTTGGTCGTGGATGGGGTGCGGCTGGGCGAGTCTACCGTGGTGGTGGTCCTTGGCATCGATGCCGACGGGCACAAGCGGCTCTTGGGCCTGCGGGAAGGGGCCACGGAAAACGAAGCGGTGGTCAAGGGACTGCTGCAGGACTTGGTCGAACGGGACCTGCGCTACGACCAGGGGCTGCTGGTGGTGATGGATGGTGCCAAAGCGCTTCGGGCGGCCGTGCGAGCCGTGTTTGGCCAGCAGGCTCTCGTCCAGCGGTGTCAGGTTCATAAGAAGACGAACGTCTTGGACCACCTGCCCGAGTCGGCCCAGGCCTGGGTGGCCCGCAAGCTGGGTCAGGCCTACCGGGAGCCGGACTACGCGGTCGCCAAGGCGGCGCTGGAGCGTCTGGCCGACCAGCTCGAGATGGAGCATCCAGGGGCAGCCGACAGTCTGCGCGAGGGGCTGGACGAAACGTTGACCCTGCACCGGCTGGGCATTCCTCTCGCGCCTCCCGCTTTTTGAGCGCTTCAGAGGGTGGATCTCGCGCGTAGCTTGAGCATCGGGATCTCCAGGAGGACCCCTCCCAGCCCGCCGGCTAGCCGGGGGCTGGGGCTTTTTGGAAGGAAGAGCGGCCGGGGAGCCGAATCGTCGGGCCACGGGGAGGCCCGTGCCTCGCTGCCGCCCGATCCCGGCAGCGAAAGCGGGGCGGTCAGGGAGGGAAAACAAGCGGGAGCACCCCTTACGCGGTCGCCACGCCCGGGATGCTCCCCCAACACCGCCCCCGGCTGCTCTCCCGGATCGGGAGCCTCCCCGGAGGGGAGGGAGCCGGTTTGGTGATCTCCATTTTCGCCGGACGAGACGTGCGCTCCTACCTGGCCGCCGAAGAAGCGGGCCGGTTGCGACTGCCCCGCCTGTGTCCGGCCTGCGGCGGGCGGCTGTGGGGACACGGGTGCTATCCGCGCGGCGCCGACGAGACCGGGCCGGATGGCTATCAGCGGATTCCGGTGCGCCGGCGGCGCTGCTCGCGCTGCAGCCGGACGGTCTCGTTTTTGCCCAGCTTCCTGCGCCCCTACCAGAGCCTGCTCAGCACCGTCCGCCAGCGCCTCTATCAGGGGCGCCGGCGGGGATGTCGTGGCGGGCGTTGGCCGAGTCGGTAGGCCGTTCGGTGGCCACCGTGCGCCGGCTGGTGCGAAGGCCTCAGCCGAGGCGCCGGGAGTCTTGGCTCGGCTGCAGGAATGGTGGGGGGAGCTGGCCGGGGGCCTTCCGACCGGCCCGCCGGTCCTGCATCCGCCCAAAGATGACCCGTTGGGAGCGTGCCTGGACTTCGCCGAGACACTGCGCCAGGGAGTGAGGCAGGCGCATCCTGGGCCGACAGCGGCCGGCCTTCTGGACATCGTCAACCTCCTGCTCCAGGGCGACCCGGCCTGGCTTTGAAAGCGTCAGGGGCCGGGGGCGGGGTCGCCTGCGCCCAGCTCGAATCGATCATCTGTTCGCCTATGGCCGGGCGGCCGGACTCCCCAAACCCTGGCGCCTTCCCGGAGAGAGCCCGGCTGCCGGAGACTGGAAGCAAACCCCACGGCAGGGAGGATGCTTCGGTGGCTTCCTGGCCCGACGACACGCTGGCGTTGTTTCGCTACTCGCTCATCGCCCCGCTGTTGGATCCCCTGGCCGACGCGGAGGAGAAGCGCCGCTGGCGGCAGGATGTGCTCGCTCGCCAGCATTTGCTCCCGGACGGCCGGCGGGTGCACGTGAGTGCCCCGACCTTGCGCCGGTGGGTCCGCCGCTACCGACTCGGTGGCTTGGAGGCCCTGCGGCCGGCCCTGCGGCGGGACCGGGGATCGGTGCGGGTCGTCACCCCCGAGCTTCTGGAGCAGGCCAAGGCCCTCAAACGTCAGGACCCTGCCCGCAGCCTGCCCCAGGTGGTGCGGCTGTTGGAGGCGGCCGGGCTGGTGGCCCCGCAGACCCTCAAGCCCAACACCCTCTGGCGCCACCTGCACCGGGAAGGCCTCAGCCAGCGGGTCCTTCCCCCCAAGCCGGGCTTGCGCCGCTTCGAAGCCAGGGCCCCCAATGACCTCTGGCAGGGCGATGCCACGCCCGGTCCGGCGCTGCCGGATCCCTTCCAGCCGGGCCGCATGCGGCGCACGTATCTTTTGGCCTTCCTCGACGACCACTCCCGGTTGGTGGCCCATGCCGAGTTTTTCTGGGCCGAAGACCTCTACGCCCTGGAGCTGTGCTTCCAGCAGGCCCTCTTGCGCCGGGGCCTTCCCTGGCGGGTCTACGTCGACCGGGGCCTCATCTTCCAGGCCGAGGTGTTCACCCGGGCCTGCGCGGAGCTCGGCATCCGCCACATCTCCGGCACGCCCGGCCATCCCGAGGGCCGCGGCAAGATCGAGCGCTTCTTCGAAACCCTGCAAGACCAGTTCCTGCGGGAGCTTTCCCACCACCCCGTCCCGCACCTGGCGGCCCTCAACGAAAGGCTTGCGGCCTGGATCGAAGAGGCGTACCACGTCCAGGTGCACTCCGAGACGGGCGAGGCACCCGCGGTCCGCTTCGCCCGCCTGCAGGCGCGCCGGACCGTCTCGGCCGAAAAGCTGGCCCACGTCTTTTTGTGGCGGCGGGTGCGCCGGGTGGACAAGACCGGGTGTCTTCGTTTCGACGGCAACCGCTACGAAGCGCCGCCCGGCCTGGAAGGCCGCAAGGTTGAGATCCGCTTCCATCCGCTGCACCTGGAGCGCCTCAGCCTGTTCATCGAGGGCCGCCACGCGGGCGACGCCGTCCCGCTCGATTTGGCCCACCCCGTCTACCGCGGCCTCGACCGGGTCCACCACCCCGAGCCGAGCCGCCCGGTCGCGCCATCGATCCCCTACCTGGAGCTCCTGGTCCAGCGCCGGCGTCAGCGCCAGGCCCGAGCCCTCTCCCCCCTGCGCCTGAGTCTCGTGGATGAGCCGGAGGCGATGCCCGATGTTTGAAGCCCACTTCGGCCTGACCGCCACACCCTTTGCCCGGGAGATCCCCGTCGAGCAACTGTTTCCCTCCCAGGCCCACCGCGAAGCCCTGGCGAGGCTGCATTATGTCGCCGAGCGCCGGCGGGTGATGGTGCTGACCGGGGAGGTGGGTGCCGGTAAGTCCACCGCGCTGCGGCGGCTCAAGGCGGAGCTCGATGCCACCCGCTACGAGGTGGTCTATCTGGCCGACGTCGCCTTCACCCCCCGCAGTTTCTTCCAGAGCCTGCTCGACGCCCTGCGACTCGATGCGCCGCACGCTTTGCCTAAGCTCAAGAAGCTTGCCCGGGAGGCGCTGGCCGAGCGCTGGCGCACGCAGCATCGCACGCCGGTCCTGCTGGTGGACGAGGCGCAGTTCTTGAGCCCGGCCATGCTGGAGGAGATCCGGGGCTTGCTCAACTACGAATGCGACGCCTTCGCCCCCTTCGCCCTGGTGCTGTGCGGCACCCGGGCGCTTGCGGAGCGGCTGGCCCTTCGCTCTGCCGAGGCGCTTGCCCAGCGCATCGATCTCCGCTACCACCTGGGCGGCTTTTCGCCCCAGGAGACGGCCGCCTACATCCGTCACCACCTGAAGCTGGCCGGGGCCGACCAGGAGCTGTTCACCGCCAAGGCCCTCGACCACATCCACCGGGCCTGCAACGGGCTACCGCGGCCCATCAACCAGCTCGCCCACCTCTGCCTCATGGCGGCGGCGGCCCGGCAGGAGCGCGTGGTCGACCATGAGCTGGTCGAGGCCGTCATCGCCGCCGAGTGGCAGGCACCCCAGGGCACCGGGAGGTGAGCGTGATGCGGCTCTGGTTGCGGGGGACCACGCCCATCACCGTCGAGTGGCGCTGCACCCGCCGGGCCGGGGCCCTGGCCCGGCTACGCCTGGTCGACGGCCCGCGGGAGGTAGTGCTGGCCTTTGCGTCCCGCCGCGCCATCTACGAGCTGGCCGTCCGCCTGGTGCTGCTTTGGGCGGAGGCCCAGGAGGCCGACGGCAGGGTCAACCCTCGGCGGCTACCCTGACATCCCAAGGGCGTGGCAGGCCGGACCATCCGGCGAACCACGCCCTTTCCCGCTCATTGAGCGCGCGACGACCGTGGTCAAATAGCGATCAACGCAAGAGCATTCCGGGCCTCTTGCGGATGTCGCTGGCCCCCACCAACACGGTGGAGTCGGCGCTGTCGGTGGTCCGCACCAAGGTGGGTCGGGTCAAGCGCTGGACGTCGGGCCGGCAGGCCGAGCACTGGGTGGGCATGGGTCTGCTGGCAGCGGAGGCAGGCTTTCGACGGATTCGGGGCCATCGCCTCATTCCGATGCTGCAGACCGCGCTACGCCGAGCCATCGGAGCGGAAGTAGCCATGCCCAACCCTGCGCTCGCTACCGGGTGAAAAAAACGAGCCCGGAGGCGCTACTCAAATTCCACACGCCGTGGGACAACGTCCCCGGAGACGCTGGCCAAGCTCCAGGCCTTCTTGCGCAACGAAGCAGGGATTGCACCGGCTGTCCAGGAGCCCATGCTGCTCGATCTGATGAGCCTGCGGGCGCGCTTTTGCCCGCGGGTCTCCGTACTGGCGACCGGTCAGATGCCGCTGGCGGCCATGCATGTGGACAGCGGGCGCAGCCTCTGGCAGCCGACGCGCTACCAACCCCTGGCGCCCGTCGTCGTCACTTGGGTGACGGGCGAAGAGAGCCAGCGGCTTCGCCACTACCCACCCCGGACCTATGAGGAGCTGATGGAGCGCTACGGCCGGCGGATGGGGCGAGCGATGGTGGAGGCCTACACGCAGGACGGATTGCTGTCGCACATGGAGCTGCAGTGGATCTTCCTGACGTCGATTGCTACGGTCTCCCGGGCGCTGGACTGGTACCAGCGCCAGCACCAGGTGATCCTGCCCTGTCCCGGCACGGTGCTGGACATGGGCCGTACGCTGACCCACAAGGACCTCATCGTACGCCTTCACCTGCAAGGGATGTCGGTGCTGGAGATCGCCCGGCACACCTACCACCACCCCCGCTCGGTGGACGCCTACCTGAAGGCGCTTGACAGCGTCCTCATCCTTCACCTTTATGGACTTCCGCCCCACCTCATGGCCCGGGCGCTGGGGCGGGGCGAGACGCTGGTATATGAGTATCTGGACCTCATCGACCGCCACCTCAAGGACGTGGAGGCGATGCGGGATTACTTACGCGGCCGAGGGGTGAGGCTCCCTGCTGAGCTTTCTCAGCATGCGTGACGCCGCACCGGACCGCCCGAGCCAGCCGGCCTGCCGGGTCAAGGGGCCCGCCCTGTGGGGATGTGGATAACTCTCCGCTCCGCTCCGAGTTATCCACATCCCCACAGGGCCTGCTACGAGGTCGTGGTCTCGGAACAAGGGAATCAACCCTAAAACTCTATATCGCGGTTGACAAAGTCGGACACCTCAAAGAGGTCGTGCCCTGCCTGGACGAACGGGCCGCGGAGCCACGCGTCGCCCTCGGCTGAATCCACCATCTGGCCATCGCCCACTGTCGACCAGAGTAGCTTGAAGATAGCGAGCACGGTCTCGAGGCCTGGGAGGTGGTCGCCCTCCGTGAAGTCTACCCCGCTGTCCTTTGACGGGATCATCATGTCTGCGGGAAGTACGTGGACCCCGAGCGGGCCCCGGGAGCGAGCGAACGCCAGGTACTCGTTTTCGGTGGCGAAACCTGCAAACTCAAGGCGGAGAGGCATAAGGCGCCTTCCCCCATCGACCGACGTGTCGGCGCTGAGCATCCGCCGCTTTGCCGCCCGCTGGGGCCTGAGGGGGACCCGGCTGGTGCAACGCGCTGGCACGTTACCCTCCCGGCATCCGCGCTCCTGGGCGCCGGCCGTGCAGTCGTGCCGCGTTCTCGTCCATGGCCGCCGTGGCGGCCCGCACCCTGGCCGATGAGAGGTCCAGTACACCCCGGTCCTGACCGGGGTGTAGCTCGGTCAAAGTTGTCCGTACTCGTCAAACACGTCCTTCACTCGTCGGCCAGCCCGGATTTCGGCCCGCACCTTGTCTTCGACCTCTTTCATGGATTCGGCCTTCAGTAACACCTCAGTGGCCAGTTCTTTGGGAATAACGATGACCCCGTCACCGTCGCCCACGATCCAGTCGCCCGGACTTACCCTGACCTGCCGAGTAAGCGTGCCACTCATAACGATGGGTACCCCAAAATCGTGAACCTTCCAGCGCTTGCCGGACTCGATAGGTGACGTGTACCGAGCGAAGACTGACCAGTTCTCCATGCGCGCAAGGTGGCCCCAATCCCGGATGCCTCCATCGATAACGACTCCGACTGCTCCGCGAGCCTGAGCCGCTGTGCTCATGAGCTCGCCCCAGTGTCCGCACTGGTCATCCTTCTCTGCATTGATGACCACTACCGAGCCTGGAGTAATGTGGTCGAAGATGGCAAAACCCCGAGTCTTTTCTGGTTCGTATTCCTCCTGTGGCCTCGGGTCGCGGTATCCCACCACGGTAAAGCTCACACCCGCGATTTTCATATGGGGTAGTAGCGGGCGGATTCCCAGGTCGAGACACTGGTTGGGATAGCCCATGGAATCCAGTACATCGTAAATCGCCGCCGTGTACAACCGCTGGTACCGTTGCGCCATCTCTCGGATCGAGGTCGGCTCTTTCATGTCCTGTATCGCCTCCTGGCGTCAGTTCCGGCTATCATTCGCTCACTCGCCAAAGAACGTGCTACCCGGTTTCAGGTGGGCCTTCACCACGTCCTCATTGAGCTCCAAACCGATGCCGGGACGTTCGGGAACGCGGATGTACCCACCCTCGATCACCTTGGACGTCACCATGTCCGCCCACCACGGCACGTCGATGGCATGCCACTCGAGGACAAGGAAGTTCGGGACGGATGCACCGGCGTGCGCGGCTGCCATTGTGCCGATGGGGCTGCAAACGTTGTGAGGGGCGATCCCCATGTAGTAAAGGTCAGCCAGTTCGGCTACCCGACGTGCCTCTCGCAGCCCTCCCATCTTGGGGATATCAGGGGTCACGATGCTACAAGCCTGTTGCGAAATGAGCTTAAGGAACCCGTGAGCGCGGTACAGGTTCTCCCCTGTAGCGATGGGGATAGTCGTCCCCGCGCTAACTTTGGCCAATGCGTCAATGTTCTCAGGTGGGACAGGATCTTCAAGCCAGTACAGACCGTACGGTTCAAGAGCCCTGGCGAGCGCCAAGGCGTCGCTGACATTGAACTTCCAGTGGCAGTCGATCAATAGGTCGGCATCATCGCCAACGGCCGACCGTACGGCCCTTACGATTCCCTCGATCCACTTGATTTCCCGTGGAGTCAGTGTGCGGTTATACGGCATGAACCACGAGAGCTCAGGGTCTGTTGTACCCTCAGGATTGAACGGATTCGGGAGGTCGATATCAAACTTGATAGCGGTAAAACCCATGTCAATAGCATGACGCGCTCGCTCGACGAAGGAAGCAGTGTCTTCGTACTTCTGCCCCGCGTGGAGGTCGCAATAAACCCGAACCTTGTCTCGGTAGTTTCCGCCCAGCAGCCGGTACACCGGAAGGCGTGTTACCTTGCCCATCAGGTCCCACAGCGCGATTTCAATACCACTGACCGCCGTAACTGTCGTGCCGGCCAAAGACCCTTCGCCGGAAAGCCCCCGGATCATTTTATCCACGATCTTGTTGACGTCTCGCGGGTCTTCTCCTAAAGCGAACCGCTTGGCTTTCTCCACCAACTCTGCCACTCCAGCGCCCCAGTACGCTTCCCCGAGGCCGCTGACGTCCGCATCCGTGTCAACCCGGACAAGAACCCAATCGAAGTTACCCTCCACAACGGCGGTCCTGATGTCGGTAATCTTCACTCTTTGCCCCCCTCTTACCTTCACCCGTGGCGTAACTCGCGCGGTGTGCGGTAGATGAACGCTCTACCAGATGTTCCGGCCTCCATCACCCCTTTACTGACCCCGCCGTCATCCCGTAAACGACCCAGCGCTGAACTACAGTGTAGAGGAGCACCATGGGCATGGCGGTCAGTACCGACGCCGACATGATGCGCCCCCACAGGAAGATATCTCCGACAATGAAACCCGCGATACCAACTGGCAACGTCTGAACGGACGGACTGGTCGTCACGACGAGCGCGTACAAAAACTCATCCCACGCCAGAGTGAAGCTGAAGATGGCAACAACGGAAATCCCGGGAGCCGCGAGGGGAGCAATAATTCGCCATAGGGTTTCCCACCTGGAGCATCCGTCTATGAGGGCTGCCTCCTCGATCTCACGCGGAATCGTCTTGAAGTAACTCATCAGCATCCAGGTCCCGTACGGCACCAAGAAGGTTGGATAAGTCAGGATGAGCCCAAGTAACGTGTTAGCTAGCTTCAAGGAACTCACCAGGATGTACATGGGAATGAAAAGCATGGACTGTGGTAACAGATATGTCGCCATCACCAGGGTCGCGAGAGCGTGCCTGCCCCGCAACCTCATCCGGGTGATCGCGTACGCAGCCAGGGTCGATATAAATACCGACAGCAACATGGAGGCCGTCGAAACAATCAGGCTGTTCTTCGTAAACGTGAGGAACGGTGTGTTTCTGAAGAGGTCTACGTAGTGCTCGACCGACACCGACGGCGGGATCAGCGTTGGCACGGGATTGAACATCGCGCTGTAGGGCGTCAGCGATGTGGCGAGCATCCAGTATATCGGAAACAACGTTATGACCAGCGCAATGCCCAGGAATCCCCATGTGACGACTTTGTTATATCCCACCATCTCCGCCTAGTCCCCATTCGAAATGAGTTGGCTCAGAGCCAGGATGCCAATGATGAAAACCGGTGCGACAGCCACGGAGACGGCCACAGCTTTACCCAGCTCAAGGTTCCAAAAAGCGTACTCATAAGTCAGAGTCGCTACGATAGTCGTCGCGTGGCCGGGGCCCCCTCCCGTCAAGACGAACACTGTCTGGAAGTCGTTGAAGGTCCAGATCAGCGAGAGAAGTGTCGCTGTCAAAGTGACGGGGAGAATCCCCGGGATCGTCACATGTCGGGTCTGTTGCCACCCCGTAGCGCCGTCAATAGCCGCAGCCTCATATAGCTGCCGATCGATGCTCTGAAGCCCCCCGAGTAACGTAAACGTGAAAAACGGTACGCCCTTCCAGACATTGACCATAATCACCGAAATAAGGGCAATCGAAAGGGCAGCCAGCCACGGGATCGGATGGTTGATAAGGCCCAATCGAATGAGTATGGAATTGATGACACCGTTGGTGTCGCTGTACATCCACCGCCACGTAAGTGCCGCCACCAGGGCCGGAATGGCCCAGGGAAGCAGTATCAATGCTCTCCACAAGGGCCTGCCGGGAAGAGGCTTGTCAAGCACAAGAGCCATCACGAAGCCAGCTATGAGTTTCAACGCGACGGCGACAACGGCGTACGCGGCGCTGTTTCTGACCGCAATCCAAAAGGCGGGGTCTCGTACCAGTTCTCTGTAGTTCAGGAGCCCCACGAAGTGACCTGGGAGCCCCACTCGTTTATCCGTAAAGCTCTGGAGTATCGCATTCACAAAGGGCAGGCCGATGACACCGAAAATCGTAACGATGAGAGGCACGAGGAGGAGAATGGCTAACCATGTGTCACCAAAGGCCGCTCGCGTTCGGAGGCGATGAGTTTCGATTTGCCCCATACTCGTTCGTTCCCCCGCAGGTAGACAGTGACGGTTCCCGGAGGGCCCGCAGGGGCTCCTCCGGGAACGGCTCCCCCCAACCCCCTTATTTCTGGTACTTGGCTACGATCTCTTCAATGCGCTTACGCGCCTCCTGAAGGGCCGTCTTCTCAGGCGTGTTATATAGGATGACGGACTGTATCGCCGAAACCATCACCTGGGAACTCATTACCTCGCCGGCCCAAGGCGTGGCGGGGCCGGGGTAGCCCACGTTGACGTTTAGCCTTCCCGCCTCCAGCCAGGCCCGGTTGTCCGGTTGCTGGAAGAAGGGCCGAGACTCCAAACCCATCAGCGTCGGGGACCACATGGGTGACATTCTCTCCACGAGACTGCCGTAGAAGTCTTTGTCGAAGAGATACCGAATCAGTGAACTAGCGAGGTCTGGGTGGCCCTTCTTGAACACTACGAAGGTGTTGCCACCGCCTACATTAAATGCTCGGCCGGTCGAACCTGCAGGTATCGGAACGACGCCGCTCTTCTCGAAGAGCGGGTGATTCGTGTCGCGCATGTTAGCCCAGATGCTGCCGGAATTGATGACCATTGCTACGGTGCCAGACAGGTACGCGTTGTTGTTTCCGTTGTCGTCCCAGGCGAGCGAGCCCGGAGGCACTACCTTATGCTTGCGCCAGAGATCTGCTATCCATCTGACGCTCTCCACGTTGCGATCGGAATCAACAACCACCGTGTGGCCGTCTTTGGCGAAGATGGAGCCGCCATTGCCCCAAATTACCGACCGGATGAACCCTTCTGCGTCTCCACCTCCCGACCGGCCCATCGGGAGCCCGGCTCCGAAGACGTTGGTGCGAGGGTTGGTGGTCTTTTGGGCGGCAATCAGGAACTCATCCCACGTTTTCGGCGCAGCGACGGCTGCCGCCTGGAATAGATCCTTGCGGTAGTACAGGCCTGCCGGAAACAGCGCCGATGGGACACCATAAGGTACACCGTCAACTGAGGCAAGATCGTATGCCGCCTCTACGAACTTCGTGTTCTGCTCCTGCTCGATGGTCTTCATCAACTGGTCGGTGGGCAGGGTTGCCCCCATGCCGGCCAGCTGAAGGACCATGCCCACCTCTACCGTCGCAATGTCAGGCACATCTCCACTTTCAACAGCAGCCATAAGCTTCGTAATCAACTCCCGGGGCGGGATCACCACGTACACGACGTCAACGCCGTTTGCCTGGCCCCATTCGCGAATCCGCTCGTTCATGATCCGATTATATGCCGGAATGTATTCGCTTTTGTCCCAAATGACGATTCGTCTAGCGGGTGCCGCGCCTACCGAATGAGCGAGGACACCTACCAGCAACAGCGCCACCACGATTTGCGTGCCAAAGAGTCGTCGTAGCATGTTAAGCCCCCCCCAGCAGGGAAACGGGATCCTGGTCCGCTCGTGAATGTCGAACACGATAACTCCCAGATCACTCCCCCTTACCGTCTCGTCCGCTGCTTTGCGCAGCGGGAGGACGCCTTGCATCATTTGTGGTACCGGCCATGGCTGCCTCCACAGCCGCCCGTGTTGGAATGGGCGCCACGCAGCCCTTACCGGCGGTAGTCAGCGCGCCGGCCGCGGTCGCAAATCTTGCAACCTCGGTCAAGGCCCAGCCCCCGACCAGTCCAATGGCGAATGCCGCATCGAAAGTGTCACCCGCACCGCCCGTATCTACGGTCTGGACTGCCGGGGGCGAGACACGAATGCGTTGCCCGTCTCGCGTACCTACGAGACAGCCCTCTGGCCCGAGCTTTAGTGCCACGATACGAGGGCCGAGCGCCAGCAAGGAACTGACCGCCTGTTCTGGATCCTCTGTGCCGGTCAGCAGCGCGGCCTCCTCTCGATTCGGCGTCACCACGTCGGCCTGCCGAATGGACTCCAGCATGACGGCCCTTGCCCTGGCGGGGGGCCACAAGCGCGGGCGGAAGTTGGGATCATAACTAATCCAAGCCCCTGCTTGGCGCGCAAGCTCCATGGCGCGGAACGCCGCATCGCAGGCGGAAAGGCTGATAGCCTGGGTGATGCCTGACACATGAAAGAGGCGGACGTTCCTGAACTGTTCCGGGCTGAGATCGCTCGGTTGAAGGGTGCTCGCTGCCGAGCCTTGCCGGAAGTAGGTAAACTCGTGCGTGCCGTCTTCGCGCCACGATATGAAATACACCGCCGTGAACCCGCCCGGCACTACTTTGACCCTAGAGATGTCGACCCCCTCACGGTTCCAGAGTTCCCTTAACGCGTGGCCGAACTCGTCACCGCCCACCCGACACAGGTAGGCGGCCCGCCCGCCGAGCCGCGCCACGGCCACCGCGAAGTTCGATGTATCGCCTCCGAACCCCCGGACGAATCGGGAGGCTTTGTGCAGAGGCCCAGGCTCCTCCGCGAAAAGCTCAACCATGGGTTCGCCCATGGAGAGAATCAGCATGGGCTGGTCAGATGCGGGCATACTTCTCGAAGACCTCCATGAAGCGACGGCCTTCTCGCAACTCTTGGGCCATCTGAGCCTCCCGAGCGTCAATCGAGAGCGCTTCTTGTAGCACCCCTTCGGCCACCGCGGCCGGCACGACGACTACCCCGTCGTCATCACCCAAGACGATGTCGCCCGGCGCCACCCGAACCCCACCGCACACCACGACCACATCGTGCTCGATGGCGACGTAGCGGCCGACGGTCGTCGATGGTACGATGCTGCGGGCATACACTGGAAAGTCGTAGTCACGACGGATCTCGGCGACATCTCGGACTCCCCCATCGAGTATCGCTCCTGCAAGCCCACGGGCCAACGCAGCCGCCGTCATCAGGCCACCCCAAACTGCAACGTCAGCCCCGTTGTCAACGCCGATTACGATGACGGCACCGGCAGGCGCGCTGTCTATCGCTTCGATGGCACGCAGCGGTGGCTGTCGCTCGGTCGACGGGACCTCTCGGATGGTCACCGCAATACCGGCGATCTTCCTGGACACTGTCCGCGGCTTGATCTCGTGGCTCATGAATCCCCGGATCCCACGCCGATCAAGCGCATCCGAGACCGATGCCGTGGTTGTGTTCAGGAAACCCGTCACAAGCCTCTGGAGCTGCGGACTGTTCATGACGAATCCTTCCCCTGCCCTGCTTGGAGCGAACTGTGCCTTGGCACCTGCCCATCCTCAAAGACGCTACGGCTCAGTTGTGCTGCTCAGAACCATAGAAGCATCCCCGTGTTGTCTCGTATAACGAGACGGCCGTTTCTCAGCTGGTGGCTCATATATGGCTCTCTAGTCTGACGTCCCTTTCGCGGATACTGCTGCCCAGCCGAATACGGGTCGCCGCCCTGCGCACGGGGTAAACCGGCCCTGCCCTACCGGCTCATCCCCGGATAACCCAATGCTCGGGAGATTTGCTGCGCTGTGTCACCGACCAGCTGGCCGAGCTCGTCGATCCCCTCCATCGTGACGGAGAAGATCGGTCCCGATACGCTAATGGAAGCCACGACTCTTCCCGTGTGGCCGTAAACCGGCGCCCCCACGCAGCGGATGCCTTCTTCGTTTTCGACGTTGTCGATGGCATAGCCGCGGGCGCGGGCTGCCGCCAATTCCTCGCGCAAAGCGCCGCGAGAAGTGATCGTATTGGGTGTCCTGGGCAACAACCGGGTCATGGCTAGAACGCTTTCAAGCTCTCCCTCGGGAAGGGCGGCGAGTATCGCCTTTCCCAGAGCGGTGCAGTACGCCGGGTTTCGGGTACCGACAAAGGAGGCCATGCGCAGGTTGGCAGGGGAATCAAGCTTTTCGATGTACACGACCTCTGTTCCGTTGAGAATCGCCATGTGAACCGTTAGCCGCGTCCGATCCCGGAGCTCCATGAGGTACGGCCTAGCCACGTCGCGCAGGTCGAGCCGAGCCAGCACCCGCCCCCCGAGCTCCAGGAGGCGAAGCCCCAAGCGGTACCGCGTACCATCCGGGCCCACCTCCACCAAACCCAGCTCCCGGAGCGTGCGGAGGAGCCGATGCACCGTAGCTTTGTGAAGCCCGGTCGTCCTGGCGAGCTCGGAAACCCCCGCGTCGCTACGAGCAAGCGCATCAAGCAGTTGGAAGGCCCGCTCCACTGCCTGAACACCTTCCGGACCTCTTTTCCGAACAGCGACCAGGCTGCTGGGCCCGCTCAGTACGTCCGAACGAAGGGCTGCTCGCCCAGCAACCGGTTTGGCGCTTCTGGGCCGGTCCGCTCGTGGCTCGCCAAAGGCAACCTGCCCAAGCGGCTCGTCTCGCATGATGAGACACCCGTCTCGTCCATTCTGGTTGGGTGTATACGACGCTCGAGTGGAGTTCCCTTCCGAGGAGGTAACCGCACGCATCCGAGCAAGGTGCCACGCTCAACCTCGAAGCCCAGGGAAGCCGTCACCGATCTCCTGACGGGGAAGGAGCGGAGACAGTGGCAGTTCTCTTGCAGTGGTTCGAGTGAGGCCGTAGCGGGTACGTCGGTTGACGCTTCGACGCTACTGATATGAACGAGGCCGTCAATCCCCAGGGGTGATCCTCCGGGGCGGAGCCGGGCCGAGGATGTCGTCGACGGTTGGCACCCTGATATCCGCGGTTGGCTAGCGCATCTTACGCCATCCGTCTGGCAGCCGCCTCGAACTCGACGCGCACGTGCGGCTCCGGTGCCGTGTGCATAGCAGCCTCGAGGGTTCCCCTCACGGATCCCCGGTTGGTTCCAGCCCACTCGCTCGGCCGGATCCCGACCGGAGTTCGTGGTGTCACTTCCAGACCCCCCCGTCAGTCCGCTTGTCGGGCCTGCCGCGCCCCCACGTGGCAGGCCACGGCCCGGGCAAGCCCCAGCAACTCCCGGGCCACCGCCGTGACCGTTACCGCCGACGGCTTGCCCCGACCGAGCCATTGCCAATACTTGCGATGTAGCCGCTGCTGCGCCTTGAGGGCGATACACAGGACTTCCGGACCGGCACCCTGTTGCCGGGGGCCGCAGGGGATCCCAGACGACCGGCCGATGGCGATACGCCCAGGCTGCGTCCTCGAGCACAAACCGCACATGCGCGTTGCCGGTCTTGGTGATCCCGCCCCGACGGGTCTGGGCCCTGCTCGAATGCTCTCGGGGCACCAAACCCGCGTACGCCATCAGCTGGTCCGGGCTTCGAAACCGGGAGAACCTCTCGATCTCGGCCACAGGGTCACCGCCCTGACCTCCCGGATTCCTTTCAGGGTCTGCAACGCCTGGAAGACCGGTGCATACCCGCTCTCCATGGCGATGGCGTGGACCTCTGCCTCGAGCCGCTCCACCCGGGCCTGCTGCGCGCGCACCGCCTCCAGGTACTCCTAGGCGACCTGGATGACCCGATGCGGGAAGCTCATCGTGTCCGGCCAGCGCAGAAACATCCGGGACCGCTGGGTCGTTCCCTTGGGTGTGGTCACGCCATGACGCGGCAGGAAGCTGGTCAGCTCCCTTTCTGTTCGCCGCGCGAGCTGAGCCGGAGCGGGTTCTCTTCCCGCTACCGGGTACAGCCAAACTACAGCCTAACGGCCAGAAACGCGTGAACATCGATCGGCGAACATGGATTCGCCATGGCCTTCCAAGCCTGGAGCGAAGCGGTACACGAACACCGGAGGAAAGCAGCGAAATAGCCCGGCTGCTCTCACATCGTAGAGGTCAGGGGTTCGAGTCCCTTCCTGCCCACCATGCTGTCCCGGTGCCCATGATTGCTTCTTGTCCGGGGCCGCTGCTGCCGTCCCTGCGCCGTGGTGGAGCCCTTCTTCCGCAGGCCATCCTGTGAGACCGATCGGACAGCTCGAGCCGTGGCGGATCCGGCTACCTCTCGGCCGAAGTTGTCGGCCGGCCGGACGGTCGCCCATGGCGGGTGAGCAGGTCGGCCGCCGCCCGGTTGCCCCACTCGAGCCATCGTTGCGGCGGCAGGCCGCGGGCCACGGCCGCCATGAACCCGGCGTCGAAGGCGTCTCCCGCCCCCGTGGTGTCGGTGGCCTCGATGGGCTCGGCGGCACGGGTCAGCCAGAGCAGACCGGCGGTTGCGTCGTGGAGGACAGCAGACAGGACGTTCAACAGCCTGGGTGGCACCCGGCTGGCTGCTGCGGTGGCCGGCACAGGGCCCGCCGTGGCGGCACGGCCTCCGGGGAGGTCCGCCGCGAGGGCTGCCCCTCTTGCTCCGAGTTTGACGGCAACGCACGGCACGTGAGCGAGCGCTCGTCTGGCGCATCCTTGCAGCGACTCCCCGCGCACAGGGCCGTTGAACCGATCAGTGGGGGAGAGCCTCTCGAGGAGTGTGGCGAGTTCGTCCTGGCCGGCCAGGAGCACGTCGGTCAGGAGCACCATGGAGGCCAGAGTCTCCCTCGGGATGGCACTCACCGATGGGCCCGGGTCGAGCGCCACGATGACCGCGGTCTCCCTTGCGATCCGGGCCATATCGAGGCAGAAGGCTGCTTGAAGCGGCTCTCGCAGCCAGTAGCCCGATAGGAAGAGAAAGGGTGCGGCCCGCAACGTCATCTCGAGCCGCCGGGTGAGCCCGGGTACCCCCGCGGCGGCCCCTCGCCACGAGAACATGGTGCGCTGGGCCGAGCCGTCCACGACCGAGACGACCGTGCCCGTCACGTCCCCCACTGCGACGAACGACGGGTCGACACCCGACACGGCCAGGAATTCGATCAGGCGGCGTCCCGCGTCATCTTCCCCCACGCGGCTCACGACCACGCAGGGGATTCGGAGCCGGGCGAGAGCGCAGGCGACGTTGAGCCCGGCGCCGCCCGGACGTTCCTGCACGGCCAGTACCGGTGCGTCCCCGCCCGGCGGGGGCAGAGCCTCGACGCGCAGCACGCGATCCACGAGCACGTCGCCGATTACGACTGCCGGAGGGCCGGCGCAGGAGGGACAGACCCGCAGGGCCTCTTTCCGGGCTATGCCTCATCCCCCATTACGGCACCTCATCCCCTACGGGGGCGTTTGCCAACCGCACCGCGATCCGGGCAGCCAGCGCCGCGTTGTCGACGACCAGGGCCTTGTTGGCCTTCAGGCTCTGCCCGCCGGTGAGCTGCCGGATCGTCTCGAGGATGAAAGGGGTGACCCGCTGGCCCCGGATCCCGCGCTGCGCGGCTTCCTGGCGAGCTTGCCGGATGGCCCGATCCACCGCGGCCGGGTCTGCGGCGTCCGCCTCCGGCGCGGGGTTGACCACGAGGACGGCACCGGGCAGGCGAAGCTTCCACTTGAGACGGGCAAATCGAACGATGTCCTCGACCTCGTCGGCGCGCATGGGCAGCGGGTACCCGGTCGTGCGGACGAAGAACCCGGGGAAGTCCCCCGTGCGGTAGCCGATCACCGGGACCCCGAGCGTTTCGAGGACCTCCAGGGTGGCGGGGATGTCGAGGAACGACTTGGCGCCGCTCGACACCACCACCATGTCGAACCGCGCCAGTGCGACGAGATCCGCGGAGATGTCGAGGTCATGGCTTCCGTGAACGCCGCCGATGCCCCCGGTCGCGAACACCCGGATGCCGGCAAGCGCGGCAAGCGCCATGGTGGCCGAGACGGTGGTGCCGCCCGTCAAGTGCCGGAGCAGCGTCCACGGGATCTCCCGGATGCCGACCTTGACGGCATCCTCCCGGCGGGCCAGGGCTTCGAGCTGGGCTCTGGAGAGTCCGATCCGCACCTGCCCTTCCAGGATGGCGACGGTGGCCGGGGTCGCACCGGCAGTCCGGACGGCCTCCTCTGCCTGCAGCCCGGTCTCCAGGTTGTGGGGCCATGGCATTCCCTGGCAGATCAGGCTCGACTCGAGCGCCACCACGCGGCCCGACGGGAGCGCAGCGGCGACCTCTTCTGAGACCCCCACGTGGCCGGGCAAGGCCCTCTTCGCGTCATCCCTTTGCGTCATGCTGCACATCCCTGCCCCGGAGTATGTTGCCGGGCGAGCCCGTCCGGCCTCGGGAATCTCTTACCCCAACGCGCACGGCGCTACCTGCCGGATGGTGTGCCGGGCGCACACCTGCCCGGCGGCCAGGCCTGCTCCCCCGGCCGCGCTCACCAGCCAAGGGTGAGCTGGACGGCGCGAGCAGGAGCCCCGCTCCCCCGCTCGTCGTTGGCTCGCTCCGCGGCGGGCTCTCCGGGGAAGGCGATGGCCCGCTTGACACGGGTGACGGTCTCGGAGAGCGACGCGTGGTAGGACGCGGCTACGTTGACCGACCCTCCGGGATAGAGGCGGTCGTACAGGTGCTCGAGGCGCGGAACGTAGCCGAGGAGCCACGCCCGGTACACGTCGCGGGCTCCTTCGCATAGCCTCAAAGGATGGACCGCGACGTCGCAGGCTCCTGCCTCAGCCGCCACCCGGACGAGCTCCTCGATCTGCTGCTCCGAGTCGGTCAACCCGGGCAAGACCGGGGCGATCAGTACCCCTGCCGGGACGCCCGCCCGTGCCAGCTCTCGTACGGCCCTCAGCCGCTGGTGAGGCGGGGGAGCGCCCGGCTCCACCGAACGAGCCAGGCTCCGGTCGAGCGTCGTGACGCTTACCCACACCACGGTGCCGGGCGCTCGCCGGCTCAAGAGGGCCAACAGATCCCGATCTCGCATCACCAATGTCGACTTGGTCACGAGCGAGATCGGGTTGGCGCGCTCTACGAAGACCTCGATAGCCCGGCGAGTCAGGCGCAGCCGTCCCTCCACCGGCTGGTAGGGATCGGTGGCCGTCCCTACGGCGATGCGGTCGCGACGCCACGAAGGCTGGGACAGCTCGGCCCTCAGGCGCTCCGGGGCATCGAGCTTGGCCAGGATCACCCGGTCGAAGTCGTCTCCGGCATTGTAACCCAGATACTCGTGGGTCCGCCGGGCATAGCAATACCGGCAAGCGTGCGAGCAGCCCCGGTAAGGGTTGAAGCTCCAGCGAAACGGCATGCCCCGCACCGGATTGATGGCCCGCACGGTGGGCATGGGCACGACCTGTATCCGCCGGTGGCTCCACGGATGCCGTGCCGGCCGCACTGCCGCAGCTTGCACCGGCGCGCTCACGCTTGCCCCCCTCGCCGACCGGATGCGAATGCGTGTTCGGCTTTCCTATTGTGAGGCAAACGAGCGTTCGCCGTCAAGCTATGCCCGGGGGCATGCCAGCGGGAGCGGCCGATCAGAGCCGCAGGTTGGTGGAGGTGCCGGTGCCGGGCGGGCGGGATGACGCCGGCTGGCCGGGCAACCCAGCCGTCAGCTCTCCGGCCTCCTGGGAGAGGGCGTGGAGTTCCTGCAGCGTGCGGACGTAGCGCTGCAGCCACTTCTCCAGCATGATGTCACCGGCAGGGCGCTCGGGTACCTCGAGCGCTTTCCCGGAGCGCAGGCCGCGCTGCAGGTGGCGCAACGCCTCGACGCTGCGGGGTGCGTGGTGCGGCATCTCCTCGAGGTAGCCGAGCGCCCTGTCGATGAGCGACAGGATGCGCCAGTGCATCAGTATCGTCTGGTCCCCCCTTCTCAGAGTGGCCAGGGGGGCACCCGAACACTCCGTGAGCTCACGCGATGGGCAGAGGCGGGTTAGCGAGGTACCATCGGGCAGATCTGGACGTCCACCCCAAACCGTGCCTCCCCTGACAGGAAACTCCCTTCGGAAAGGAGCGAGCGGTGCCCTGCTGCCGTTGCCGCCTGTGGGCCAGGCCAGGAAGCACAATATCTGGAAGAGGTGACAGATATCGGTCCACGGGCGTGGCAGGTACCCCCTGTTGGGCGGACCCGCGGTTTTCAGCGGGCTGCCGACGCGATACGCTCGAACTCCCCGTGCCGGCGCTCGAACGCCTCCACCACGGCGGGATCGAACTGGGTGCCGGCCCGCTCTCTCACCATCTGGGTCACCCGGCCGGGCTCGAACGCCTCGCGGTACACCCGCCGGGAGGTCAGTGCGTCGTAGAAGTCGGCGAGGCTCACGATACGGGCGGCAGCCGGGATGGCCTCGCCCCGGAGCCGCTCGGGGTAACCGGTGCCGTCCCAGCGCTCATGGTGGTGCAGGACGACCTCCAGGGCCGTCGTCAAGAAGCTCCTGCGAAGTCCCAGCTCCTCCTTGAGCCGGTCGTCGGCATGACGCAAGATATCGGCCCCGATGAGCGGATGGAGCTCCACGACTGCCCGCTCAGCCGCGTTGAGCGCCGCCGGCTTGAAGAGGATCCCCTCCGGGACCCCTACTTTGCCGATGTCGTGGAGCAAGCTGGCGCTCGCCAGCGCGTCGAGGAAGGCGTCGTCCACCACCGCCTGCCATCCCGGCATGCCGCGCAGTGTCTCCGCCAGCAGGAGGCTGTACGCCTGGACCCGGTCGAGGTGCCCGGCAATCCCCGGGTCCCGGTGTTCGGCCAGGCTGGCCAGCGTGCGTACGGTGACCCGCTGGGTCACCCGCAGTTCCTCGACGCGGCGGGAAAGCTCCTGCCGGTCACGCACCATGGGCGTGATGTCCCGCATGAACCCCACGTAGCCCCGTGGCCGGCCGGCTTCGCCGAGCCGGATGGTGGAGAAGAACGCGTAAAACTCCTGCCCGTCCTTGCGCCGGTTGATGAAGGTACCCTGCCACGTGCCCCGGGCGGAAAGGGACTCCCACATCTCCCGGTAGACCGAGGGGGCGGTGCGGCCGGACTTGAGCAGCCGGGGGTTTTGCCCGAGCAACTCCTGCCGGCCATATCCCGTAATGGCCTCATAGGCCGGGTTGACGTCGACGATGCGGGCCTGCGCGTCGGTGACGACGACGCCGTCGGGAGAACGGTGGAAGAGGGCGTGCAATAGCTCCTCGGGCGGAGCCAGGGCGCGAACATCCCCGGATCCTGAGCCGGGGGCTCCGTGCTCGGGGGCAGAAGATGTTGTCAGGTTCACGATGGACCCGCTCTTTCCGTGTGGGATGCGTCGAATTGCGCCGCATTGGACCCGGAGCGCTCACTGCGGGTGAGCCGGCCCGCCAGTTCGGCGACGGCGGTGGCGCGAGATGCAAGTTCGACGGAGGAGGCTCGAATCTCCTCGATCCCTTTGTGCAGCTCGGCTGCGGCCAGGCCCACCGCCTCCGTGGAGCGCGCCGGAGCTGATCCAGGCCGTGCGCGGCGTCGGGTACCGCCTGGGGCATTGAGGGAGGGGGAAGGGGACGACTGCCAGCGGGTCGAATCGCGCGGCTCACAGGGTAGCGTAGCGACGGGCTCTTTCGCGAGAGGCGGGCGGCGGCGATGGCTCCTGCACGCAAAGGGCCGGCTGTGGCACCAGGAGGCCTTCCCCAACTCGACGACGCCGCACGGGCGATCGTGCTGGCGCTGGCAGGATGGCACGCCAGGCATGGCCGCGGCGGTGAAGGGCGCACGCTTGCTGAGCTCTTTCAGGCAGCACGCGCCAGGGGAGAGACCGTGCCTCCCGAGGACGTGCTCAAGGGCGCGGCGGAGCGCCTCGTCTTCGCCGGGCTGGTCGACGCCCGGCCCACAGGAACGGGTAGGCAGCGCCTGCGGCTGACCGAGGCGGGGCTGGAGCTGGCCGGGCGTCTTCAGGCCCAGGCGCCGCCGGCACGGCCCGTCGCCCCCCGCCGTAGAGCCGCTCGGCGCGCCGGCGCCACGGCCACGGCGGTCGATCCGATACCCGGACGGGTCGAAGCGCTGGAAGGCCGCCTGAGCACCGTCGAAGCGCGCGTGCAGGCGATGGAGGCGCTCCTGGGCTCGGCAAGCGAGCGCATGGCGCGGCTGGAAGCGCTCCTCGGTGCGCCTTCCGCTCGGCCAAGGGCCGGTGCCGGCGAGACGCAACCGGACAGCTCGCCCCCTCCGTTGTCGCTGGAGGCGTTCCGCGAGCGGCTCCTGGCCACCATCGACCGTCTCGACCGGGAGACTCGCCAGTTCGGGCTCGTACCTGTTCCCCAGGTGCGCAAGGCCCTGGCGGGCGTGGTGGACGGCGAGGCGTTCGACCGCCTGGTGCTCGAGCTGGCCGCGCGCCGTGAAGTGTGGCTCGTGCCCCATGATCATCCCGCCTCGCTTTCGCCCGAGCAGCAGGCCGGCTCCATCCGCGATCCGTGGCTGGGCCAGCTCTATTACTGGTTCCGCCGGGGGATGTGAGGCGCATGCAGGCGGCACGCTCTGAGCCGCAAGGCGGGGCACGCCCGGCAGATGCCTCTGAGCTCGACCGGCGCATCCTCACCGGACCCGACCCGTTCGAGCGCCGGACGGTGGCTTCGGCGTGGGAGGCTCCGCTCGAGGCCGACGTGGCGAGCATCCACGCGGCAGAGACCGAGCGCCTGTTGCAGCTCGTCGAGGCGGTACGGGCCGACCGCCGGACGCGCTCGGTCATGGTCGTCGGGCAGCCCGGGTTCGGCAAGACGCACCTGTTGGGCCGACTGAAGGCCCGGCTCCGCATGCCGGCGCTGTTCGTCTACGTGACGGCTTTTTCCGACCCCGAACGCCCCTACCGGCATCTCATCCGCCAGCTGGTGACGAGCCTCGAGCAGCAGATCGCCCCCGGTGCCGGCCAGCAGCTGGCGGCCGTCGTGAGGGCCGTGACGCGGCTCGACCGGCGCCAACTGGTCGCCCGGTACCCGGGGATCGACCTGGACGTCGTGCGGGCGGTCGAGCTCCTTTCGCACCGGCGGCTGTGGCAGCGGGCCCGCAGCTGGCTGTCGGGTAACGAGATGGATCCGCAGGACGTGCGGGCATTGGGCCTGAGCCACGCCCTGGCGACGGAGGAGGACGTGCGGGGCGCCATCGTGACGCTGGCCCGGATGCTGGCGGGTTGGGGCCCGGTGGTGATGGCGTGGGACCAGCTGGAGTCCCTGGCGAGCAGCCCAGCCGAGCCGGGCCTGGCCATTCTCGGCAACCGCCTCATGACGCTGCACGACGAGGCCCCCAATTTGCTGCTCGTGCTGGCGTGCCTGGACAAGACGTCGACCGAGGCCGCCAGGGTCTGGCCCCAGTCGGTCCAGGACCGCCTGGCGGGCGAGATCATCGGGCTGAGGGGGCTCACGGCCGAGCAAGCCCAGCAGTTGTGCGACTTGCGGATGCGGGTCCTGTACGGCCGAGAATCGCCGCCCTGGACCGCGTACCCGTTTCGCCACGAGTTTTTTGCGGAGCTGTTTCGCCCGGGCGCGGCCGGCCCGCGCAAGGTGCTGGCCGAGTGCAGCGACGCCTTGCGCCGCATGCGGGCGCTGGGCCAGGTCGTTCCGATCGTCGCCCCGGGAGCAAGGACGGATGAAGCGCCGGGCAAGCAACCCGGCCCACCGGAGGAGCGCCCACGAGAGCTCCGCGAGGCGCTGCGACTGGAGCTGGCAGAACGGGCCCGCCGGAAGCTTGCCGTGCGCCACCCGGCCGCCCGGCCGCCGCTGCCGGCCGAGGGGGCCCAGGTGGCCCGGACCGTCCAGCGGCTGCTGGATGAGCTGGGCCGCAGGCGCCGCCTTGCCGGCGGGTGGAGGCCGGTGGGCGCCGAGGTGCGCCCGGGGCCCGTGCGCGGGCAGCCGCCCGTGGTGCTGGTGCGCTTGGAGCGGGACGGCAAACCGCTGCACGTGGGCATCGCCGTCGTCGACACGACCAGCGGGCAGAGCTTTGCCAGGCAAATGCAAGCCCTGGTACAGCAGCTTCGGGACGGCCGGCTCGATCGGGGCATCGTGGTGCGAGAGCGCCGCCTCGGCGTGCCCCGCGGGTGGAAGCAGGGCCGCGAGTACGTGCGGCAGTGGGAGTCGCTGGGCGGCCGGGTCGTCGAGGCCGGCGACGAAACCATGGCCGGCCTGGAAGCCCTGTGGTCGTTGCTGAGCGAGGCCGACTCGGGGGATGTGGCCCTGCGCGGCCGGCCGGTCGAGGCCGGGGAGGCGTTGGGCCATCTCGTCGAGGACGGGGCCGGCGAGGAGATCCTGGGCGAACTGCTGCAGGCGCTCGAGCAGGTGGCGGGGACTGCGACGACCACCAGCGAGAACGTTGCGGAGCCTGGCCGCGAGCCCTCGCTCCCCGCCCCGGCCACGGCGGAACGGGAGATGGCGTTCTCCGTGAGCGAGGCGGTCGCCGCCCTGGCGTGTCCTCGCTACTTCGTCCTGAGCCAGGGCCGGCGCCCCCTCACGGAGGTGCGCCGGTCGTTTCCGCTCGGGGCCACGTTGCACCGGATGGTGGCCGATTTCGTCGCCCACCTGCCCTCGGCGGCGGCCGCGCCCGTTACCGGCGAGAGCGACGGGAGCCCGGCCCCTTATCCGGGCGAAGATGCCTGGGTGGCGGTGGCCCGGCGCAGCTTGTTCGACGTGTGGCGCCGCGGCGAGGGCCGACGCGTACCGGAGGCCGAGGCCGATCGGCTGTGGGCCGTCCTGGAGCGGGCCGTCCGGTTCTTGTGCCGCCTGCTGGCCGAGGTGGGCCGCGAGCACGCGGCCGGGGGCGGGTGGTGGCCGCTAAGAAGCCGGCGCCGTGGGCTCGATGTGCGCTCGGAGGTCCCGATCGAGCGGGTCGTCGAGCTCGGCGACGGCCGCCGGGCCTCCGTCCGCGGCGTGGCCGACGTCGTGGTGCGGCGCAGGGACGGCCGTGAGGTCGTCGTGGAGTTCAAGACCACTCCGCCACAGGATGCGCCGCTGGACCTGTTCCAGGTGGCGCTCTACAGCTGGCTGCTCGAGGACCGCCCCGGCGAGAGGGGAGGCCGGCGGGCCGCGCGCCGGCCATCGGGAGCGGCCGCCCCCGCCGTCGAGCCGGTGCTGGTCTACGTCACGCCGGATGGGACGGTGGTGCGTCGCTTCGAGGGGGCCGACGTGACCGCCACCATCGAGCAAAAGCTGCGGCCCTTCGTCACTCAGCTGGGGGAGTGGGCTCGCTGGCGGCCCGGCGACCCTCCGCCCCCGGCAAGTCGCCTGCCCGGGCTCTGCGAGGCGTGTGTCTACCACCCGCCCTGCCCGGACGTCTTTCCACCGTATGCGGCCACCTCGACTGTCCCAGCGGCTCGCCAGACGGGCGCGTCCTCTCAAGAGACGGCGGCGAGCGGCGAGCCGGTCGCCGGCGAGGTGGGGACCGGCGAAACGGTGGACGTCGAAGCGCGGCCTGCCGGCGTGTCGCAGCCGGCGGAGCTCCCCGTGCAGGCGCGCCAGCTCGAGGAGGTGCTGCGCGCGTTCGGCTGTGACGTGCGCACCGTCGAAGTCCAGGAAGGGCCCTCGTTCCTTCGCTACAAGATGGCTCCCGAGAGCCGCACCACGGTGGAGCGCATCCGCAGCCGCGCGGAGGACCTCAAGGTGCGCCTGAATCTCCCCGAGGAGCCGATGGTGGACAGCGTGGCGGGCGCCATCGCCGTGGACGTGGCCCGAGGCGTTCCCGCGACCGTCCGCCTTCACCAGCTGCTCGAGCGATCCGGCGGGCCGGCGCCCGGCAATACTGCTTCGGGCTCGGAGGGCGTCCGGCAGGGGGCGGTTCGCAGCGTTGCGATCCCACTTGGGGTGGGCCTCGGGTGGGCGGTCCATTTCCTCGACTTCGCGGATCCCAACACGCCCCACCTGCTCGTGGCCGGCACGACGGGCAGCGGCAAGAGCGTGTTGTTGCTTTCCATGGCCGCCTCCATCGGCGCGCTGTACGGCCCGGATGGCGTGCAGCTGCTCCTCGTCGACCCGAAGCAGGTGACCTTTGCGCCGCTGCACGGGTCGCCGTTCTTGCTACGCCCGCCGGTCCTCGACGTGTCAGGCATCCTCGAGGCCCTGGACCAGCTCATCGAGGAGATGAGGGGCCGCTACGCCCGGCTCAGCGCCTCGGGCGTGCAGACGGTCTACGACGGCCCGAAGCCTCTGGCGCCGCCGATCCTCTGCATGGTCGACGAGTTCGCGACGCTGGTCATGACGTCCAGGAAAAGCCGGGAGGCCTTCGAGCAGCGCGTCCTCGAGCTGGCCAGCAAGGGGCGGGCCGCCGGCATCCACCTCGTGTTGACGACGCAACGGCCGGACAGCACCGTCGTCTCCGGCGCCATCAAGGAAAACCTCCCGGCCCGGATCGCCCTGAAGGTGAGCAGCCGGGTCAGCTCGCAGGTCATCCTCGACCGCCCTGGGGCCGAAACGCTGGCGGGCAAGGGCGACATGCTCTTCGTGGTCGGCTCCGGCCAGCCGGTGCGCCTGCAGGCTCCTTACGTCACTCCCGAGGAGGCTCGCCGCTACCTGAGGATCGGGTCGTGAGGACCGCCAAAGGCCGGAGCACGGCACACGGAGGGGGTGGGACCCATGCCCGAGCAAGGGGGTTCTCATGCGGGTACGTACTCCGGCTACGACCCCCTGGCATGGTTTTACAACCGCTACTGGGGGGAGTACAGCGCCCGGGTGTTGCCCGTGGTGGAAAACCTGGTGCTTTCCATGCTTGCGCCCGGCGCCCGCATTCTCGACCTGTGCTGCGGCACGGGCCAGATGGCGAGGCTGCTGACGGACCGTGGGTACCAGGTAGTGGGGATAGACGGTTCGGCGCAGATGCTCGCCTTCGCGCGGCAAAACGCCCCAGGGGCGGAGTTCGTGCAGGCCGACGCCCGCTCGTTCAACCTCGCGCCGAGCTTCCACGCGGTGCTTTCGCTGTTCGACAGCCTCAACCACGTCATGTCGCTGGACGAACTGGCGGCGGTCTTCCGCAACGTCTACGCCGCACTGGTGCCGGGCGGCCGGTTCCTGTTCGACGTCAACACCCGGGCGGGTTATGAGACCCGATGGACGGGTTCCTCGTCCGGGCTCGTGGGAGACGACCACGCGCTCATTCAACGCTCGAGCTTCGACCCGTCCCAGGGCGTTGCCCGTATGGAGTTCACCTTGTTCCGCCTGGAGCAGGGCGCCTGGCGACGCACGGACCTGGCCCTCGAGCAGCGGGCGTACGCCGAGGAGCAGGTGCGGGGCGCGCTGGAACAGGCGGGGTTCTCCACCGCCGCCGTCTATACCCCATGGGGCCCCGGCCGGGCGTTCTACCTGGTGGACAGGCCGGAGCAGCCCTGAGATCATACGCCACGGGATGTGACGATGGCAGTGCATGCGGCCGGCGACAATGCGGCGTAGGTCCGGGACGTGGACGACTTTGACGGCACGGATCCCCTGGCCCGGCCGGCTCGTCTACGTGCTTCCGTACCTCGGTATCGGTGGTACCGAGTACCACGTGCTCCACCTGGTGCGCGCGATTGCCTGGCGCGAGCCCCCTCGCGTCGTCGCGCCCGATGGGCCGCTCAGGCCGGAGTTCGTGGCGGCTGGCGCCCGGATGCACCTTTTCGACGACCTCACGGGCAACTGGTGGGTCGGGATGCGCACTTTCCGCCGGGCGCTCGGCGAGGCGCTCGCGGAAGGCTCGGGATCCGCGGCGCCGGTAGCCGGCACGAGGGCCTCTTCCATCGTGCACGTCCACGGGGCAGCCGAGCTGCTGTGGCTCGCCTACCGGCAGGCCCGGAGGCAGAAGGCCCCGGCGCGCTTTCTCTTTACGAGCCACGGCTACTTCGGCCCCGGCGCACGCACCAGTTACAGGCTGGCAGCCTGGATCCTGCGGCGGCTGAGGGTGCCGGTCATCGCGGTCTCGCAAGAGGAGGCCCGGCGCCTGCAGAAGGCCGGGCTGCCGCCCGGGCAGCTGCGCGTGGTGCACAACGGGGTGCCGGATCCCCTGCAACAGCCTGCCCCGGCGTGGCCGTTCGGCGACGGGCGTCCGCGAGTGCTCTTCGTGGGGCGCCTCGCGGAGCAGAAGGGCGTGCGCCAGCTTCTGGAAGCTTTCGAGCAGGTGTCACCCGCAGCTCCTGGGGCGCGTCTTGTGATAGTGGGCGCAGGGCCCCTGGAGGCGGAGCTGCGCGAGCGGATCAGGCGCTCCGAGAGCCTGCGAACCCGAGTCGAGCTGGCAGGGCCGGTACCGGGCGCCGCGAGGCTCATGGCCCATGCCGACGTGGTCTGCATGCCGTCCCTGGACGAAGCCTTGAGCCTGGTCGGGATCGAGGCGCTTGCTTGCGGGCGGGCACTGGTGGCGAGCCGCGCGGGCGGCACGGGCGAGCTGATCGAAGACGGGACGAGCGGGGTGCTGGTGCCTCCGGGAGACGTCACGGCGCTGGCCCGGGCGCTCGAGCGCGTGCTGGCCGACCCCGGCCTTCGCGAACGCCTCGGGGAGGGCGCCCGGCGGCGCTACGAGACAGCGTTCACCGTGGAGGCGATGGCGGCGAAGACCGCGGCGATCTACGCCGGTTCGGAGAGCCGGCCGGGAGACGGCAGGGCATGGCGGTAACGGTGGGGCTCGACGTCGTGCTGGAGGATCCGGGGCCGCTCGCGGGCAAGCGCATCGGCCTCATCACCAACGCCACGGCCATCAACCGGGACTGGCGGCACATCGTCGACCTCTTCCGGCAGGACACCCGGTGGGAGCTTCGGGCCCTCTTCGCTCCGGAGCATGGCTTTCGCGGGGCGGCCACCGGCGAGGTGGGCCATGCCAGGGATCCGGTCACCGGCCTGCCGGTGTACAGCCTGTACGGCAAGACGCGGCGGCCTACCCCGGAAATGCTCGAGGGCCTCGACGCGCTGGTCTTCGACGTCCAGGATGCCGGCGTACATTTCTATACTTACGAGTCGACGATGGCGTATGCCATGGAGGAGGCGGCTCGCCACGGGCTGCTTTTCGTGGTGCTCGACCGTCCCAACCCCATCGGCGGCCACAAGGTCGAGGGGCCGGTGGTCGAGGAGGGCTTTACCTCGTTCGTGGGGGCCTACCCGGGCATCCCGATCCGCCACGGCCTGACCATCGGCGAACTGGCCCGCTACGTCAACGAGGAGCATCACCTGGGGGCCCGGCTCTGGGTCGTGCCCATGCGGGGCTGGCGGCGCACGATGTGGTACGACGAGACAGGCCTACCCATCTGGGTCATGCCGTCGCCCGGCATGCCCACGCTCCACACCGCGACCGTCTATCCGGGTGCCGGGCTGCTCGAGGGGAGCAACCTCTCCGAGGGCCGCGGAACGACCCGCCCCTTCGAGCTCGTTGGGGCACCCTACGTGCGGCCCGAAGAGTTCGCGAGCTACCTCAACGCCCGGGGGCTGGAAGGCGTGGTGTTTCGGCCGGTCGAGTTCGTCCCGCAGTGGGGGAAGTACGCGGGCGAGGCAGTGGGAGGCGTCCAGATCCACGTCGTGGACAGGGAGCGGTTCGACGCCGTCTCCGCCGGGCTGGAGATCCTGGTCGCGGCGAAGGCCCTCTACCCGGGGCAGTTCCAGACCCACGCCTATCTGGACGAACTCGCAGGCAACGGCTGGATCCGGCAGGGCATCGAAAGCGGGCTCCCGGTGCGCGCACTGCGTGAACGCTGGCAGCCGGGGCTCGCCGCCTTCCTCGAGAGGCGGCGGCGCTGCTTACTGTACGAGTAGCGGAGGGCCAACGCCGTGAAAATCGAGCTTTTCGGGCTCCCGATGCCGGAGGTGCGGCCGGGGGATGACCTGGGCGCCTTGCTCGTCGAGGGCGCCCGGCGCGCCTGCGGGGGCCTCCAGGCCGGCGACGTGCTGGTCGTCACCAGCAAGATCGTCTCCAAGGCCAGGGGGTACCTGGTAGAGCTTCGCGACGTGCGCCCCTCTGCAGCCGCCCGGCGTCTTTCGGCCCGGACGGGGCTGGAGGCCCGGTTCCTGGAGGTCGTGCTGGGCCAGTCCGATGCGGTGCTGATGGTGCTGCCCCTGGCCGAGTTCGTTCGACAGGGTGTCGTCACTCCGGCCCAACTCGGCTCGGACACGCTGGCCGTCCAGAGGCTGATCGAGCGGTTCCCCTACGAGGTCTTCACCCTGCGTGGTGGCGACGTCTATTCGAGCGCTGGGGTGGACGCGTCCAACCACCCGGAAGGGCAGGTGAGCTATCCCCCGCCCGATCCTGACGAAGAGGCGCGCCGGTTGGCCGGAGAAGTGCGACGCATCACGGGCCTGCACGTACCGGTGGTCATCACCGACACCGAGTATACCCTCGGGCTGGGCACGCAGGACGTGGCTCGCGGCTCTTACGGGATCAAGCCCGCCGCCGGGAAGTTCGGTGCCCCCGACCGGATGGGCAAGCCCAAGTTTGGCGGGGCGGATCTGGTGACACACGAGCTTGCGTCGGCGGCAGCGCTCGTCATGGGCCAGACGGCCGAAGGCTTTCCCGCCGTGGTGGTGCGCGGCGTACCCTACGAGCCCTTCGACGGCGGCATGGCAGCGTGGCGGCCGGCACCCGAGCAGGCGGGACGCATCGCCCGCCTCACTCTGCGCTATTCGGTACGGGTGCTCGGATGGCGGTGGCTTCTCGGGCTGGCACGAGCCGTACTCTCCGGGCGCCACCGATGAGTCGTCGGCCGGTGAATCGCCCGTTGGTCATCCACCGGCGGTGGACGGGAGCCGCCGCCGGGTCTCGGAGCCAGTCGCGTCGACGGGCCGAGTCTGCCCTGCGTCGACATCTACAGCTCCGAAGCCGACGCCACGTCGGCAAACACCGCTGCGTCGGGATGCCGGCGCAAGATCGACGCCGGCAGGCCGGGGGTGATGGGCCCGTACAAGGCCTGACGCAGCACGTGGCGCTTCGTGGCTCCGGGTACGACACAGACGATGGACCTGGCGCCCATGATGACGGGTACCGTCAGGGTCAACGCGTGAAGCGGTACCTCTTCGAGGGACGCGAAGCAGCCGTCGTGCACCTGTTGCTCACGGGAGCGAGGATCGAGTTCGACGACCCGCACCAGCTCCCGATCCTCGAAGTCGGTCATCCCGGGCTCGTTGAACGCCAGGTGGCCGTTTTCCCCGATCCCTGTAAGAGCCAAGTCCAGCGGAGCCTGGGAGAGAAGCGCTGCATAGCGGCGCGCCTCCGCCTGCAAATCGGCGGCATTGCCGTCGAGGAAGTGGACCTCGCCCGGGCGAACCCGTGCGAACAACCGTTCGCGTAAGAACCGTCCGAACGACTGAGGCGCGTCCGCAGGGAGGTTGACGTACTCGTCAAGATGGAAGGCCGCCACGCACGACCAATCGATGACCCTCGACGAAACCAACGCATCCAAGAGCTCGTTCTGCGACGGGGCCGAGGCAAAGGCGACCCGGGCCTGGCCTCGGGATGCTATGGCATTCGTCAGGATACGTTCAGCCCGAGCCGCAGCTGCCGCTCCCATCTGCCGTCTGTCCTCGTAGACCTCGACAGTCAGGCCATCGACCCGGAGGACTCGGACCGGCTGCATCTCATGCCCCCGCCTCATGCGAAATCACCTGCTGTGTAAACTACCTGTCCCTTGACCACCGTGGCGAGAACCTCGACGGCGGCATCTTCCCCTAGCCGGAACAGGGTAAGATTGGCCTCCATGCCCGAGCAGAGTCGTCCCGTCCGGGACGTCAGGGCAGCAACCGCGGCTGGCGTTTCCGTCACCATTCGGATCGCGTCCGCCAGCGGAAGGTCGGCCATCCGCATGGCGTTGGCAACCGCCAGGTCGAGGCGCAGCGCCGATCCTGCAAGGTATGGGGTACCGAGCAGCTGCACCTTGCCTTGCGGGGTGAGTTCCACCTCCCTGCCCATTAAGGTACGGATACCGGGGGCTTCCCCTGCCGCTGCCACGGCGTCTGTGATGAGAATGCTGCGGTGCACCCCTTTGGCACGGACAAAGCTCTTCAAAACGCTCGGCGGAAGGTGGAAGCCATCCGGGATGAACGTAGCGTACAAGTCGTCCGCCGCGAGCTGCTCCCACAGGTAATTCGGGTGGCGGGGAAGCTGGGCGTGGGCTCCATTTCCCAGGTGAGTGGAGAGCCGCGCACCAGCGGCCACCGCGGCACGGATCTGGTGACCGTCGGCACCCGTGTGACCGATAGCCACTGTGACGCCGCTGGCCACCGCACGTTCGATGAAATCGATAGCTCCCGGCCATTCGGGTGCCAGAGTGATGAGGCGTATCTTGCCACTCGCCGCCTCCTGCAACCGGCAGAACTCATCCCAATCGGGCGGCCTCACAAATGCTGCCACATGGGCGCCGCGCGGCCCGTCCTCCGGCGAGATGTAAGGGCCCTCGAGGTGAATGCCTGCGATGCTGGCCGCGGCCAGACGGGACTGCAAGTCGAGGTGCGGCGCAGCCTCCACGAAGTCCGCGAGGGCCTTCAGCGCACCCTGAAGGCGCTCGAAGGGCGCACTGACGAGAGTCGGAAGGAAGAGAGCCGTTCCCGTAGCCCAAAGCGCCCGGATCATGACGACGAGGGACTCCTGCGACAGCGCTTCCCCATTGAGGTCCAAGCCCGCGAACCCGTTGAGCTGGAGATCCAGGAAGCCCGGGCTGATGTAAGGCACTCGACCGGCGCGTATCGAGTCCCTGTTGCCGTCGGGCTCTTGCGACACAGGATGGACCCCGCTGACCCGAGATCCTTCGATCCGGACACACCAAAGCCCCTCGCGTCCAGGGATGCGACCGACCCACTCGGTCCCGGGCTCTTTGGGTCGCAACAGGCTCAACGAACGACCGTCAGTCGCTGCACACACCGTTCCTGCCACCACTCCACCGGGCCATCTGGCCCCTGGGCGTCGAACCCTACGCCGGCGCGACCGTAGAGTCCAGTGCTCAGGTATCGCAACGCCGTATCCGGCAAGACGGTAACGATGGTCTCCAACTCGGGATAGGCTTCGGCCAGCTTCAGCGCCGCTGCCACGTTGGCCCCAGAGGAAGGGCCCACGAGCAGGCCGTGGCGACGTGCCAGCCATCGGCACGTGCCCAGGGCCTCTTCGTCGCTGATCAGCACGAACCCGTCGACAACCTCTCGGTCGAAGATCTCGGGGACCAAGCCGTCGCCAACACCCTCGATCACATGCGCGCCTTTCTGTCCCGTGAGATAGGTGGCACTGCTCGTGGGTTCGCCCGCAAAGCAACGGATGCGGGGATCCCGCTCCTTCAGGTAGCGCGAAACGCCGGTGACGGTGCCTCCGGTTCCCATCATCGCCACGAACGCGTCCAAAGCGCCGCCCGTCTGCTCCCAGATCTCGGGCCCGGTCTCCCGGTAATGCGTCTCCACGTTCTCCCGGTTGACGAATTGATTGATGAAGAAGTACCGGCCCGGATCGCCGGCCATCAGTTCTTTCACGCGTGCGATCGCTCGCTCGATATCGCTTCCTGACCCTTGCGTAAGCTCGAGGCGCGCCCCGAGAGCCTCGATGATCTGGCGCCGCTCCCGGCTCATCCCTTCGGGCATGACGATGACCGCGTCATAACCCCGAACGGCGGCAACCAGCGCCGTGGCAATACCGGTGCTCCCGGTACTGGCCTCGATGAGCGCCATGCCAGGCTTCAAGAGCCCATCCTTCTCTGCCTTTTCCACGATGCGCTTCACGACGCGGTCCTTGGGACCGCCGCTGGGGCTATAGAACTCTGCCTTAGCCAGTACCCGGCAGTTCGGTTGCCGGTCGCTGCGTATCTCCACGAGAGGTGTGCTGCCCACGAAATCCAGGATGGAACCGCCCCGGTTCGGGCTGCTTCGTGCTACGCCTGGCATTGCTGCTTCACCTGCCTGTCTCCCAAACGGCCGTGACCGGCGCCCCAGTGCTGATGAGCGTGTCCTTTCCCATCCTCACGTTCCCAACGGCGATCCCGGCTATGACCCTTGTCACTCCATGGTCCCGGCTCACGTAGAGGAGCTCGGCATCGGCTTCGATCTCTTCGCCGGCCACCACGGCTCGAACGAGCCGTGCTCGTCCCTGGGATTGCGCAGATGCCGCCGCTGAGTTCGTTGCAGGGTCGCCCGTGTCCGCCGATCGAAGAAGCAGCACGTCCAGGCGCTCTCCATCGAACAGGGCGAAGGCCTCCCCTCCGGATGCCGGAAGGCGCTCGAGCTGGGGAGGCGGGTCGCTTTCGTATCGCGGGTAGAGGAAGGTCACGTACCGCGCGTCTTGCCCGTTCGACGTCGCCTTCAGGTAGACATGGTCGAACGTCTCCCGAGGTACGTAGTTCGTCGGGCCTGTCGCGGACGTCAACTGCACGGAAGGCGCGGCGAACCAGATGTCCAGGGAAACATTCCGACCCCGGTCGTTCGGGATCGTCCATGTAGCGCCGTCAGGGCGCATGTCAAGCTTGCCGCGATCCGCCCGGCCCAGATGGATCTGCCAGTCGTACCTGTGCTCACCGTCAGAGTGCAGGTCGTCTACCACGATGAAGTACTCGCGGCGAGCGAACAAGACCGTCCTCCGGATGTCCACGTCGACCTTGTCGTAGTGCATGCGAACCCGGGCGATGTCGGCTCCTCGGGCCGCCAATGTCAGGTCGAAGTAAGCGGGATCCTTGACCTCGCTGTAGCTCCATGCCACCTCGGGACTGGACTGCCCGTCCACGATGACCAGGTTGTGAGCGTATGGCGATCGGATCCAGTAGTGACGCCGGTCCGGGTAGTCTCGGCCATCCCCGGGGTCGATGGCCAGGTACGCGCCCCGTGAGAAGAGCAGGAAGCTGGTCTGGTCGGGCTGTTCGTGGGAGGACCGGTCGGGAACGTGCTCTGCCAGGAGCAACATCATGGTGGCATCGTCGTTCCAGCCGCTGCGCAGGACGGCATACCCGCCCTCCTCGAAAAACTGCGTCGGCTCCCACCGGGGCGGGGCCGCGCTCGCCTCCATCGCGGGTTCGTAGAAAATGATGGCCAGCACCTGGTCTCCGGCCGGCACGGGACGGCCTTCTTTCTGCCAGGCCCACATGTACGCGGGCGCCTCTTCCGGGTACTGTGATGCCACCCAGTGGTGCATTCCGGAGGAGTAAGCGGCGGGTGCCCACCCTGTGTCGACGCTGGGCTGGCTACCGTCCGGGAGCATGGTCTTCACGAGCCACCCGAATAGGTTACGCACCTGGGGGTATCGGAAGTAGTCCACTCCGCGCACGCGCTTCATGGCGTACAGATACGGGATGAGCATTCGAAAACTGTCCTGGGCATAGCTCGAACCCTCTTTGTACACGCCGTCTGCAGTTACCATCTGGGAGAGATAGTGATCCACCACCCACCCGGATTCGCCAAAGAGATCTGCCTGCGCGTATGCGGCCCACTCCTCCGCGCTGCCCAGCTCCGGGTCGTCGAAGTCACCGAGGGCCAGGGCTGTGACGCCAAGACCCGCGTCGTTGCGGAGCCGGAAATTCACAAGGTTCCAGTAGGGGTTGGCCTTCTGATCCTCGGGTCCTCGTAAACCGTCGTAAATGATCTTGGCAGCCTGAGCGATGAGGGCCCGGGCGCGCCGGTCCTCTTCCTCGTTCAACAGCCCCGCACCGGCTATCCAGTCGTATGCCAGGGCCGTCTGCATGGTAAGCTGCGGCCATCTCCACGGGAAGTCGCCGGGGCCAGGCCGCCACTGGACCGACCTGTCGATGTTGAGGAGAATCTCCCTGGCCTTGAGACCGTAGCGGTCGTCATCGGTGATGAGGTACGCGAAGGCCAGATCCAGGACGTCGTAGCGAAGGTCGCGCTCGGAGGTCTTCTCCACGACCTTCGACAGGGCCCGTTCGGCTCGCTCCCTCACGGTTGCCCACCAGGTCGCTGCCACGCCCGACTGCACCTTTTCCCGTAAGCGGGGAATGTCGTCTTTTCCGAACAGGACGTACGGGCGCGAACTCTGCCCGGCAGGTCTGGCCAGGTTCTCTCCGGCCCGGGTGGGCAGCGACGCGACCGAGAAACCCGCAGCCAGACACGCCGCGAGCAACGTCACGCGAAGACAGGACCGCACGGCCATCCCCTCCCTGACATACGAAGCGCCCGGCCTGCGAAGACGTCCCTTCAGCCGCCCAAATGATGCAGGAAGGCAATGCCGCTCCGCAGCCGGTCCTCCACGGGCTGTCCCGAGAAATCCTCGAGGGAGAGCCACCCGTCGTACCCTGCGCGGCGTAGCTCCGCCGCGACGGCGGGCCATTCGACCTGCCCCTGCGCCAGAGGGGCGCTCTCGCACCGCCAGCGCCCGTCGGGCCCGCGTAGCCATGCGGCGTTCTTGACGTGGACGTGGGCCAGGTACTCTCCGATGAGCTCGAGCCCCATCCGCCAGTTCTCGAACCCCTCGTAGATGAGATTTGCTGGATCGTGAATGAGCCCGACATGGGCCGGGTCGAATCCCTCCACGAGGCGGCGTGCCAGGCCGGCGCTGGGCGTGATGCCTCCCAGATGGATCTCCACTGCGGCCTTCACTCCGTGGCGGCGCGCCGCGGCCTCGGCCTTCTCGAGACCCCGGCGTGCCCTGTCGAAGAGCGTCCCATACGGCGTGGACCCGTCGTATGCCGGCGCCCAGACCCGGAACAGCCTGGCGCCCGCCAGCTCGGCAGCCTCGGCGACGCGTGCGAGCTCTTCGAGCGCCTGCTCCTCTCCCTCGCCCAGGGCCCCGAGCTCGACGTACGCAGCCAGGGCGGGGATCTCGAGCCCATGGTCTTCGGCCAGCCTGCGCATCCTCGAGGCGGCGGCCGGCAACTCCACCGGCGCGAAGTGCCCGCCGGGGTGCACCCGCCACTCGATCCCGTCGTACCCGTACCGGCCGGCGAGCTCTGCCGCTTCTTCCGGCCCGTGCTCGGCCATGATGATGCTGCAAACCGAGTACCTCACGCCTTGAGCGCCCCCTGTGTGAGCCCGTGGATGAAGTGCCGCTGGAGCATCAAGAATAGGACGAGGATGGGTAGGTCGGCCAGGAACGTGACCGCCATCAGCTGGCCCCACTCCGTCGAGTACTCTCCCTGGAACATCCGGATGCCCAGCGGCAGCGTGAAGGCACTGCGGTCGTTGAGCACCAGGAGCGGCAACAAGAACTCGCCCCAGCTCTGCACGAAGACGATGATGGCCACCGTAGCCAGAGCCGGCCTGGCGAGCGGCATCGCGACCCTCCAGAAGATCTGGAACTCCCCCGCGCCGTCGACCCGGGCGGCCTCTTCGAGTTCCAGGGGGATGTCCGCGAAGAAGCCCCGGAGCAGAAAGACGCCCAGGATGGAGGCGAGCCCCGGTGCGATGACGCCGGCCAGCGAGTTGAGCAGGCCGAGGCTCCTGAGGATGAGGAACAGCGGCACCAGCGTGAGATGGAACGGGATCATGAGCGTCACCAGCAGCAAGACGAACACCACGTCCTTGCCGGGAAAGCGCAGGCGCGCAAAGGCGTAGGCTGCCATGGCGTCGGCCAGGACGTTGGAGAGCGTGATGGACCCCGTCACGATGGCGCTGTTCAAGAACCATCGGGCCACAGGGGTGCGGCCGAACGCCGTGACGTAGTTGTCGAGGGTCGGCGACTGCGGCCAGAGGGTGGGCGGGTACGCGAAGATCTCCCGCATGGGCTTGAACGAGCTCGTAATCATCCAGAGAAACGGTAGGGCCATCGCGAGGCCGATGGCGACCAGTGCGCCCGTGAAGAGCACGCCGCGGGCCGTGCGGCGCACCGCCGGAGACGCCCGGCGTGCTCGCTTCGACCCCTGTACGAGTTCCAGACTTTCTCGGGCGACCATCTCATGCTCCTTGTCCGTTACCGCCATGGCTGTCACCGGGACGGGCGCAGGACGCGCATCTGGACCAGGGTCAGCGCCAGGATGATGGTGAACAGCACGTAGCCCAGCGCGGCTGCATACCCCATGTCGTAGTACTTGAAGGCGTTCTCGTAGATGTACTGGACCGGCGCGATGGTGGCTCGTCCCGGTCCGCCGCCCGTCATGATGAACGGCTGGGTGAACAGCTGCATCGCGCTGATGACGCCTACGACGAGCAAGAAGAGGGTAGTGGGCGCCAGCAGCGGAAGGGTGATGTGCCGGAACGTGCTCCACGCGGACGCCCCGTCGATGCTGGCGGCTTCGTAGTACTCCCTGGGTATCGACGCCAGGGCCGCGAGGTAGACGACCATGTCGAACCCGGCCGTCTTCCAGATGCTCATCAGGATGATGGACGGCATCGCAAGGCGGGCGTCACCCAGCCAGAGAAACGGCCCGATGCCGAAGAACCCGAGCAAGACGTTGATCAGCCCGTCCGGCTGGTACAACCACTTCCAGACGGTCGCGGCGACCACCCACGACGTGACGTACGGCATGAAGTAGACGGTCCTCCAGAAGTTACGACCGTGGAATGCCCGGTTGAGCAGGAGCGCGAGAACGAGCCCCACCGCAAGGCGGCCCGGCACCGAGAGAGCATAGTAGAACACGTTCTTGAGCGAAGCCAGGAAGACGCCGTCCTGCAGGGCCCGAATGTAGTTGGACAGCCCTACCCACCCGTCTGCCCCGCCCAGCAACCGCCACTTGAAGAAGCTCATGTACAGCGAGTAGAGGGTGGGGTACACGCTGAAGGTCGCGAAAACCCCTGCCACCGGAAGGATGAACGCCCATCCGATGAACGCCTGCCTGCGGCGACTGCCTACCGCTGCCACCGGCATCCCTTCCCGTCCCGCACCCGCGGACAAGGCACACGGCCGCGCCGGGCACGGCCGGCGGCCCACCGGTGGACCGCCGGCCGCCTTTGCCCGCTTGTCGCTACTTCCCCGACTGCCTCAGCGTCTCGGCTGCGAAGCCGGCGGCGTCCTGCAGTGCCTTTTCGGGCGTTTTCTGACCCGCGAGGGCGTAGTGCAGTTCCTCGCCCAGGCGCGGCCGGATCCGGGCCCACGCGGCCGTCATCGGCAATGCCTTGACGTACTCGAGCACGGCGAACGCCGCTTGCCAGCGCGGGTCGTCCGCGAACGGGCGGCTCCGGACCAGGCTGCTGCGCACGGGCGTGAAGCCGAACAGCTCGCCGAGCATCCGCTGGCTTTCGGCCCCGGACAGATAAGCGACGACGTCCCAGGCGGCCTTCTTGTCTTTGGCCGACTTGAACATCACCAGCGAGTCCATCCCCGCCAGAGCCGCCGGCTGCTTCTTGACGGGGGGCGGCGCCATGCCGAAGTCGAGGTCCGGATAGGTCTTGGGGATGGCCACCACGTTGCTCGACGGGAGCACGGTGGTCGCCGCCCGTCCCTGGTAGAACAGCTCGTTGGCCTCGGGGGTCATCATGCCGAGGAAGCCGGGCTGGGCGAACTTCGAGAGGTCGACCATGAACCGGGCGGCCTGCACGCCGGCTTCGGAGGCGAATGCGGCCTGCTTCCCGTCCGCGGAGAAGATCTCGCCGCCGGCCGACCACAGGAGCTGCGGGAACCACAGGAACGAGAGCTGCATGTTATCGTTGGCACCCATCGCGACCCCGGAACGCCCCCGGCGGGGATCGTGGGTCTTGGACGCCATCTGCAGCCAGTCGTCCCACGTGCGCGGGCCGCGGTCCGGGTCGAGGCCGGCCTCTTTGTAGAGCGCTCGGTTCCAGAAGAAGGGGCGGGTCGCCTGGATGAACGGAATGGCGTAGTAGTGACCGTCGCGTAAGCCCCCGCTGACCTCCCACTGGCGCCGGGTGACGTCTTTGCTCAGATCCGAGCCCATGACATAGGGGGTCAAGTCCTCCAGGACGCCCATGTCGATGAGCGGGGCGATGCGGACGTTACCCATCTGCATGACGTCGGGATTGGTACCCGAGGCGACGGCGGTCGCCAGCTTTTCGTCGACGCCTTCCCAGGGGATGATCTGGTACTGCACGTCGACGCCCGGGTGAGCGGATTCGAACTGCTCCACGACCTTCTGCGTATACTGCTCGAAGTCTCCTCCCGATGCCATGAACCAGACGGTGACCCGCGTCGAGGCGGCCGCGGCGGAAGCCGCCGTCGCTGCCAGCAACCATGCCGCCAGGAGCAGTACCGCCGGCCCTTTCGAACGGGGCCCTCGCAACCCTGCAAACCCTTGCATGCTGCACTCCCTCCCCCTGTCCTGTACCCTGGTGCGGCGTTACGACTCTCTCGACCTTGGCGGCTCACGTCTCGATGGAAACCCAGCTCCCACCCGTGCGGCTGGATGCGTAGAAGGCCTCGATCACCGAGACGACCTGCCGGCCATAGGTGCCGGGTACCGGCACCTCCCGGCCCTCGAGGAGCGACGCCACGAAGGCGTCCCACTGTGCCTGGTACGGATCCCCCCCTCCGTCATGCAGGGGGACGGGCTCGTACCCGGCGTCCGAGGTGGTAACCGAAACTCCATGCCCCCACTCCGCCCGCAACCTCCCTCGCGTACCGATGACCTCGATCTCGTGCCGTGGAGCGCCCCGGTACCCCGACTGCACGATGGTGGCGGTCACGCCTCCGTCCAGCTCCAGCCACAGCCCGCCAGCCACCTCCAGGCCGAGGTCCTCCCGGTACCAAGCGCGGCCACTGACTCGCAAGACCCGGCGGCCCGTCACGAATTGCACCTTGTCCACCGAGTGAACGCCCTGCGTCATCAGTACGCCTCCACCCGCGAGCTCCCGGTCGAAGAACCAGCGCGGGCGGGTATTGACGAAGTACTCGGCGTGACGGACTTCGACCACGGAGACGACGGCCCCGATCGTGCCTGCCGCGACCACCTCACGAGCCGTGCGGATTTCCGGGAAATACCGCATGACGTGCCCGACGGCCACCTGGCGGCCCATCTTCGCCGCCTCTTCGAGGATGGCGTCGCAGGCCGCGCGGGTGGGCGCAAGGGGCTTTTCCACGAACACGTGGGCGCCGGCGCGCAGGGCGGCGATAGCGACCTCCTCGTGAAGCCCGTGAGGAACGGCCACCACCACGACGTCAAGGGGCAGTTGCCCGAGCATTTCGGCGGCGCTGGCGAAGGGCCGGGGCTCTTCGTCACGCTTGCCTGCACAGGCCCGGTGGCGCCGGTATTGCTCGGCAGCCTGGCGCGCCCGCTCGGACACCACGTCGGCCACCCCCACCAGCGTGCACTGCGGATGGTGTGCGATGGCCCGGACGTGCTCCCGGGAGATGATGCCGGTCCCCACCAGGCCTACCTGCAGCATGCGGCCGGGGCCTCCGTCCTGCGACGTCTGGTTACGGACACCTAGCCGAGACGTTACGGACATCACGTTCCGTTCTCGGTTTCACGCCGGCTGAACAAATCTTCTGCGGACATAGAGGAGTTCCTTCCTGCGATCCGAAAAAGATCCGGCGAGGTCCGCAAATGGGTATCGGACGCCGGACGGCGGCCGAGCCGCGGGGAGATGACGACGTGCGCGTCGAGCGCGTGGAGCTCATGCTCGTCAGCGTGCCATGCAAGGAGCCTTTCCACATCAGCTCGGGCCCCGTCACCGAACGGGAGGTCGTGCTGGTGCGGGTCTTTTCCGAAGGGTTGTACGGGCTGGGCGAGATGCCGACCTTCAGCGAGCCCATCTACTCCCACGACGCCACGTTGCCGAGCCTGATGGCCCTCGAGCGGTGGTTCGTCCCGGCCATCCTCGGCCGGGAGCTCGATTCCCCGGTAGACGTGGGTGCGGCGCTCAGCGGCTACCGGGGCTTCCCGTTCGCCAAAGCGGGCCTGGAGACCGCCGTATGGGATCTGGCCGCCCGCCGGCAGGGCGTCTCGCTGGCCCGGCTGCTGGGCGGCGAGCGCGACCGGGTGGCGGCCGGCGTCAGCATCGGGCTCCAGGAGAGCATCTCCGGGCTCCTGAGCCGCGTAGAAGAGGCGTTGGCCCGGGGTTACCAGCGCGTCAAACTGAAGATCCGTCCGGGGTTCGACGTCGAGCCGGTGACGGCGGTCCGCCAGGCGTTTGCCGGGGTACCGCTCATGGTCGACGCCAACTCGGCGTACACCTTGGGCGACCTGCCCGTGCTCCGGGCGCTCGACGAGCTCGGCCTCACGATGATCGAGCAGCCGCTCGGCTACGACGACCTGGTCGACCACGCCCGGTTGCAGGCCTGCCTGCGCACCCCCGTCTGCCTGGACGAGAGCCTGCACACCCCCGCCGACCTGCGCAAGGCCGTCGCACTCGGCAGCTGCCGGATCGCCAACGTGAAGTACGCCCGCATGGGCGGCCTCGGACCGTCGCTCGAGATCCACGCGCTGGCTCGAGCCTCGGGGATACCGGTGTGGTGCGGAAGCATGTTAGAGCTGGGGGTTGGGCAGGCCGTCAACCTGGCCCTGGCGTCGCTGCCCGGGTTCACGCTACCGGGAGACCTGGCGCCCAGCGACCGCTACACCGTCGACGACGTGATCGACCCTCCCATCGAGATGGCTTCCGACGGCACCTTCGCCGTCCCCGATGGCCCGGGCATCGGGGTGGAGCTCGACCCGCGGAGGCTGGGCCGCTACCTCGTCCGGCGCATCGTGCTCACACCGCAGCAAAGGGTGTTGATACCCGTTGTGCACGGCAGCTGACCACCGGACGCCGCTCCCCCACCCGATCGCCGTCATCGGGCCCGAGGACATCGTGGCCAGGGTCATGGGGTTCGCTGCCGACTTCGAAGGTCTGCAGGCCATGGCCGCCCCGTACGTCGACGAGTCTCAGGCTCCCGGCCTGGCTCTGGAGGCGGTGGGGCGGGGTGCCGAGGTCCTGCTGTTCACGGGCCCGGTGCCTTACGCCCGGGTGGTGCACGCCGCGACCTCCGATGCGGCCATGGCCCCACTTGGCACAGTACCCAAGGTTTTCGTCCAGTACACCGGGTCGAGCCTGACGGCGGCGCTGCTCCAGGCGATGGCCGGCGGCGTCGGGGACGTCCGCAAGGCGAGCCTGGACACGCTGTCAGCCACGACGGTGACCGAGACGTACGAGGAGGCCGGGCTCGACGCCTCGGCCGTCGTCGTGCACGATGCGATCCATCCGGTCGAGGCGGAGCCGCCGCAGGTGGCCGCGTTCCACGAAGCGTTGTGGAAAGCCGGGAGGACGAGCCTGGCCGTTACGTGCAGGCGTTCCGTGTGGCGTCTGCTCCAGGAGGGGGGCGTGCCGAGCGTATGCGTCACGCCGACGGCCTCCGCCATCCGGGAGGCGTTGGAGCTGGCGCTGGCCCGGGCCGTGAGCCGCCGTTCCCGGGAGCAGGGTATTGCGGTCGGGGTGGTCAACGTCGACCGGTTCGAGTCGTTTTCTCGGACGGCCGGGAGCGAGTACCGGGTGCAGCTCACCAAGCTGCGCCTGCACCGGCTGCTGCTCGACTTCGCCGAGGAGCTCCAGGCGACGCTGGTCTTCACCGGGCACGACGAGTTCGTGCTGGTGGCGACTCGTGGCGCCGTCGAGTCGGCGACGCACGGGTTGTCCGTCCTTCCGATCCTGGCCCACATTCGCCAGGAGGTGCCGGTCACGGTCTCGATGGGATGGGGCTTCGGGGAGACGGCGCGGATGGCGGAGCTCAACGCCCGCGCCGCCCTGCGCCATGCCAAGGCCCGGGGCGGCAACTGCGGGATCGTCCTGCTGGAGTCGGGCGAATGGCTCGGGCCGCTAGGAGAGACGCAGGCGCCGGTGGGGGATGCCCGCCCCGCCGGTGCGGAGGCGCCCGGAGTAGCTTCTAGGGACGAGGGTGGGGCGCAGGCGGCGGCACCCGGCATGAGGCAGCCGGCGCTTACGGCGAAGTCACTCGGCGCGTTGCGTGACTACGCGGTACGTACCGGACGGCGGGAGCTGACGTCCCGGGAGGCTGCCCGGGTGCTCGGAGTCACGGAGCGAAGCGCCCGGCGCTCGCTCGCGCGCCTGGAGCGCTCGGGGCTGGCCGTCGCCATCGGTTCGAGGCGGGATGCTGGCACCAGCCGGGCCAAAGGGCGGCCCATGCTGGTGTATCGCCTGGTGCTGCCCCGGGAAGCGCTTCGCCAGACGGCCGCTTCGGGGGATGGGGGAGGAGGCGTGCCCTGACGGGCACGGCCGCAAGAGGAGGAGGTGGGCCGGCCGTGAAGCTGCATGGGGCCTTCATACCGGCGGTGCCCACGCCCCTGGACGACCGGGGGCAGCTGCACGAAGCGGCACTGGAGCATTACGTTGCCTACATGGCGGCCCAGCCGGTCAGCGGCGTGGCGGTGTGGGTGCACACGGGACGCGGGCTCCACCTCGAGCAGCCTCTGCGCCGGCGGTTGCTGCAGCGCTGGCGGGAGGGGCTGGGGAAAGGCGCCCTCGTCGTCGCAGGGGCGGGAGGCCCGGGCGGGGAGGCGATGGCGCACGAGGCGGCAGAGTGGGGCGCGGACGCCATCCTGGCGTTCCCGCCGGCGCACTTGGGGCCGGGTGCGCCGCCGGCCGAGATCGTGGCGTTCCACGAGAAGATGGCCGCGGCAGGGTTGCCGGTCATCCTCTTCTACCTGTATCGAGAGGCCGGCGGTATCCCGTACGCGCCCGACGTGCTGCGAGCGCTGTTGTCCCTGCCCGGCGTCGCAGGCATCAAGATGGCGACGCTGCGAGACGTGGTCACCTTTCAGGACGTGGCCGCCATCGCGGATGACTTTCCAAAGGTGACGTTGGTGACGGGGGAAGACCGGTTCCTCGGGTACTCGTTCATGCTGGGGGCTCGAGCGGCACTGGTGGGGCTCGGTGCCATCTTTCCGGCGCACCAGGTGGAGCTCATGCGGGCGTTCATGGCCGGTCGGGAGCGGGCGGCCGAGTTCGTGGAGTTGGCGCAGCACGTGGACCGGCTCGCCCGGGCGGTGTTTGCACCGCCGGTCGACGGCTACGTCCGGAGGCTGCTGCACGTGCTGGCCATGAGCGGCGTGATTCCGGCCGGGGCCGTACACGACCCGTGGGGGCCGCCCCTGCCGCCGGACGACACCCTGCGCCTGGAGCAGGCCGTTCGCGAATTCGAGAGGGCTGCGGGCACGGTCGCCGGGGGCACGGTCGCCGGCGGTACGGCCGGCTCCGCCGCCGGGAACGGCGGGGGTGGACGATGACCGGCGAGACATGGCTCACCGCCGAGGCACCCTGCTTCCCCTACCTGCTCGGCGACGAGCCGCCGGCCATTCCCGCCGGCCTCGCCCGCCGGGTCGCGTCCGACTTCGAGCGGTTCGCCGAACGCGGCCTGCCGGAGGAGCTCGAAGCTTACGTGCGCGAGACGTTCGGCATCGATCTCACGGGCCGGTACGGCGGGCGACCCATCCGCAATCCCTTCGGGAAGGCCTCCGGGCAGCTGTCGCTCTCCATCCACCAGATCGAGGCCGACCAGAAGGGGGGCCTGGGCTTCGCGGTCTTGAAGACGGTGATCGCCCAGGATGCGCGCGGCCGTCGGGGCATGGCGGCGTGGGCGGTGCCGGTCTCCCGGATGAAGGTGCAACCCATTGCCGGCCGACGGGTGGCGCGTCTGGGGTGGACGGTGACGTGGGCGGGGAGGGGCTGGTCGGACTCGTTCGAGGATTACCTGGAGCTCTGGCGGCAGGCGGCCATCCTGGCGCGCGAGCGGGGGTGGGTGGTAGCCGCTTCCGCCAAGTTTTACGTCCCGGCGGAGGGGCGCGGCGAGCCTGAAAAGGGCGCGCCGGCGGATACCCTCGAAGACGTGCTGTGGCGCCGCGAGGAGTACGACTTCACGGTGCAGGGGCTCCTGCGGGTATGGGCCGATTGCGGGATGGAGGGCCCCATGCTGCTGGAGCAGGACTTCAGCCCGACGCTGGCCGGGCACACGGGGGCCCGCGACTTCGACGCCGTGCTGGAATGGGTGAGACGCTCTCCGCTCCTTGTGCGCGCGGCCGCCGCGGCGAGGGGAGCGACGGCGGAGGGAGCGGCCGGAGGAGACGCCACGAGCGCCGAGAGGCTCACGCTGGGGTTGAAACTCTTCAACACGCTTTTCGCGGACGAGTGGCAGCTGCGCTTGCTGCAGGAGGCCATCCGCCCTGACCCCGAGGGGCCGCACTTCGTGGTCTACGCTAACCGCCTCTTCGATCCCCGCCAGGAGACAGAAGGGGTGCGAGGGGCTGCGTACGGCGGGCCTGACCTGAGCCATCGCAACCTCGCGATTCTCACGAGGCTCCGGGCGGCTCAACACGAGGGCGCCATCCCGAGCGCCAGCCTGCCTCTCAGCGGGACAGGCGACGTCAGCTCCGGACGGTTGGCCGTCGAGTACGCGCTGCGGGGAGCGGAAAGCCTGCAAATCCACACGCTGTTTCAGTTGCCGGATCTGTACTATCCCATGCGGCGGCCAGCATCGAAGACCCAAAAGGCGCTGCACCTGCTGCTCTTCCACCCGCGCGAGGGGCTGATCCCCTGGATGCTCCACTTGAAATCCCGCTGGGGGGTGGAGGGGACGTTCGACTACCTCGCGCTGACCCGGTGGCACCGTACGGCCGAGGGAGGCGAGGCCCTGGCGCGGCTTGCCGGCGCCTGCCCCGGCGGCGTCGAGGCAGGGGATACCTGCGGGAAGTGAGAGGTCTTTGCCGCTGGAGGATGTCAATAGTGGGCCAGGCGAGCCAGGCGGCGGGCGGCGCGGTCCATGCGCCGGAAAAGCGCCCAGGCGATCAGGAAGTAAACCAGGCTGACGACAGCGGCGCCCACCACGTCCGCCGCCATGTCGCTCACCCTCGCTCCGTGCCGCATGACGTGCTGCAGGACGTAGTGGGTCCAGGTGAACGGGATGAGGCGCACCCACGGCGAGCCGTCCCACGGGATGATCAGCAAGCCGATGAAGAGGAACTGCCAGATCTGAAAGGACGCCTCGACCCGCTTGTACAACAGGGCCAGCCCGCCCATCACCAGCCCGAACGCCGCGCCCTGAACCATCAACAGCACCAGCATCAACGCTACGTCCAGAACTGGCACGTACAGGGGCTGGCGGGCGATGGCCATCACGGCGAGCAAAACGATGCCGGTCACGGCCAGGTTGCTGACGTTGCCCGCCACCGCGCCGGCCAGTAGCACCCGGTCCAACCCCCAGGGAGAGAGGGCCTGCTGTTCGAGGGTGCCTTCCAGGGCGCCGCGTGTGATCTCCTCCGAGAACCCTTGAAAAGCCGCGAGCATGGCGACCCAGCTGACGAAGCCCACCACGAGACCGCTCAACGTCTGTCCCAGCTGGAACGCGCCCGGTATCAGCCTGACGCCGTAGAAAAGCAAGAAGAACACGATGAGGAGCGTGAGAACGCCGGACACCAGGTTGAACGGATACCGGCGCAGCGACACCCATTCCCGCAAGAAGGCGGCCTCCAGGAGCCTCCACCCGCTCGGAGTCGCAGCCGGATCTCCGGATGGAGAGGCGAGGGCCGCCGGCGTGTGTTCATCCATCGCTGTGAGCCTCCTCTCGGCCCGTGCCGGCCTGGGCCGGACCAGACGCGCCCTCGAGCGGGGCGGGTGCGCCGGCCCGTTCCCCGCGGACGAGCCGCAGGTACGCCTGGCGCAGGTCGGGCTGGTCGCGGGCCACCGACTCGATGACGAGCCCGCTCTGCCGTAACGCCGCCAGGCAGTCGAAGAGCTGCTCGGGCGCGCCCAGGTCCAGCTCCAGGGTCCACTGCTCGCCGTTCTTGCGGGGCGGGGCCGCCAGCACCGGCTCGAGGTCGGAAGGCAACGGCGCCGGCCCGCGCCCGGCTGCCGGCGTCACCACGCACCGGTAGCGCCGGGAGCGGAAGAGCGCGAGAAGCTCGTCCACCGGCGCGTCTGCCACGACCTCGCCCGACTGGATGATGATCACGCGCTCCGCTACGCGCTGGATCATCTCGAGTTCGTGGGAGGTCAGAAGGATGGTCACGCCGTCCCGGGCTACCAGCTCCCGGAGAAGGCTCTCGAGGGCGGCCGCCGACTCGACGTCGAGGCCGAGCGTAGGTTCATCGAGCAGGATCAGCGGGGCCTGCTGGATGAGAGCGCACGCCGTCGCCAGCCTCTGGCGCAGTCCGGCCGAAAGGGCGTGGGCTTCCTTGTCGGCGTGGGGGCCCAGCCCGAAGGCCTCGATGAGCCGTTCGCGGCGGGCCCGTAACGCCCGGCGGCTGAGCCCGCGAAGCAGGGCGAAGTAATCGAGGTTCTCCCGGACGCTCATGCGCCAGAAGCACCGCCACGACCGGCGGGGCGCCCCGGCGCGGGTACTCCTTGCGCAGGCCGGTGACCTCGAGAGCTGCGGGCAATGCCCCCACCTCGCCCTCTTTGCTCCCGTACCACGATTCGTCCCCGGCGTTGCTACGTCCTCCTCGGCCATCGAGCGGCGCATTGCTCACGGTGGATGCATGACAGGTGCGCAATGAACGCAGGATCTTTTCGAACTTCGGACAAGAGTAGAGGCCCGGGATCCAGGCGGGGGGCGGTGCCCCCCGGTCGATTCAGGGAAGGGGACGCTGCATGCGACTACAGGGTAAAGTAGCCATCGTGACCGGAGCGGCCATGGGGATCGGCAAGGCCATCGCGGCCCGGCTCCTCATGGAGGGGGCATCGGTGGCCATGGTCGACTACGACGAGCGAGCCGGGCAGGCGACCGCCTCCGAGTTGGCTGCGAAGGGCAGCGGCACGGGGCCGGAGCCGCCGCTGTTCGTCCACGCCGACGTCTCGAAGTCGGAGGACGTGCAGCGGGCGGTGGGGAAGGCGCTCGACCGGTGGGGCCGGATCGACGTGCTGGTCAACAACGCCGGCGTGCTGGCGATGGGGCCGCTCCATGAAGCCGACGAGGCCACGTGGGAGAGGGTGCTCGGGATCAACGCCCGGGGCGTCTTCCTGTTCAGCAAGTACGTGCTCCCGGTCATGCTGCGGCAGGGGGGCGGCAGCATCGTCAACGTCGCTTCCGTGGCCGGGCTCGTGGGCTGGGCCGGCCTGCCCATCTACTGCGCGAGCAAGGGGGCCGTGGTGCAGCTCACCAAGGCCATGGCGATCGACTACGCCAGCCAGCGGATCCGCGTCAACGCCGTCGCGCCGGGCGCCATCCTCACGCCCATGGTCCGCCAGGCCACGGGCGGGCAAGACGCCGCGCAACAGGCCATGGCCGAGGCTCACCCGCTCGGGCGCATCGGCAATCCCGAGGAAGTGGCGGCGGCCGTGGCGTTCCTGGCCTCCGACGACGCCTCGTTCGTCACGGGCGCCATCCTGCCGGTGGACGGGGGCTATACGGCGCGCTGACGGGGGCAGCATCGCGTTCTCCGGTGCCGTCACCCGCCGGTCCCATCGCTCGTGGGCTGGGGCAGCCCTTGCGGCGCCCGGCGGTCATCGGCGCGGCCGCCGGGCGCCACTGCCTTGTCTCCCGCTTCCTCCTCGCCTCGCGAAAGCGAGCGAGGTAGCTTGAGCGTCAAGCGCTCGATGCGCTGGCCGTCCATGCGCTCCACGACCAGCTCGACGCCGTCCCGCTCCGCCCGGTCCCCCTGCTCCGGAATGCGACCGAGAAGGCTCAGCACGAGGCCCGCGATGGTGTCCGCCTCTTCGCACGAAAGCGCCAGCCCCAGGCGGTCGTTGATCTCCTCCAGGCGAACGGTACCGGCCACGCTGTACGTGCGCGCATCCAGCTGGCGCACCTCGGGCTCTCGCTGATCGAACTCGTCGGCGATCTCCCCGACCACCTGCTCCACCAGGTCTTCGATGGTGACGATCCCGGCCGTAGCACCGTACTCGTCGACCACGACCGCCATGTGGGCCCGCTTCTGGCGCATCTCCCGCAGGAGCTCCACGACCCGTTTCGAGTCGGGCACGAAGTAGGCAGGGCGGATGAACCGGGCGACGTCGAAGCCTCCCTGCTCGCCACGGGGAGTCTCCATCATGAGCTCCTTGACGTGCAGGATGCCGATGACGTGATCCAGGTCCTCCTCGTAGACGGGGTAGCGGGTGTAGTGTTCCCGGCGCACCAGGGCCAGCAGATCGGCCCACGCGATGTCGCGAGGGATGCCCGCCACGTCGAGCCGCGGCACCATGACGTCGCGCACCCGCAGATCGGTGAAGGCGAAGATGCGCTCCACCATGGCTTCCTCTTCCGGAGCGAACACGCCCTGCTGGCGGCCGAGCATGAGCATGGTGCGCACGTCTTCTTCGCTGACGGCCAGGGGCCCGCCTTCGTGGCGGCGCTTGTGCCCGAGCGCGCTCACGAGCAGGTCCGAGAGCGCGCCGAACAGCCGGTTGATAGGGGTGAGCAGCCAGACGAGGCCTTCGACGGCGCGATGAACCCGGCGAGCGAAAGGCTCCGGGGCGTGAGCTGCGATGGCCTTGGGTGTGATCTCTCCCACGAGCAGGATGATCGTGGTGGCGGCCAGGGTCGCGACGAGCAGGGCGGCCTCGTCGTCCGCCACCCAGCGCAGCACGAGGGCGGTCACGATGGCGGAGATGGCGACGTTGACGAGGTTGTTGCCGATCAAGACCGTGGACAGCAGCCGGGAAGGGGATTCCAGCAGCCGGGCGATGCGCCGTGCGCCGGCGTCACCCGAGTCGGCCAGGCGCCGGAGCCGGATGCGGTTGAGGGCCATGAGGGCGGTCTCGGATCCGGAGAAGAAGGCGGAGAGCAACAGGAGTCCCACCAGTACGGCGATACGCCATCCTGTGTCGGGATCCAAGTCCACCATCACCTGCCGATACGTCCGAGGCTATCCCCATTATACACGGCGAAGTGGGCCGGGCTTCTGGGGTGCGGGGCTCGGGTAGCGGCGCCCCACGGCTTCTACAGGGTTTCCAGGATGAGCGCCAACAGCGCCGTGCGCACGGGAAGGGACGGCAGGTAGACGTGCTCCTGGGAAGAGTGGGCACCGTCCCCCTCCGGGCCGAGGCCGTCTAGGGTCGGGAGGCCCAGCTCCGCGGTGAGGTTGCCGTCGCTGGCGCCGCCCACCTGGGCCTCGGGAAGTTCCAGGCCGAGCGAAGCGGCCAGGGCCCGGGCATGCTCGTAGAGGCCGGCCGACGCCGTTCGCTCGAGTGGCCACCGGTTGACGCCGCCCGATACCTCGAATACTGTCCCGCCGTCAGCCGTGAGTGCCCGCAGCGCCCGGTCGATGCGCTCGGCCTCGGCGCGGGTCGTGAAGCGCACGTCGATGTCGGCCCACGCTCGTTCCGGTACGACGTTGGGGCGGGTACCGCCGCCGATGACGCCGACGTTGACGGTCGTGCCGCGCTCTGGATCGGAAAGGGAGGCGGCGGCCAGCACCAGGCGGGCCAGGGCCACGTTGGCGTTGATGCCCCGGGAGAAGTCGTTGCCGGCGTGGGCGCTGCGGCCCGTGACCGACAAACGGTACTGGGCGACGCCCTTGCGGGCGGTCTTGACGGCACCACCGGGAGCGGCGGGCTCGAGTACCAGGGCGCAGGTCGCTCCGGCGGCGAAGCGGTCGATGAGCGGGCGGCTCGTGTGGCTGCCCACCTCCTCGTCGGCCGTGAGCAGCAGCGTAACCGGGCGCCGGGGCCCCGAGCCCACGGCCCGGAGCGCCTGGACTGCCCAGGCCATCATGACCAGGGCTCCCTTCATGTCGTAGGTGCCCGGGCCCCAGGCACGATCGCCTTGCACCCGAAACGGGGTCGCCGCCAGCGTGCCGCGGGGATGGACCGTATCGACGTGGCCGAGCACCAGCACATAGCGGCCGTCCCCCTGGGCGCCGTCTTCCCCACGGCCGGGGATGTGCACGGCCAGATGCACGCCCACACCCGGCGCGGGGTACTCGTCGACGCGGCAGCCGAGGGGGCGCCAGCGCCCGGCCAGCAGGGCTGCGGCCGTGGCGATACCCTGCTCGTCCCCCGAGGGAGTCTCGATTTCCACGAGGCGCCGCATCTCCTCGACCATGTCGTCCAGGTGCGAAGACAGGTAGGCTGCCAGCGCCGCGGGGGACGATGCCTGCACGGGCAGAGGCGCAGGTGCCCGGGACGGCTCCACGGTCACGAGCCCACTTCCTCTCTCTTGCCCTCGTGGCCCGAGACCTCCATTCGACGCCGGGCGCAGGAGATCCGCCCGGTCACGGGAAGCTTCCTTCCCAGCATCGGCCGGGGCCCCGACTGCTGGCTCCGGCGCCGGAGGTCGTGACGATGCGCATCGAACGGGCCGAGCTGCGCCTGATCCGCATGCCGCTCAAGTTCGCCTTCGAGACGTCGTTTGGGGTGACCCGCGAGCGCACGATCCTGCTGGTCACGCTGTTCGCAGGCGGCCTGGAAGGATACGGCGAGTGTGTGGCGGAAGAGTCTCCCCTCTACCGGGAGGAGACGGTCGGCACCGCCCGCTCGGTGCTGGAGGAGGTCATCCTTCCGCGGCTGCTCCGGCCGGGGGCTCCCTCGGGGTCGATGGGGGGCCTCGCCGCAGGCCCCGACATCCCCAACCCGGAGACGCTGGCCGCCTCGCTGGCCTCCGTCCGCGGCAACCGCATGGCGAAGGCGGCCGTGGAGACGGCGTTCTGGGATCTGTGGGCGAAGTCACTGGGCCTGCCCCTCTGGCAGCTCCTGGGTGGGGTTCGCCAGGTGGTGCCCGTCGGGGTGAGCCTCGGGATCCAGCCATCCGTCGAGGCCACCCTCGACGCCGTTGCCCGGTACGTGGCCGAGGGGTACCGCCGCATCAAGCTCAAGATCAAGCCGGGATGGGACGTCCGGGTCGTGGCCGCCGTACGGGAGCGGTTTCCCGAAGTAGCCCTCACCGTCGACGCCAACTCCGCCTACACCCTGGCCGACTTTCCGGTGTTGACGGCGCTCGACCGCTTCGCCCTCGACTACATCGAACAGCCCCTCGCCTACGACGACCTGCACGACCACGCGCTGCTGCAGGCGCGGCTCGGCACCCCCATCTGCCTCGACGAGTCCATCACCAGTGCTGCCGACGCACGGAAGGCGCTGGCGGGTGGCGCCTGCAGGGTCATCAACATCAAGGTGGGGCGTGTGGGTGGCCACCTCGAGGCGCGCCGGGTGCACGACGTGGCGGCGGCGTTCGGGGCGCCGGTCTGGTGTGGCGGGATGCTGGAGGCGGGCATCGGGCGGGCGCACAACCTCCACGTCGCGACCCTGGCCAACTTCACGATGCCCGGCGACGTGGCCAGCTCCAGCCGCTACTGGGAGGCCGACATCATCGAGCAACCGCTGGAAGCGGCGGACGGGCTGCAGCGTGTGCCGGGCGGCCCTGGGCTGGGCGTGACGCTGAACCGCACCGTGCTCGAGCGGGTGACACTCGAACGGCGGGTGGTGACGGGGTGAGGGCGCGTTGCGGCGAGCGGCCGGCCCGGGGCGCAGGAGGTACCCGCGGCCCGGCGAACCAACGCCCCATGTCCACCGGTACCGAGCCCTGGCGCCGCGGGCTAGAGGGTGCGAGGGCTGCTCTTCCCATCGTCGTGGGGTACGTTCCCGCTGCCGTAGCGTTTGGCGCCGCGGCGCGCCAGGCGGGCTTGAGCGTGCAGGAGAGCGTCGCGATGTCGCTGCTCGTCTACGCTGGCGCCAGCCAGTTCGCCCTGGCGGGCATGATCGGGGCGGGAGTGCCGGGAGTGGCGGCCGCGGTCACGGCGCTCGTCCTCAATTTGCGCCACGTGCTGTACGGGCCGGCGCTCGCTCCGTGGCTTTCCCGGCTCAGCCGCCCGGCGGCGGCGCTCGCCGCCTTCGGGCTCACCGACGAGGTGTTCGCGGTGGCGTCCGGGATCCTGCCGCGAACGCCTGCATCGGGGGCCTGGCTTTTCGGTCTCGAGGTGGCTGCCTATGGCTCCTGGGTACTCGGCACGTGGATGGGCGCGGCCGGAGGGCAGGCGGCAGCCACGCTCCTCCCTTCCGTCGCACCGGCCATGAACTTCGCTCTACCGGCCCTTTTCGTCGCGTTGCTGGTTTCCCTGGTCGCTCCCCGCAAGGAGCTGGGGATGCCCGCCAGCGCGTTCGTGGGCGGTGCGGTCGCCCTGGCGGCATGGCTTCTCGGTCGGGGCCGGTGGGGCGTGCTGACCGCCGGAGTGGTGGGCCCGCTTGCCGGGCTTGCGGTGGCGCGGCTCGAGCGGCAACGGCCAGAGCCCGGGCCGTCGATGGAGGCGGTCAAACCGCGATGAGCGCACTGGCCGGCGTGAGGCCGGAGATGCTGGCCCTCTTCCTTGCCGCCGGCATCGGCACTTATCTCATGCGGCTGATCCCTCTGCTCGCTGCCCTCGGCCGTACCCCGGCGGGAGCGTCGCAGTCGCCGGGGCGCGCCGGCAGCGTGATGCGTGCACTCTCCCTGGTGGCGCCGGCGGTCATCGGCGCTCTGCTGGTGAGTGCGCTGCTGCCGGCAAGGCCGGGGCCAGGATTGCCCCGGGAGACGGGCATTGCGCTGGTCGCTCTGGTGCCCACCACGTGGACGGCGCTGCGCTGGCGCCACCTCGGGCTGACGGTGCTGGTGGGCGTCGTGTCGTACTGGGCCGTCGCTCTTGTGGCGTGATCTGGGAAGCGGGAGCGGGAATCGGGTAAACTGTGCCTGGAGGCGAATGCCATGAAGATGGAAATCATCCAAGAACAGTTGAAACGGTGGGGCGAGGTCATCGTCCGGACGACCAGCGGCCAGGTGTTCGAGTTCCACCTGGGAGACACGACCTTCGACACGGCACGGCGGGTCATCACGTTTCGGGGGCCCGATGCGGAGTACGTGATCGACGGGGACGCGATCGAAAGCTTCAAGATGCACTGGAGCCATCCGGAGGGCTGAGCAACGCAGCAAGATAGGCCTTGAAACGACTGGCCGGCCGGGAACGAGCTCCCGGCCGGCCCTGTTTTCGCAGCGCCCGCGTCCCCGTGGTCATGAAGGTACGCTCCCGCCGGGAGCCGGGGAGAGCGTACGGCCCGAGCGCGGATGGAAGGGCCGGCGGGATACCGGCTGCGATGTCGGGCGCCAGCGCAGCAGGCGCATGCCGTTGAGGATGACCAGGAGCACGCTCAGCTCGTGGACCAGCATCCCGGAGGCGAGGTCCACCACGCCGCCGAGGACCCCTGCCACCAACGACAGCACCACGACCACGGCGAAGGCCAGGTTCTGGCGGATGTTGGCGACGATGGCCTTTGCCAGCCCGATGGCGTAAGGGATTTTCTCCAGGTCGTCCGCGATGAGAGCCACGTCGGCCGCCTCCATGGCGGCGTCCGTGCCGCCCGCTCCGATGGCGATGCTCACGTCGGCCGCGGCCAGGGCCGGCGCGTCGTTGATCCCTTCCCCGACCATGGCGACCGTGTAGCCTTGTGCCTTGAGCCGGGCGACCTCCCGCACCTTCTCCTCCGGAAGCAGCCGCGCTCGCACCTCGTCGATGCCGACGGAGCGCGCGACCATCCCGGCCGTGAGCTCGCCGTCGCCCGTCAGGATCACGGTGCGGCGCACCCCGGCCTGCCGCAACTCCTCCATCATGCGGGCCGCACTTTCCCGAACACGGTCGGCGAGGGCCAGCACACCGGCCACGCGGCCGTCGACCGCCACCAGGACGGCGGTACGCCCCTGGGATTCTTCCAGGGCGGCGAGCTCCGCGGCCCGGGGTGCGGGGTGCACCCCTTCCGCCTCCATCAGCCGCTGATTGCCGACGAGCACCCTTTGTCCACCCACGTGGGCGGCCACCCCGCGGCCCGGGTACACCCGGAGCCGTTGCGGATCGGGGATGCTGCCCACGCCGCGAGCCCTGGCGGCCCGCTCCAGTAGGGCAGCTGCGAGCGGATGCTCAGAGCCCTTTTCGACCGCCCCCGCCAGGCGCAGCAGGGACGCTTCTGCGGTCTCATCCGATTCGGTGCCGGTGGGCCCTGCCAGCGTGTGAACCGCCACCACTTCGGGGCGCCCCGCCGTGAGGGTACCAGTCTTGTCGAACGCCAGTGCATCCACCGCCGCCAGGGTATCGAGACGCCGGCCTCCCTTGATGAGGATGCCGTTGCGGGCGGCGTGCCCGAGGCCGGCCACGATCGAAACCGGCGCTGCCAGGACGAGCGCGCCGGGGCACCCTACTACGAGCAGGGTGAGCGCGAGGCGGGTGTCTCGGGTGATGAGGAGGGTGGCGGCCGAGAGCCCCAGGATGCCCGGCGTGTAGTAGCGGGCGAACCGTTCCACCGCCGTCTGCACCTTGGGCCTGGCCTCCTGGGCCTCGCCTACCAGCTGCAGGATGCGCCCGAAGGTGGTCTCCTCCCCCACCCGGGTGGCGCGGACCTCGATGAAACCCACTACGGTTACGCTGCCTGCCATCACCCGGTCGCCGATGGCCTTGGACACGGGCATGGGTTCACCGGTGAGCGCGGACTCGTCGACCTCCGCCTCGCCGCGCACCACGACCCCGTCCGCTGCCAGCTTTTCACCCGACCGCACCACCATGACGTCGCCGGGCCGGACCTCCTCGACCCGGACGGTGGCTTCGCTGCCGTCGGGGCGGCGCACCCTGGCCGTGCGCGGCACCCACTCCGCCAGCTCCCGGATGGCGGCGCGCGCCCGCTCGAGCGTCTTCCACTCGAGGTACCCTCCGAGGTCGAAGAGGACCGTGACGGCCGCGGCTTCCCAGTACTCTCCGATGGCGAGTGCTCCCGCGGCCGCCACGCTCACCAGGAGTTCGATGGTCGCGACCCGCATCCGCAGGCCCTCGACAGCCCGGCGGGCCAGCACCTGGCCCGAGACGAGGGCGGCAGCTGCCATGAGGCCCGGGTAGACGAGGTGGCTGCCCTGGTACCCGAGCGCCTGGTAGAGCCAGGCCGCGGCCATGAGGGTTGCCGCGGCCGTCACCCGGCGGAGGGGGGCCTCGGTGCGAAAGGCCCGCAGCATGGCCATCAGCTCCCCAACTCCTGGCGGCGGATGGATCGGGCCGGGTAGCCCAGGCGGCTCACGGTGGCGGCGATGGCCCCCGGCTCGATGACCGTGGGGTCATAATCGACCGCGAGCCGGCCGGTCGCAAAGGCCATCCTGGCGGAGCTCACGCCGCGCATGGCTGCGACGGCCTTCTCAATCTTGGCGACGCAGCTCGGGCAGTGGATGTTGTCCAGCTGGAACGTCTCCCGCACCATCATGGTCTCCCCCTTCGAGGTATGTCCCCTTGCAGGCCGATGATGGCATGCCCGGGAGCCCGAAGTTGATGATGCGGGTCATAAACATCGAGAAGCTGTTCAGATCCGGCCGGCGCGCTCGATGAGCCGGGCGGCGTCCAGTAGCCGCACCAGGCGGCGACCCTCGAGGCGGATGATGCCTTCGTCCTCCAACACGTGGAGCCGGCGGCTGAGGGTCTCCTGCGTGGTTCCCACGACGCGGGCCAGTTCCTCCTGCTTGAGGGGCAGCTTCACCACCACGCCGTCCGCGATGGGGCCGCCGGCGGTGGCCAGCTTGACCAGCAGGGCCGCCACCCGCTCCTCGACCGGGTGTACGGCGAGCTGCTCCACCAGGGCCTCGAGCTCCCCGACCCGTGCCGACAGCGCCCGGAGCATCTTGAGGCTGGCCGCGGGGTTGCACCGGAGGAGCGCCTCCACGTGAGGGCGGCTCAGCAAACAGATCTCGGCTTCGGCGAGCGCCACCGCCGTCGCCGGAAGGGGCTGGGGGTGGAACAGTGCCAGCTCGCCGTAGAAATCCCCCGGCCCCAGCAGGCGCACCACCTGCTCGCGACCGTCCGCGCTCGTCCGGACCACCTTTACCAGACCGGACGAAACCACGTACAGGTACCCGGGCGCCTCGCCCGCCCGGAAGACCACCTCGCCCGAACGAAAGTGCCGGGGGTGGGAACCGGCGGCCAGCTCCTCGAGCTCCGGCTCGGTCAGCTCCGCGAAGAGGGGAACGCGGCGGAAGCAAGCCGCGTGCGCGGGCACCGGGGAGGGGTCCGAGGAGGATGCGACCGGCCTACCGCAGGCGGTGGTACGACCATGACCTTCCACAGAGGCCGCCCCTTCGCAGTCGACCACTTCTCGGCGTGGGACGCCCGATCGGGGAAGCGCCATGCACGCGGGCATCATACCGGTCACGGCCGACTGCGGCAACACCCCAGCCAGTCATGGCGGTGCGGATGGGGCGGTGAAGAACATCTCCGGTTTTTGCACGGATGGGAAGGAGTTCTCCACTGATCCGAGAATACGGTTACCGGGCGGCGAAAAGGCCGTTCCGTTGCCGGCATGGGTACCGGTTGCGTACTGCTGAAAGGAGGTTCGCACAGATGAGAGCGAGGCGAGCCAGTGTTGGGCAAGCGGTAGCATGGGGTGTGGTGGCGGCGCTGGTCCTGCTGGGGGTTGCCTCTTCGGTGATGGCTGCACCGACCAAGCTCGTCTACTGGCATGGGTGGGGCGGCGACGAGAAGAAGGTCGTCGAGGACGTCGTGGCACAGTTCAACAAGACGCACCCCAACATCGTGGTCGAGCCGGTCACGATTTTCGGCGCCTACGACAAGTTGCTCACCTCCATCGCCGCGGGGACGCCGCCGGACGTCGTGTCGGCCATCTGGTGGACGCAGGTAGCAGATCTTGCCAGCCGGGGTGCGCTGGTCCCGCTCTCCTCGTACGCGAAAAAGGACGGGATCAAGGGCGAGGAGTACGTGGCACCGGTGTGGGAAGCGGTGCACTACCAGGGCGAGCTGTATGCGATGCCCGTGCTGGCCAACTATTCCATGATTGCGTACAACAAGGACCACTTCAAGGATGCGGGTCTCCCCGACCGGGCGCCCAAGACCACGGCTGAGCTCGAGGAGTGGGCTCATAAGCTGTACCAGGTGACCCGCGGCCGCATCCAGCGGATCGGGTACCTCCCCTCGGACATCGTGCTGAGTACCTACATGTTCAACGGGAGTGTCTACGACGCGAAGCGTCGCGTGCCTACGCCCGATGCCCCGGAGGTCATCCAGGCTGCTCGCTGGATGCGCAGCTTCTATGCCAAGTACGGGTATCCGGCGCTTCGGGCCTTCCAGGAATCCCTGGGTAGCTACGCCAGCCCCGAAAACCCCTTCTTCTCCGGGAAGATCTCCATCCAGGACAACTGGGGCGAGTGGATCGTCAACTTCACCAAGTGGTACGCTCCCGATTTCCATTACGGGCGTTTCCCGTATCCCAGGGTCGACGGCTCTCCCGGATTCGGCAACTGGGGCGGGTCGGTCTGGGGCATTCCGAAGGGCTCCAAGCATCCTCAGGAGGCCTGGGAGTTCATCAAGTGGCTGTCGGCAGGCGACGGCAACCGGCTTCTGGCGCTGGGCATCTCCAGCGGTTCGGCCCGGATGGCGCTCAACGAGACTCCGGAGTTCCTGGAGAAGATGCCGGTCCTGAAGGACGCCCTGCCCTTGCTCCGCGAGGGCCGGTTCCTCACCTCGCCGATCTTTCCGGGCAACGACGAGTACATACAGAAGCTCACCCCGGTCATCGACAGCATCCTCGCCGGTGAAAGGGACGCAGAACAAGCCCTCAAGGAGTTCGCGGCACAGCAAAAGTAGGGAGTCAGGGCCGGGCGGCTCCCTCGCGGGAGCCGCCCCCGCAGTCTTCCATGGGGGCGATGGCGTTGCGTCGCTTGGAACGTCGGAGACGTGGAGAGCTTTGGTGGGGCCTTGGTTTCATCTCGCCCTGGCTGGTCGGGTTCCTCGCATTTACCCTCGTGCCGGTGGTTTCGTCCCTCTATTACAGCTTCACGGACTACAACCTCATGAACCCGCCGCGATGGGTGGGGGCGGCCAACTTCAGTACCCTGTTCGCCGACCCCACGTTTTACGAGTCCATGAAAAACACGGTGTACATGGTGCTGGTCGGGCTGCCGGTCCACTTGCTGTGGGCGCTCGTCCTGGCATTCCTGCTGGCGCGTCCCCTCAAGGGCATCGCCTTTTTCCGGGCGCTCTACTACCTGCCGACGGTCGTCCCCATCGTGGCCTCGACGTTGCTATGGCGGTGGATCTTCAATCCTAATTACGGTATCCTCAACACGGCCCTCAACTTCCTGGGACTTCCCGAACCCGGATGGCTCGTGGATCCGGCGTGGTCCAAGCCTGCCCTCATCATCATGGGCATGTGGGGAGTCGGGGGCACCGTCGTCATCTACCTGGCGGCACTCAAGGAGGTACCCAGGGAGCTGTACGAGGCGGCCGAGCTGGACGGTGCGACCTCGTGGCGCAAGACCACGGCCATCACCCTTCCGATGATCTCGCCGGTACTCTTCTTCACCGTCGTGGTCAACATCATCGGGTACTTCCAGTACTTCACCCAGGCGTACGTTTTCTCCGCTACGGGCTACGGTGGCCAGCTGGCGGTGGGCGGACCCCGTAACTCGACGATGTTCTACGCGCTCTACCTCTATCTCAACGCCTTCCGTTTCTTCAAGATGGGGCTCGCCTCGGCGATGGCCTGGATCCTGTTCCTCATCCTGCTGGTGGCGACGCTGGTGCTCCTGCGGACTTCGTCCCGGTGGGTGCACTACGGGGGGGCGCGGCCCATATGACGGTGCGGGCGATGACCCGGCCGGTAGGGAGCCTGGCCGGATGGCATTACCGCAGGCGACTGCAACTGTGGGGTCACTACGTGCTGCTCGGCGGGCTCGGCATTGTCTTCTTGTTCCCGTTCTTCTGGCTTGTCTCCACCTCGCTGAAGACCAACAAGGAGATATTCCTGTGGCCTCCGACGCTCCTGCCCCGGGCCCCGCGCTGGGCCAACTACGTGGACGCGGTCCAGGCCTTCCCCTTCATGCTCTACCTGGGCAACACGCTGTACATCACCGTGATGAACGTAGTGGCGGTGACCCTTTCCAGCAGCGTGGTGGCCTACGGTTTCTCGAAGATCCAGTGGCCGGGGCGTGACGCCGTGTTCGTCCTCGTGCTGGCCACCATGATGCTGCCGTACCAGGTCACCATGGTACCCCTGTTCGTCCTCTTCAAGACGTTGGGCTGGGTGGGTACCTTCCGGCCCCTGGTCGTGCCGCACTTCTTTGCCGGGGCCTTTTACGTCTTCTTGCTCCGGCAGTTTTACATGACCATTCCCAACGAGCTCTCGGAAGCGGCTGTGGTGGACGGGGCCAATCACCTCCGGATCTTCAGCAGTATCGTGGTGCCTCTGACCCGTCCGGCGCTTGCGACCGTGGCCCTGTTCCAGTTCGTTGCATCGTGGACGGACTTCCTGGGCCCCCTCATCTACCTCCAGAACGAGCGCCAGTACACCCTGCAGCTGGGGCTCCAGATGTTCTTCGGCCAGCATTACTCCGAGTGGGCGCTGGTCATGGCCACTGCGGCGCTCATCTCGCTGCCCCTCATCGTGGTGTTTGGCCTCACCCAGCGCACGTTCGTGGAAGGCATCGCGCTGACCGGCCTGCGCGGCTAAGGCAGGGCGGGGTAGGAGAGGGAGGCTGTCAGCGGTGCGGTTGGGCGTCTGGCACAACGGTGCGCCCTTTCCCTTCGGGACGTGGATCGACCGGCTGGGCGGCATGTGGGAAGAGGTAGAAAGCGACACGCTTCGCTCCGCCCGGGCTCTGGCCCGCTTCGACGGCCTGTTGCTGCTGTCCAGTCAGTTGGGAGCAACCCTTCCGGACGACGTGGCAGCCGCCGTGGCGGGGTACGTGGAGGCCGGGGGCCGTCTGTACGTCGAAGGGTGGACCCACGAGCGCCTTGCCGAGCTGGTAGGGTTCCGCGCCCGTGGCACCCGTGCCGAACGGTCGGTGCGGCGCCTCGTCGTCTGGCAGGGGTCGAGCCCGGTGGCGGACGGGTTCGAGCCGATGGACCTGCTCGACCCGTACGGCGCACCTTTCCTCGAGGGTGAGCTGGCCGGCCGCCCCGGGGTACTCCTGGTGCTGGCAGAGGTCCTGGGCACCTATCGGGTCCATTTCGGGCGCGTGGGAGTCGGGGATCCTCATCCGGCACTGATCAGCCCGCGGGACGGCGTCTACTACGCGACGTTGCTGCTCACCCGGTACCGTGACGACCGCTTCGTATTGCGAGAACGTTGGGAGCGGCTCGCCTTCAACCTGGTCAAGGCTCTTGGTGGATCCGGCCGCAGCTTCGAAGAGGTACACCGCAGGTTGCTGACCGACCCTCCGGTGTGGGTGCCGCCCGGTGAGCCGGCCCGGGTGCGGGTGGAGGCCGCCGTCGCGCCGGACCGCGTGCAGCTTCGCCGGATCCTCCCCGAAGCGGCGGGGAATAGCTGGGAGCTCATCCCCTTGCGGGCGGCCGGCGCCAGGGCTTTCGAAAGCGAGCCGCTGGTGCTCCGGGAGCCGGGAGTCTACGAGCTCCGGGCCACGTGGGCCGACGGTGAGCAGATCCACTACCGCCTCGACGTTTCCGACCGGCAGGTGCGCTACCGACAGAGCGTGGGTCGCAACCTGGAGTGGCTGCGCCGCAACCTGTTCGTGACACCTGACGGCACGGGAGGCGTTTACGAACGGGTGGAATCCAACACCCGCAGCATTGGCAAGGATCTGCGCCCGGACTGCATCGCCGAGACCGCCGCCGCGTGCTGGACCTTCGGAAAGGCCTCTGGGGACGAGTCTTGGATGCGGGTGGGCCGCAACCTGGCGAAGCACCTTTACGACGGGCGGTACCAGGACCGGGACGCAGGGGTCGGCACGTTCGGCTTCTGGAACTGGATGGGGGAGCTCGCCCCGGGCCAGCATCCGGAAAACATCTTCACCGACGACAATACGTGGGCATCGTTGGTCGGCATGGTCTTCCTGCGGGAAACCGGCGACGAGACGTTCGGTCGGGCGCTCGACACCGTGCGCGCGTTCCAGAAAACGCTCAACGCTGCGGGGTGCCACGACTACCTTTTCCTGCGCGGCAGCGTGCTCAACACCGTGGGGCCGGTTCCCTGCCGTCTGTCTCCCGGGACGAGTGTCGTCCCCCACTACAACGGCATGCCTGTTGCCCTTTATCCCCATGCGTGGGCGGCAACGGGAGACGGCTCGCTGTTGCGAGACGGGTGGCGGGCGCTGGAGCTGATGCTCGCCAGCCACCCCATCCGCTACGGCTACGACGTCAGCCGTACCGAGATCTATGCCCGGGCGCTCCTGCCCCTGGCCATGTGGAGCCGGGTTTCCGTAAAGGCCCGCGAGGCGGCCCTGGATTGCATGGCATACCTGGAGCGACGCACGGACGAGACAGGAGCGCTGCAGGAGTGGGACAACGAGGACAAGGACCTCTTCGTGGCCGACTCCGCGGTCTTCCACGAAAACGGCGAGCCCATTGCCGACATCATGTACGTGCAGAGTTTCGCCCTCTTCGGGCTGTGGCAGTTGTACAGGGCCACGGGCGACGGGCGGGCCCGTGCACTGTTCGAGAAGATGGCGGACTTCCTCGTCCGCATCCAGATCGCGGATCCGGAGGATCCCCTGGTAGACGGCGGGTGGAAGCGCTCGTTCGATTATCGCCACTGGGAATGGTACGGAAGCCCGCAGGACCCGGCCTGGGGCCCGTACGTCATGGAGTCGGGCTGGTGCAATGCCGTCATCGACTGGGCGATTGCCCAGTACCTGGCGGGCGACGACGCGATGCCCCGCTTCGATGAGCGTGCGTGTCCCCTGCCGCCCTGGGCGGTCGCCCTGCAAACGGTCACGACCCCCGCCACGGAAGGGCGCGTGCCCGTGCTCTTCACGGAGGATCTCCCCGCGAAGGGGGAAGGCCATGGCATCGCGCTCTTCTGGAGGCCGCCGGAAGGGCCCCCGCCATCGGGCTACCGGGTGTACCGCAGCAGCACGTTCCCGGCGTTGCCCCGAGCCGATCACCTGCTGGGTGAAGCCCAGGGCCCGGCTTTCGTCGATCGGAGCGCACAACCGGGTACGTGGTACTTCTACGCGGTGACGGCCGTCCGGGACGGTGGGGACGAAGGCCCGCCCTCCGCCTGCGTGGCCCATCGCTCCCCCCGGCGAGGCCCGGTGCCTGCTCCCCGGCACGCGGAGCTCGTACGTGACGGCCAGGGTGTCCGCCTGCGGTGGGAGCCTCCGGAGGGTACCCCGCCACCGGCTCTCCGGCCGGATGCTCCCCCGGAAGCGTTTGGGCTGCACTATTCGGTCGAGAACCACGTGGTCCGTGGTGTCCCTGAACGGGCGCCGTTCACCGGGGTGCGTTACCTGGTGCTGGCGGGATGGGGCCCGGAGGTCCGCCCTCCTCGGGCCGAGGTCGTGACGTCCACTTACGATACCACGTGCGACCTGACGTCGTGGTGGGAGCAGCTCAGACAGCGCAGGACCGGTCTCGTCCCGAGCCACCTTTCGGTCGTGGCGGTCGATGACGACGGCAATGCCGGTGAACCCGCCGAGCCCGTGGCAATCGAGGGGTGAACGTCGTGGAACTGTTGCGCAATGGGGCTTTCACGGAGCATCACGGCTGGTCGCTCGGGGAGAACTGCGAGTACGTGCCGGAGGTGCCCGGAGGCGGTCCCGGGTCGATGAGCCTGGGTGCCGACCCCACGCAGAAGCAAATGAACGGCGAGAGCGAGCACGCCGGGGCCGCCACCCAGTGGGGCTTCATCCCTGAGGGCTGCGAGCGCCTGGAGCTCCGGGGCCATGTGCGGCTGGACAGTCTCCATCCGTACACGGGAAGAGGCAACGTCGCCCACCTCACTCGGGCGCCGGGGCACCTGTATGTCCGGCTGGCACAGCTCGACCTCTCCGGTGATCCGGTCGACGAGGCGACCGTCCTGGTACTCCGGGAACCCGGCGGGTGGCAGCAGGTCGAGCAGCAACTTCCCCGCAACCCGAAGGCGTGGTTTTTCGAACTCCGCATCGGGATTTACAACGGCACCGGCCGGTTTTGGGTGAAGGCGTTTTCGCTCCGGGCCCGGGGTGCAGGTCTCGACGCCGTCTCGTCCTGGCCCCCACTTCTGGATGACCGTGCGGTGGCCATCTTCTACGACCCGTCGTTCCCGGGCGCTCCTCAGGAGAGCCGGGTCTTTGCCTTGCTCGCGCGCCTGAAGGCGTGGGGATGGCAGGTCGCCTCGTGGAATGCGGCGGCCCTGGAGAGACCGGATGCGCTCACCGGTGCCGGGGTCTCGCTCCTGATCTGGACCCACGGGCCGCACTACCCCGCCCACGCGCGGGCGGCCCTCCTGCGCTTTCTGGCGGCTGGAGGGAAACTCATGACCCTGGGTGGCTACGCCTTCGACCGCATCTGGCGCCGGGAGGCGGAAGGATGGGTGGAACAGCCTTACCCCCCGCAGGTCGAGCTCGACGGCGCGCCGGTGGTTGCTCCCCTCGAGTCGACGGTGGAGAGCCTACCGACCCGGCGTGACGGAGAGGCGCAGGGGTACCTCCTGCAGGCGCATCCGTTCGGCAGCTTCCTGCAGGCGGTTCCGCAAGCCGAAGCCCTCTACGAACTGGAGGCCGGCTCGTGGTACGTGCTGGTGGTGGAGGGCAGAGGGGAGGGCCTCGACTACTTCTGGCAGCCGGTGGTCACCATCGAACAGCTGGATGCCTCAGGGGAAGTCCTCTTCCGGTTCGAAGCCCGGTTGCTCGAGCGCGCCGGCGGACTCCAGGTCTTCCGGATGCCGTTCAAGACCCACTACCGGCAGGCCCGTACCCGGCTGCGTTTCGGACTCAAGATGGTGGAGGGGGCCTATGTACTCCGGCGCTACGGGATCGTGCCCATACCCGACCCTGGGCTCCTCAACGGCCGGTGGGGACTACCTTCCGACGGCATCCTTCTGAAGCCGACCCAGCTCGGCTTGTTCGACGCGGACTTCCGGCTGGAGCATGCCGTGACGGTGCGACCCGCAGGGAGCCTGCACCTGCTCGACGCCGCCGGCTGGACGATTGCTCCGCCCGACGGCGTGCGGGGGTGGGCCGCCACCGGGCTGACCCGGGTCGACGACGCCCGGTGGGAGCCGCTGCTGGAGGCGTCCGACCGGTACGGTCAGGAGCGGGGACCTGCCGCGGCTTTGGTGATCCACCGCGCAGGGCCGTACACCCACTCCGCCTGGGCCGCGTTCGGTACCGAAAACATCGATCTCCTGGACGAACGGCGGCTTCCGGGGCTGTGCCGGGTCGCCGCCTTCCTGACCGAAGGGCTGTTCTTGCAGGAGGTACGGCCGCACCACTACCTGGCCCGCCGGGGCGAAGATGCGCTGGTGGACGTCATCGTCCACAACACCTCGGGCAAATCACGGGCGGGAAGCCTCGTCGTGCGGTGTCTCGACGAAGCCGGGACGGTCTTGTGGAAGGGGCAGCAGCAGGTGGCGGTGCCCGCTCGCGCCACCCGCAAGGTCACGTTTGCCATCCCGTGGGCCGAGGGGAAGGGCACCCTGCGCACGATTCGGTGCTGCCTGCGGTACTCCCCGGAAGGAATGTCCGCGGACCTGAGAGCGGGCGACCCGGATGAGCCATGGGACGTCATGGAGAGCAGCATCCTGGTCGAGTCTCGGCAGGCGCTCGAGTGTGGCCCCCGGCTTCAGTTTCGCGACAACTACTTCGAGCTGGACGGCCGCCGGGTCGTGCTCATGGGCTCGGACAGCAACGAAGAGATCTTCTTCGGGACGTTCCACCACCCGGCCCGGCGCCGCCGGCTGCTGTTGAGGGCCCGGGACTACGGATACCGGGTTTACGAAAACCTGCAGTACATCCCCGGCGGCTTTCAGTTCCCCGAGCGCCAGCAGCGGAGCCTGGACGCCCTGGTGCAGGAACTGCAGCAACTCCGGATGATTTACATGCCCTGCCTGTTGGTGCTCACCAACGTGCTGGCGCAGGGGGCCGAACGGGAAGCACAGCAGGAGTTCTGCCGCAGGATGGCCGCTCACTGGAGGGACGTGCCGGGTCTCATCTTCTATTTCAACGGCGACCTGGGAAGTGAGCTTCACCCCCTGACCGCCTTCCAGGGCCTATGGGAGGAGTACCTGAGGCGCCGCTACGGTCTCCTGGACCGGCTGCAGGAAGCCTGGGGCCCAGCCTACGACCCGTCCCGCGGATGGTCCCAGGCGTTGCCGGACGGGCCCGACCCGGTCTGGAACCCTCTGGCCCCGTGGGACGACGTCCGCCTCCGGGACCGCGTGCGGTTCGTGGTGGAGCTGGGGCGCCTTTGGAACCGCAGTATGGTAGACGCGGTCAGCTCCGTCACGCCCGGGCGCATCACCACCGACGAGTTCTTCAACCTGCCCTTCGGAGCCAACGACCTGCGCCAGGCGATCGACGGCCTCACCCATGCCAACGGTAACGCCCTGGGCGACCAGGACCTGGACGTCGATCTGCTTCCGGGCGCTTTCACGTTCATCGACCGGCGCATCCACGGGCAGGGCACCGGCCTCGGTGAGTACGGGTGCAAGACCCACCCGAGCCAGGCATGGGGCGCCAACTACCTCGTGCGGCGTACCCGGGAGGAGCAGCTGGAGCACTTCCTGGCTGTTCAGCATTACGGGCTTGGGCGGGGGGCCTCCAAACTCCAGCACTGGGGACTGCAGGACTCGACGGGATGGGTCTTCCCGTGGGGAGTCTTTCACAGCCACGATCCCGTCCCCAAGCCTATCGCAGCCGAGGTGCGCAACGTGGCGCTGCTGTTCGCCACGCTGCCGCTGGCATACCGGGCGCCCCGAGTGGTACTGGTGGTGCCCTCGGAAAACCGGATGGGGCCGGGCGGCATCAAAGCCGTCAATGCGGTGTACGCCGCGGGCATGGCGCTCAGTAGCCTCGGTTGTGACTTCCAGGCCGTCGACGAAGAGGATCTGGCCACGCTGCCCTTCGAGCCACGGGTCGTGCTCTATCCGGTGGCCTACGGGGCACCCGCGACGGCGCTGGAATGGCTGCGGCACTTTGCCCGTCGGGGAGGTACGGTCTATCTCTCGGGCGACCCGTCGTACGACGAGGACCGCAAGCCGCGGCGCGACAGCGTATGGGAGGACCTGATCGGCGCCCGCCTGGTGCGCCGGCTGTACCCGCCCATGCAGTGGGAGGCGGGGCCGGCCGTTCGTGCCCTTATCCCCGGCACTGCCGTGGAGGACACGTGGCGGCCCTGCGTGCACCTCGAGCTTGCCGGCGCGCGGGCGCTGGTCGCAGGCGAGGGGGGCTTCCCCGTGGTGACCCGCCGGCCCGCCGGGGACGGCACGGTGATCTACAACGCGGACCCGACCGAGGCCCGCTGGCCGGGCTGGCGGTCGAGCCCCGTGCTCTTCGAGCTGTACAGGGCCGTCGTCGGGGCCTGCGTCGATGGCGAGCCGCCCGTGAGTCCCCAGGAACCCGACCTGCACGTGATGACGCCTGCAGCCGAGGGCGGCCGACTGTGGGTGCTCTTCCACCGGTCCGGTTCCCGGGAGGTCGAGGTGCGCCCCGGGGAGGGGCAGGCCGTCCGCCTGCACCTCGAGCGAAGACGGCCGGGGCTCGTCTTCGTCACGAGCAGGGGAGAGCTGACTCACGTGGAGTCCCAGGGTACCGTGACGTGGCGAGGACGGCCGCTCGTGGAAGCGAGCGCCCACCTGGCCCTCGTCGCGCTGGACGGGCAGGACCTGAGCCGCAGCGAGGCGGTGCTCGCTTTGCCCTTCACGACGGGCACGGTATGGCGGTGGCCGGGCGCGGGTGATACCGTGGTGGTTGGCACCTTCCGCGACGGGCAGTGGGTCGAGCTGGAGAAGATGCCGGCGACCGGCGAGCCGTTGGAGGTCGACGAAGTCCGGGCGAGTTGCATGTTCCTGGTCGCTGCCGGGCACCAGCTGCCGCAGTGGCGCCGCCGGTTGTCGGCGTACTGCGTCTCGGGGTATTTCGAGGTAGGTCCCGGTCCCTTGGCTCCGGCGGAGGAGGCACCTTGATGCCATTGGCGCTGAGCCGGCGCCGCCTCATGCAGCTGGCCGCGGCCATGGCCATCCTCCCTGCGGTCACGGAGGCGAAACCCATGAACGAAATCAGGGCGATCGAAGGCAGCTGGCTGGACTTCCACCATCCCAATCCTCACGACGGCGACTATTGGAACGGCCAGACCGCTCTGTTCAGCTGCGAGCAGTGGCAGGCCAAGGTGAACGAGATGACGGCCGTCGGCATGCGCATCCTCGTGGTAACGTCGGTGGCCCTGCGGGGCGAGGCCTTCTACCCCTCCGAGGTCATGCGCAAGCGCTGGACGCCCCTGGCCTGCGCCGACCCCATCGAGGCCGTGTTGCGAGCGGCGGATGAAAGCGGCGCTGGGGTATTCCTCGGGGTTGGCTTTTTCAGCGAGCATACCGGCGACTTTGCCTCGCAGGATCCTCGCGAACAGTTGGGCCGCCAGCACGTCCCCCTGGAGCTTGCCCGCCGGTACGGGCATCACCGGGGGTTCTCCGGATGGTACCTGCCGGTCGAGGCTCCCATCCAGGGCCACTTCCCGGAGGCGTACGTCCTCTACGCGCGAGCCATGGCGGAACGTTGCCGGCAGGCGGCTCCCGGCAAGCCGGTCCTCATTGCCCCTTACGGCACCCGTACCGTGGCGGACGACCGGCGTTTCGTCGAACAGCTGCGAGCGCTCGAAGTGGATTACATCGCTTACCAGGACGAGGTGGGAGTCGAGAAGACACGGGTCGACGAACTGGATGCCATCTGGGCGCGCCTGCGCAGGCTGCATGACCGGGCACGGCTGCCGCTTTGGGCCGACGTCGAACTCTTCCGGTTCGAGGGGCCAGTATACCGCAGCCCTCTGGTGCCCGCGCCGTGGGAGCGCATCCTCGCCCAGCTCAGCGCGGCGTCCCGCTATGTCGACCGGATCCTCGCTTACCAGTACCTTGGCCTGATGAACCCGCCGGACAGCCCGGCCACGGCGGGCCACCCGAGCTCGGTGGCGCTGTACCGGGCATACGCCCGGTGGCTGCAGTCACGGTGAAGGGGAGTGCGCGGAGGTCCATGGCGACGACAGATCTGGTGCGACTCGGTGTGGTAGGCACGGGAGCGATCGCTCGCAGGGCGCACCTGGCGGCCGTGAAGCGTTCGGGTGCCGCCGAAGTGGCCGCAGTGGCGGACGTCGAGCGGCAGAGAGCAGAAGCGGTCGCGCAGGAGTTCGGAGTGCCGGCGGCTTACGGCTCTCTGGAGGAGATGCTGGAGGCTCGCCCGGAGATCGAGGCGGTGGTGGTCTGCACACCCAACCACCTTCATGCGCGGCAGGCGCTCCTGGCGCTCGAGGCGGGGAAGCACGTCCTGGTCGAAAAGCCGATGGCCCTGACGGCGGAAGATGCCGACGCGATGGTGGCGGCCGCCCGTTCGAGCCGGCGCGTGCTCATGGTCGGGTTTACCCACCGGTTCTATGCGTTCAACCAGGAAGTGCACCGGCTGGTGCGGGAGGGGGCGATCGGGCGCATCCTGAGCTTTCGCGTTCGGTTCGCCCACCGGGGGCCGTACGTCGCGTGGCCGGCCGAGAGCGACTGGTTCTTGCGGGCGGATCGGGCGGGCGGCGGTGCCTTGCTCGACATGGGCATCCACGCAGTGGACCTGGTACGGTGGCTGAGCGGCTCGGAGGTCGGCGACGTGAGCGCCGTGCTCGCGACGGTGGAGCCGGGAGGCGAAGTCGACCGTGTGGCGCATCTGGCCCTGCGCCTGCAAGACGGGGCGATCGGCACCATCGAGGTGGGATGGTCGACGCATGAAGGCGTGATGGGTTACGAGTTGTATGGCACGGACGGGAGCATCGTGGTGGACTATCGCACTCCTGTGCGGCTGTTCGTGCCGGGCGCGGCATGGCAAGGCCTCACGGGATGGCTCCAGCCGGGCCTGCAAGCAGGGGATCCTTTCGCCGAGGAGCACCGGTACTTCGCCCGCTGCGTCCGGGAAGGGCTGACGCCGGAACCCGACGGGGTCGCGGGCAGGGAGGCGCTGAAGGTCGTACTGGCCGCTTACGCGTCGGATCGCACCGGAAAGAGGGTGGCCGTATGAAGAGCGCGGTGAGCATGTGGTCGCTGCACCGGGAGGCGTACGCTGGTCGCCTCGACGTGGCCGGGTTCGTGCGCTGGGCACGAGGCGCCGGGTTTGGTGCGGTGGAGCTGTTGGACGTGTTCTGGAAGGACGAGCCCCGGGAGGTGCCGGAGATCCGGGCGCTCGTCGACCAGACGGGGCTCGTCGTGGCCGCGTACGATGCTACCAACGACTTCGCCTGGCCAGATGCGGCTCGCCGGGCGGAGCAAGTGCAGCGGGTGCGGCGGGCCGTGGATACCGCGGTACGGTTGGCGGCGCCGGTGGTCCGGGTCTTTTCCGGCGATCTCAAGCCGGACGTGCGGTGGGAGGATGCCCGGGGTTGGGTGATCGAGGGCTTGAGGGAGTGCGCCGGCTACGCCCGGCAGGCGGGGGTCGTGCTGGCCCTGGAGAACCACGGGAAGCTGGCCGGGCGCAGCGAACAGCTGCTCGACATCGTGCGTTCGGTCAACTCTCCGGCGCTACGGCTCAACCTCGACCCCTCCAACTTCGTCCTCGCCCACGAGGATCCGCTCCAGGCGGTACGGCTCCTGGCCGGCCTGGCGGTGCACGCCCACGTCAAGGGAGGCGACGAGGTCCCGTGGCAGGCCGTCGCCGAAGAGCTGCGGCGGGCAGGCTTCCAAGGGTATCTCTCCATCGAGTTCGAGGGGCAGGGCGATGAGCGGGCCGGGGTGGAGCAGGTCCGCCGCCAGATGTCCAGCCTCATGGGAGTGTAGGGGGCCGCGACGCACGGCGTGGGGTGGGTTTGCACGATAGTACCGGGGCCGATGCGAGCGCGCTGCCCGCGCCGGCCCCGGGCCTTGATGGGTGGCTACCAGACGGCGGACACGATGAGCAGGGTGATCAGGGAGACTCCCCACCCGATCGTGGTCGGCACCGACCACGTCATGACCTGCTCTTTCACATCCTCCACGCCGAGCAGCCGGTTGACGACCCAGAAATAGCTATCGTTGAAGTACGAGAAGACCATCGCGCCCAGCGCCGCGGCCTGGGCCGCGAGCACCGGCGGTACGTGGAGGTTGGCGAGGATGGGCGCCGTGATGGAGGCCGACGTGATCATGGCCACGGTGCCACTGCCCTGGGCCAACCGCACGAGCGTCGCCACCAGGAAGGGCAGCAACACGGCCGGGATACCCGTCGTCGCGATGGAGCTCGCAAGGTAGTTTCCGACGCCGCTGTCTCGCAGCACCTGGCCCAGCGCCCCGCCCGCGCCCGTCACCAGGATGATGATGCCGGCTGAGCTCACGCCCTCCTCCATGTAGCGCAGCACGTCCTTGCGGGACACGCCGGGCAGGAGACTCCACAGAGCGATCAGCAAGCCGATGCCCACGGCGATGACCGGGTTACCGAGGAAGATGATCGCCGTGGCCCAGCTACCCGTGGCCTTCATAGCCGTCAACACGGTATTGAGGAGGATCAAGACGACGGGTACCACGATGGGGGCAAACGAGACCGCCGTGCCGGGCAGCCGCTGCTCCTGCTCCGCCTCGACGGCCGCTTCCGTTGCAGCAGCTGCCTGGGCTGCGGCCTCTGCGGGTACCCGCTGCCACCCGAGCCCCGTCGCGTCCGGGATCTGATAGAGGCGCCGGCCCCACCACCGGGCATAGAAGACGCCGGCCACGGTCACCGGGATGGCGAACAGCAGCCCTGCCAGAATCATCTGGCCCACGTCGACGTTGAAGATCCCCGCCACCGCCAGGGGGCCCGGCGTCGGCGGCACCGCGTGGTGCGTGGCGACCAGGCCGACCGCCAGCGCCACCCCGATGGTAATCACCGACCGGCCGGTGCGTCGGGAGAGTGCCTTGGCCAGAGGGGAGAGGATGACGAAGCCCGAGTCGCAGAAGATGGGGATGGAAACCACGTACCCGGTCGCCGCCATGGCCGCGTCCTCACGGCCTCTGCCGAACCAGCGCAGGAACGTCTGCGCCATGCGCTGGGCGGCGCCGGATACCTCGAGCAGGCGGCCCATCATGACGCCGAAGCCGATGACGATGCCGATGCTCCCGAGGGTGTTGCCAAACCCGTTAGTGATGGACTTGCCGACCGCCACGGGATCCATCCCCGCCAACAGGCCGGTGAGGGCGGAGGCCAGGATCAGGGCGAGGAACGCGTGAACCCGCGTCTTCAAAATGAGATAGACGAGAACGGCGACTCCCACGATCAGCGCAGCGATCAGCTGCCAGCCTGCTACCGGCGGAGTCTGCATAGGACTCTCCGTCCTTTCCTGCCCTCAACAGGCGCATCTATGGTGACATCAATCTCCGGACGCACGAAACGGCCGCATCCTCACCTCCTACGAGACCACCTTTGCTCACCACCCGCACTCCGGAAAACGGTCCACCCGCGAGCCGCCCCAGCGCCGCCAGAGGCAACACCTCATCGACGAGCTCGATGGCGACGGCGCCCAGCGCACGCACGACCGCCGCCGTCACGTCCCCGCCGCTCAGGTAAAGACCCGCGGGTGGCCGTCCCTCTCGCCGTACGATCGCTTCTGTCGCCTGCCGGACCGCCTCTCCGACCGCTTCTAGAAGCCTCGCCTGCTGGCGCGGGGGTAGTTGAAGGAGTGCGTGCGCATCGTCCCCGATGGTGCGGATGCCTCGGACGGGATGGTGGCCGCGCTCCGACAGATGCCGGGCCAGCCTTTGGATTTCTTGAGAACGCTTACTAGTCACTTCACAGGAGAGCAGCCCGGCATCCGCCACCACGAGCGAAACCCCCAACTCTCGCTCCAGGCGTGCGAGCTGGCGCCGGGTGAGCTCCGTCGTGCTGCCGGCCACCACCAGGACCGGGCTCGAGGGGGCGCGTGGTTCGAGGGCGGCGGCGACCTCGCCCACGGCTCGGGGTGTCTCCGATGGAGCAGTGGCCGGCAGAAGCCGCGCCAAGGCCGCTGCCGTCAATGGGCCGGGGTCCGCGCAAACGGCACGGAGGTGCAGCTGGGTCGCCACGTGCACCGTGGCGTCGGCGAGCACGCCGATGTCTTCGTCGGAGACGGCATCCGCCACGATGGTACGCTGCCCCGCCGACAACGCGTCGACGATGGCCGAGCCGACGGCCCTGGCACCCTCCATGACCTTGCCCAGGGGTACGTGCGCCACCTCGCCGGGCTGCTGGTGCTGCAGGAGCGTGGGCAGGTGGGAACAGCGCACGGGAGCCAGCGGGTCGTGGGCCGCGCCCGTGCGCGTGACCGGCGTGCCCTCCACCAGCAGGTACCCTCCCACCACCGTGCGCCCCGAGGCCGGGTAGGCGGCCGTCACCACGGCGAAGCTCTCGGGCCCGAGCACGTCCAGGGCGGCGGCCACTTCGGCGCCGAGGTTGCCGCGGGCGGTGCTGTCGATGCGTTTGGCGACGATCGGGACCGGCGTGCGGTGCTCGATGACCGGCGCCAGGGTCCGGCGCACTCGAGCGGCGGCGACCGCGGGCTCGATCGAGCGGGACGCGGTGTTGAAGAGGAGCACGCCCGGCCTCGGGCCCCGGTCGATCCAGTCCATGGCCCATCGCAGGGTTTCGGGGCCCGGGTCCATCACCGACAGCGCACGCAGGCCCTGCCGCGCCAGGAGTACGCCCGTCGCGTTGGCCCCCGTCAGGTCGTCGGCGACCACGACCCCGAAGGGAGGCAAGCCGCCGCTTGCGTCCCGGTGATGGTGGTGTGGACGGGAACCGTTATCGATCATGACGGTACACCCCACCGGAGGACCGGGCAGCCCTACCAGCCTGGCCCTGTGCCTGGCCGGCCCTCCACGGCCGGGCGTATTGGGCGGCGACGCGGATCGCCTCCAGCATGCTGATCTCTCGAGCCTTCCCCGTGCCGGCGATGTCCAGCGCCGTGCCGTGGTCCACCGACGTCCGCAAGAACGGCAATCCGAGCGTCAGGCTCACCGTTCGGTCGAAGTCGTAGGTCTTGGCGGCGATGTGCCCCTGGTCGTGGTACAGCGAGACCACCGCATCGAAATGCCCCTGGATGGCCCGGTGGAAAACGGAGTCGGCCGGCACGGGCCCCTCCACGTGCAGCCCCTCCCGCCGGGCCGTCTCCACGGCCGGGATGATGGCCTGCTGCTCCTCGTGACCCATGAGGCCGCCGTCGCTCGCGTGGGGGTTGAGCGCGGCCACCGCGAGCCTGGGCCGCTCGATGCCCAACCGGCGCAGGAAGCGGTCCGCCGCCCGCGCCGTCTCCAGCACCCGCTCCGTCGTGACGAGATCGCACGCCTGGCGCAGCGACACGTGCCGGGTCACGAAGAAGATGCGCAGGGGCCCGGTCATGAACATCGTGTACGACTCCGCACTTCCCGTGAGCCCGGCCAGCATCTCGGTATGCCCGATGAACGGGATTCCCGCCTCGTGCAGCGCCTCTTTGTGGATGGGAGCCGTGACGATGCCGTCGAGCGTCCCCTCCATGGCGTCCCGGACGGCAGCCTCGACGTAGGCGAACGCTGCCTTGCCCCCGGCTGCGCTGACCTGTCCCACCGGCACGTCGGGCGGGAATGCACCGGCAACCTCCACGAGCGCGACCACCCCCAACCCGTCGGCGTCTGCTCCCACCGCATCTGCTCTCTCGAGGACCTCCCGAGCGCCGGCCCCCGCGCGGATCCGGGGAGACCGGGGTAGCCAGGCAGCGGCCCTTTCCAGGGCCTGGCGCTGGCCGTAGACCACCGGCCGGCACCATGTGAACACCTCGGGATGGCCCAGCGCCTTGAGCACGATCTCGGGCCCGATCCCGGCCGGATCGCCCAGCGTGATCCCGATGAGCGGGCGTGTGACCCCTTCATGTGCGGGCATACGTCATGGCCCCACCTTTCTGTGCCCTGCGTACGGGCCGTGCCCATGCAAGAGCCCCTGAGCGGCTAAACGAGCACCAGCTCGAATCCCTGCTCCGCGGCTGCCTGCCGGAGCGCCTCGATGGGCTCCGGATCCCCCGGCTCTTGCGCCTTCTCCCCGGCCGGGCGGTTGGTGATGATCCGCCGGAAGGCGGAAAGGGGGCTGACCGTGGCCAGCAGGACCCGCCCCAACTTGCTGGAGTCGGCCACCAGGGTGGCCTCCTTCGCGGCTTTCACCATCGCCCGCTTGAGCCGGACCTTTTCCATCGTGCGCGTCGTCACCCCGGCGTGGACATCGAAGGCGTCGGTGCCGATGAAGGCGTGGTGGGCATGGATTCCCTCCAGGAACGCCAGGGCGTGGTCCCCCATGAGGGCGAGCACCCTCGGCTGCACGAGGCCCCCGACGCAGAACACCCGGAAGCGGGGCTCCTCCCCCATGGCCCGGGCAATGTCGAGGTCGCTGGTGACCACCGTCAACCCCGACGGCCGCCGGTGAAGGAGAGCGCGGGCCACCGCCTGCGTGGTGGTGCCGGCATCCAGGATGACCGTCTGCCCGGGGCGCACCAGGCCGGCTGCTGCCTCGGCGATGCGGCGCTTGGCCTCCGGGTGCAGCGAGCGCTTGGTCCGGATGGGCTCGTCGAAGAGGCTCCTGTCGGGCAACAGCGCACCGCCGTGCACGCGGACGACCAGGCCCCGCTCGGCGAGAGCGTTGAGGTCCCGCCGCGCCGTCATGAGCGAGACGCCCATGGAGCGGGCCAGCTGGGTCGCCGAGACCCGACCCGCTTCCTGGAGTTGTTGCAGGATCCGGCGATACCGTTCGGCCGGAAGCATGGGGACATGTTCGAGTTGGTTCGGTCTTGCTCCTGCTCGTGCCGGCTCCATTGGCTATGCATTTTCAGGAAGAGGGCCGACGTGGCGGTGGCCGGGCGAGGTTGTGCGATCATGTGCGACTCTCCCGGCTCCGGGCAGGCTCGACACGGCCTCGTGTGCAGGGTGCTGCCGTTCAGCGAGCTGTCGAAGGCGCCAGGGCTGCGGCCGGTGGTGGCTCAGGCACCGGGCGAACGCTGACGTGGGCGGCAAGGAGCTCCCGGGCTCTGGCCGGATTGAGGGCGAATCCGCCGCCCGGACGCTCCACCTTCGCAGCGCCGCAGGCAACACCCCAGGCCAGGATGGCGGGCGGCGGCTCCCCCCGCAGGTGGCCGTCGACGAGGGCTGCCATCATCGCGTCGCCGGCCGACGCGGAGTCGACGGGCTCGACGGGGGGATTGGGGGCGAGCCACGCTCCGGTGCCGTTGACCAGGACGGCACCTTCGGAGCCAAGGGAGATGACCAGATGATCGGGCCCGAAGCCGCTCGCCAGGAGGCGCCGGGCCGCGTCGACCAGGGCCGGCATACCGGCTACACAGAGCCCCGCCGCCTCCTGGAACTCCCGGCGGTTGGGTTTGGCCAACGCGGGCCGGTGCGGCAGCAGCGCGCGGAGCACGGCACCGGGGACGTCCACGAAGACGGGGCGGCCCTGCTCCCTGGCATACCGGATCAGGCGCTCGTACACCTGCACGTCCACGCCTCTTGGCAGGCTCCCGGCCAGCAACAAGGCCCGATGGTCATGGAGCGCCTCACGGGCCAGCTCGACGAAAGCCCCGAGCTGGCTCCCGTCGATGCCTAGCTCGCCCTCCTCGTTAAGAACGGTGTCCCTGGGGGCGGGTCGACGGGCGTCCCCTTCTGATGGAGCCGGCCCCACCTCCAGCACGATGGTGGTCACCCGGCTCTCGCCCTCCGCCCACAGAGCCTCGAAAGGCACGCCGTACGCCCGGAGTTGCTCGGCGATGAGCCGGCCCGTGTGGCCTGCGAGCGCGGTGAAGACGGTCGCGGTCAGGCCCAGCTGCCGGGCAGCCATGGCTGTGTTGGGCCCCTTCCCACCGGGAGAGAGCCGGACCTCCGAGGCCCGGTGCACCTCACCGGGGGTCAGGGCTTCCACGACCAGCCGCCGGTCGAGGCATGCGTTGAGCCCGAAGAGCAGGACGTCTCGCATCATGCCGGTCCTCGGTGTCCTCCCGTCGACGGCCCGAGCTCACGTGTTCAGGGTCGGGAGCTGGCCGAACGACGCTCGGCCTCGATGATGGTGCGGCAAAGCGCCTGCCCGTCGGATGTGACGGGCAGGCATCCCATGACTTGCCCGTTGAACGACACCGCTCTCTCAAGTCAGGCGGGCTCGGCCAGGACCACCTGTTCGAGGGCTTTCAGGTAGCGCAAGCCCTCCCCCGCGATGAAGTCGCCGCTCGGCGCGATCTTGCGCCAGATGGCCGTCTCCCGGGCGATGGCCGGCGTCTCGGGGACGAACGACTCGATGACGATGTGCCCCTGGTAGCCGGTGGCTTTGAGTACCCGCATGACCCCCGCCCAATCGACGTGCCCGCTGCCCGGGGTGCCCCGGTCGTTCTCGCAAGCGTGTACGTGCGCCAGCTTCCCGGCGGCCATGCGGAAGGGTTCGACGTAGCTACGCTCTTCGATGTTGATGTGGAAGGTGTCCAGTAAGAGCTTCACGTTGGGTTTGCCGACGTCGGCCAGGAGCTTCAGGCCGTCCTCGGTGGTGTTGAGGAAGTAGGTCTCGAATCGGTTGACGGGCTCCAGCCCCAGGGTGACCCCCGCCTGCTGGGCGTGGTCGGCCGCCTGTTGCAGGCCTTCGACCGACCACCGCCACTCGTCGGCCGTCCGCCCGCGCCCCGGGATGTACCCCCAGGCACAGTACAGCACTCCGCTCAGCACCGGCGCCCCGAGCTGGTGGGCGATGTCGATCATCTCCTTGAGCCGCTCCACGCCCCGGCGCCGCACGGCCGGATCGGGGTCGACCAGGTTTTCCTGGCGGCTCAGGCCCGCCACCACCGTGCATTCCAGGCCTTCTTGCTGGAAGGCCCGGCGGGCGCGGGGGATGTCGATCCATTCGGGGAAGTTGAGCGGGAAATCGATGCTGTCGAAGCCGAGCTGCTTGGCCCTGGCGGCCACCTTCTCGACCTCCTGATCCAACCGCACGGTCCACAGGAACGGGTGCACTCCGTACTTCCACATGGCTTTCCTTGGCCTCCTCACCGTTGATGCCCTCGTCCCCTCCGCGACGAGCCTCGCTCAGGCGCGAGGGGCTTCGATGCCGGCAGAAGGAGCTCCTCTACCGCGTTTGATCGCCTCGATGCCCGTCTTGCCCGGCCATGGGCGCTGCGCCGGCGCGTTCAGGTCGATGGCTCCCCGCTGTGCATCGAGCAGCTGGTCGGGAAACCGCCGGGTGACCCGCACGAGCCCCGGGGACCCGGGCGACCGGGCGCCTGTGGGCCGTCCAGGACGGATGAGCCGGCGGGAGGACCGCAGGGTACTGTCACGAAGGAATGCCGAGCTCTCCGGAAGGTACGAGGCCAGGATTGCCACGGGCGCCCATCCGCGCACCGGACTGCGACGAGAACCTGGAGTTCGTCTTCGTCTACTCGTGTGGGCGGGGAGACGGTGAGCAAGTCGGCGAACAGACGAGCCGTTCCCCTTGGGAAGGACGCGACGTCAGTGGTCATCACGCTCACACTCAACCCGGCCCTGGACGCCACCATCATCGTGGAGGAGGTGCACCTGGGCGCCCTCAACCGGATCCCGCCGATTCGCTATGACGGGAGCGGCAAGGGCATCAACGTGGCAACGGCCCTGAAGCTGTACGGGTGGGACGACGTCGAAGCCTTTTGCGTCCTGGGCGGGCAGCCTGGACGGGCCATCGCCCGCGCGCTGGAGGAACGGGGGATCGCCTGCCGGGCGTTTTGGTGCGAGGAACCGACCCGTACCAATACGAAGATCTGGGAGACGCGCTTCGAGCGCTTCACCGAACTCAACGAGCCGGGGCCCCGCGTGCCGGCGGGCCTGCTGGAGCAGCTGCGGGTCGCGTTGGTGGAGGAGGGCCATGCGGGGGACATCGCCGTGCTGTCCGGCAGCATGCCGCCCGGAGTACCGGTGAGCTATTACGCCCGGCTCGTCAAGGAGCTCAGCCAGCGAGGCGTGCGGGTGGTGCTCGACGCCGACGGCGAGGCTTTCCGCCTGGGAGTGGCAGAGCGCCCGTGGATGCTGAAGCCCAACCGCTTCGAAGCCGAACAGCTCTTCGGCGAGCCGATTCGCACGCCTGAGGCCGAGATGGCTGCCGCCCTCCGGTTGCGGCAGCTGGGCGCCGAGATCGGGATCGTCACGTTGGGCGAGCACGGAGCCGTTTTTGCCACGCCGGAAGGCTCCTGGCGGGTCCGGGCGCCACGGGTCGAGGTGAAGAGCGCCGCGGGGTGCGGGGACGCGCTCCTGGCTGCGCTGCTGGCAGAACGGTCGCGAGGGAGGTCGTGGAAAGAGGCGTCCGTCTGGGCGGTGGCCGCTGCCAGCGCCTCCGCCACCCTGGAAGGCACCCGGTTCGCAACCCGGGCGATGGTCGACCGGCTGGTGCCCCGGATGGCGGCAGAGGAGGAGGGTGCGGCATGACCTACCGGATCCTCGTCACGTCGCTGTCGTTCGGCCGAGAGGATGCTACTCCGGTGCGGATGCTGGAGGACGCGGGGTGCGAGGTCATCCGTAACCCCGCAGGACGCCCGCTCAGCGACGAAGAGCTGGCCGGCCTGGTGGGGGAGGTCGACGGCATCATCGCGGGTGTCGACTGGATAGGGCCGCGCACGCTATCCCGAGGGGTCCCGAGGCTGCGGATCGTCTCCCGGACCGGGGTGGGCTATGACCGGGTGGACGTGGAGACGGCGACCCGGCTGGGGGTGGCCGTGACCATCACGCCCGGTGCCAACAGCGAAGCGGTAGCGGACCTGGCCATGGGGCTGCTCATCGCGGTGGCCCGGCAGATTCCCGAGGCTGACCGGACGTTACGCGACGGGCGGTGGCACCGTTACACCGGGCGTGAGCTCTGGCGCAAGCGCCTGGGCCTGGTCGGGCTGGGCCGCATCGGCAAAGGGGTGGCCCGGCGCGCGGCGGGCGGCTTCGCCATGGAGGTCCTCGCCTACGACGTCGTATGGGACGAGCCCTTTTGCCGGCAGTGGGGCGTGATGCGGGCGGGCAGCCTGGACGAGATCTTCGAGACGTGTGACTTCATCAGCCTGCACGTCCCCGAGACGGCCCAGACCCGCCACCTCGTCAACGAGGAGAGGCTGCGCCGCATGAAACGCACCGCCTACCTGGTCAACACGGCTCGCGGCGGCCTCGTGGACGAGGCCGCGCTTGCCCGCGCCCTGCAGGAAGGGTGGATAGCGGGGGCAGCCCTCGACGTCTTCGAGAAGGAGCCGCCTGCTTCGAGCCCTTTGCTGGGGCTTCCCAACGTGGTCGTGACGCCGCACATCGGCGCCCACACGGTCGAGGCGGTGGGAGAGATGAGCCGGATGGCTGCCCGCAACCTGCTGGCCCTGCTCGTGGAAGGCCGCGTGCCGGAGGGCCTGGTCAACCCGGAGGCCCTGCGGAGCGGGAGCTGAAGGCTCTCCGTTTGGAAACCGGTGCCAGGGCTACCGGACGGCTGCCCGGATCTCCTCGATCTTGTGGACGAACGTCCTGGCCCTTTCCCTGAGGCCTGCATAGTCGCCGGACCGCTCGACGTCGCGAAGCAGGGGACCGCCCACGCCGACGACGGTGGCTCCGGCCTCGAACCATGCCTGCAGATTGTCCAGCGACACGCCGCCCGTGGGGCACCAAAGCGCCTGCGGTAGCGGCGCCCGGAGGGCCTTGAGGTACTCCGGCCCGAGCACCGAGGCGGGGAAGAGCTTGAGCACATCGGCCCCCAGCTCGAGCGCCTGCACCGCTTCGGTCGGCGTCATGACGCCGGGGAAGACCGGCAACCCGTACCGGTGACCCGTCCGGATGACCGGCTCGAACGTGCCGGCGCTCACCAGGTAGTGGGCGCCCGCGGCGACGGCCGCTCGGGCGGTCGCCTCGTCGAGCACGGTGCCCGCTCCCACCAGCAGATCGGGATGCTCGCGGCGCAGGCTCTCGATCACCCGATCGGCGCCCGGCACCGTGAAGGTCACCTCGAGGGTCCGGAGTCCTCCCTCGAGCAGGGCCTGCCCCACCCGGAGCGCGGTCTCCGGGTGGCCCACGCGGATGATGGGGATCATACCGATGTCGATGATCGCTCCCAGGATTTGCTTGGGACCCCTTGTTGTCATGGCTGTCCCCTCTCCCGAGCCGAACGATGGTTTCTGGGGTCGGCCGCAGCATTCCCTTTGGGGCGCTCCAAACCCTGCGAGCGAACCTCCGGTATATGTCGCGGGACGAAGCTCACGACAATCCCGCGTAAGCTAGAGGGCCTGCTACACCGGGCGCCGAATGTCCTGATGGGGGTGTCTGGGCCATGGCACCCGAACCGCTGCGGAGCATACGAGGTCTCGCCGTGACAGCCGTCTGCGCCCCCGTAGCCCGTGGCGGGACGTCGCCTGGGCGCTCACGGCCATCCTCATCTTCCTGGCTTTCTTCGCCATGCTGGTGGTCTCGCTGAGACCTTGAACTGACGGGGCGGGTGAGTTCGTTCATCCTCGCACGGAGTTACGGGCGCAGAGGACAGTAACGGCCTCGGCTCGGAGCTTCGCCGCCCCCTGTTCGAGGCGCTCGGGGCCTCTGGACTTGAATCATGTCCGTTCGCTCGAGCGCGGGCCGCTTGGACGTCGGTGGCCGCAATCCCCGGGAGCGCGAGTATTCGGCGAGGCCTTTCTGCTTGATAACCAGGGCCTGTTGGATCAGTTCCTCTCACGTGGCCGGAGGATGCTCGATGCCTGCCCGCTTCAAGATTCCCTGATTAGTAGAAGAAGTACTTCTGGTCGAGCAGCCGGGGCAGCCCCCACTGCCTTCCGTTGAACGTGACGATGTCCCACGCGGCAGGGAAGACGTCCGTCTTCATCTCCGCCGTGACCCGACCGGCGACGTCTCAGCTCGAGCCGTGGTGCTGGATACCCGCCCTTTCGCCGGTGTCGCCAAGCCTGCAGGTTGGCCGCGCAGGACCTGCTCCAGTGCCCGCTGGAACCAGGGCAAAACGGTGGGCGTGGTGCTGCCGACGGCGATGATGTCCAGATCCAATCCAACAGGTTGGCGATGACGATCGCCAGACAGCTCATCGCCTCCGACGCGCTGCTCAGTACCCTGAGGGCTCGGGCGTCGCCCCGGCGCCTTGGCTTCTTTTTCAGGGCGCAAGAGGGGAGAAGGAAAACGCGTCCACGTGATGTAGTTAGTGCTCATACGTAATAGCGTTAGCACCGGGGGTTCAGGGGGTCGGGTTCGGGAAGCAGTTTTGAAAGCGATAACAAGCCTTCTCCAGACGCCCCTCCCCCGGCGCGACGCTGCGCCGAAACGGAGGCGTCGTCGCCGTGGTAGCCCAACTCATCGGCGGGACGTGGTCCCGTCCTCGCCGCCCGGTCCTTCCCGTCTTTAACCCGGCCACGGGGGAGGTGATCGACGAGGTCCCGCTGTCGGGCCCGGAAGAGGTCGGTGCCGCCTGCCGGGCGGCCGACGAGGCCTTCGGCCATTGGAGCCGTACCCCGGTCATGGAGCGGGTGCGCCTCATGTTTCGCTTCAAGCAGCTTCTCGAGGAGCACTTCGAGGACCTGGCCCGGATCGTGACCCGCCACCACGGCAAGACCCTCGATGAGGCGAGGGGCGAGGTGCGCCGGGGGATCGAGGTCGTCGACTTCGCCTGCGGAGCCCCGACCCTCCTGCAGGGCCGCACCCTGCGCGAGGTCTCCAGGGGGGTCGACCAGGACTACTACCGGTACCCCGTGGGCGTGGTGGCCGGCATCACGCCGTTCAACTTCCCGGTGATGATTCCTCTCTGGATGTTTCCCCTGGCGGTCGTCGCCGGAAACACGTTCGTGCTCAAGCCTTCTGAGCGTACGCCCCTCGGCGCGGTTCGTCTGGCAGAATTGTTCCTGGAAGCGGGTTTTCCTCCGGGCGTCCTCAATGTCGTTCACGGCGCCCGGGAGGCGGTTGACGCCCTGCTCGAGCATCCCGCGGTGCGGGCCATCTCCTTCGTGGGCTCGGAGCCGGTCGCCCGGTACGTCTACGAACAGGCTGCCCGCCACGGCAAGCGGGTGCAGGCCGCGGGCGGCGCCAAGAACCACATGATTGTCCTGCCCGACGCCGATCTCGACCTGGCCGTGGAAGCCATCCTCAACTCCGCCTTCGGCAATGCCGGGGAAAGGTGCCTGGCCGGGAGCGTCGCCGTGGCGGTCGGGGACGTCCGGGAGCGCCTCCTCGAACGCCTCGAAGAGCAGACGCGGCGCCTGCGGGTCGGCCCGGGTGACAGCCCCGGAGTCCAGGTGGGCCCCCTCATCCGGGCCGACCACCGGGAGCGGGTGCTGGGCTACATCCGGCGGAGCGAACAGGAGGGAGCTCGCGTGGTCGTCGACGGGCGGGCCGAAGTGGAGCGGCCCGGCTTTTTCCTGGGCCCCACCGTTCTGGACGGCGTTTCGCCGGAGATGGCAGCCGGTCGGCAAGACGACGACCATCCGCAGCATCCTGGGCCTGACCCCGCCGCGGATGGGCCGGATTACCCTGTTCGGGCGTGACGTGACCCGCCTGGCGCCGCATGCGATCGCTTCGTTGGGCGTCGGGTACGTGCCGGAAGGCCGGCGCATCTTTCCCCACCTGACGGTAGAGGAAAACCTCATGGTCGCCGCCGGAAAGGCCCGCAGGGCCTGGAGCGTCGAGCGGATCTACCGGCTCTTTCCCCGGCTCGAGGAACGCCGCAAATACAAGGGCCGCCAGCTCTCGGGCGGGGAGCAGGAGATGCTGGCGATCGGGCGAGCGCTGGCGCTCCATCCGCGGCTCATCGTGCTCGACGAGCCGTCGCAGGGGCTGGCGCCGCTCGTGCTGCGTCTGGTGATGGAGACGCTGGACAGCTTGCGGCGGAGCGGGGTCTCCATCCTCTTCTCGGAACAAAACGCCCGCTGGGGTTTGCAACTGGCCGATCGCGTCTACGTGCTGGACGACGGCCGGGTGGTCCACGAGGGGAACGCAGAGGAGCTTCGACGGGACGCGTCACGCACGGAAGCCCTCACCGGGGTCGGGCGCCGGGAGCAGGGCGAATAGCGGGGAGCAAAGGGGTTGAACATGGGGGCTCTTGAAGGAAGAACCGCCCTCGTCACAGGAGCGGCCAGCGGCATCGGACAGGCGATTGCCAGGGCATTGGCCCGCGACGGGGTGCAGGTGCTGGTCCATGACGTCGCAGAAAGCGGTCAGGAAGTAGCCGCGCAAATAGGGGGCCGCTTCCTACAGGCAGATCTTGCACGTCCGGAGGCGGTGCGAGAACTGGCGCGCCGGGCCATCGAGCAGGCAGGAAGGGTGGACATCCTCGTCAACAACGCGGGCTTCCAGCACGTGGCGCCGGTCGAAGAGTTCCCCGAGGAGACCTGGCAGCGCATGCTCCAGGTTATGCTCACGGCGCCGTTCCAATTGATCAAGTACCTGCTCCCCGGCATGAAAGGGCGCCGGTGGGGCCGGATCGTCAACATCGCCTCGATTCATGCCCTGGTGGCGAGCCCGTTCAAGGCGGGATACATCAGCGCCAAGCACGGCCTGCTCGGGTTGACCCGGGCGGCAGCGGTAGAGGCGGCACCATACGGGGTCACCGTCAACGCCATTTGCCCGGCCTACGTGCGAACGCCGCTCGTGGAGGGGCAGATAGCGGCCCAGGCGCGCTCGCTCGGCATCCCCGAGCAAGAAGTCGTCGAAAGGGTGATGCTCGAGCCTGCTCCCATCAAGCGCCTGATCGAACCAGACGAGGTGGCAAGCCTCGCATCTTTTCTGGCCTCCGAACAGGCCGGCGGGATCACCGGAGCGGCTTACACGCTGGATCTGGGATGGACGGCGCGATGAAGGCGATTGAACGGCCCGCCGGATCATCCGGCGCATAGCGATGCTCCACTGCGTGTGAGGTGAAAGAGACCCGCCCTTCTCCCTCGCGGGCCTCGAGTGTGGGGATTCGTGCAGGAGGCGGCGCTGCCGCTACGGAAGAGGCCCCACGGAAACCGTCAGGCGCGGCGGGGGGCGGAGGGTGTGGAGGGATACCCGCAGCCCGGTGGGGCCTGGGTGGGCCGGGGGACGGCGCGGCCCGTGCGGCTGCAGACCTGGATCGACCGCGTGGCGGCGCCTTTACCCGGCAGGCAACGGGACTTCGTCCTGTACTGGGTGGCCAGCTTCCTCATCTACGGCGGATGGGGTTGGACCCTGCCCTTGCAGGGCCTCCGTTTGCTGGAGGCCGGCATCGGACTGGGCGGTATCGGGCTGATCCAGGCCGCCTCGGGCCTGGCGTCCCTGATGGCGCAAAGCTACCTGGGACACCTCTCGGACCGGTTCGCCAGGCGCCGTCCGTTCCTCCTGGCGGCGCTGGGAGGGAGCGCTCCCCTCCACGTGTTGTTCGTCTGGCTCCACCATCCGGTCGTACTCGCCGCGCTGGTGGTCGCGATGACGGTGCTGCAGACGGCCTACATTACGATGCTCTTCACTTCGGTGAGCAGCATCGGCCGGCCGGGCCAGGGGGGCAGGACCTTCGCGGCTTACCGGATCAGCGGCTCCGTGGGGTGGGTCGTTACCTCTTTGTCGCTGGCGTGGGTGCTCGGGCCGCTCGGGATCCGCGGCGCCTACGCGCTCGCGGCCGGGGTGTACGGCGCGGTGACCCTGGGGATCGGCGCTTGGCTGCCGGAGCCGCCGGTGGAGCCGCATGAGGGGTCTGGGAAGAGTGCCCGTCCCGCGAGCGTCCGGGCGCTCGGCGCCTCGGGGAGGATGCTGTTGCGGTCGACCGAGCTGCGCCTGTTTTACGCGGGTACGGTGCTCATGACCTTCAGCATGGCGGCGGGTGCCATCTACATTCCCATCTATCTCAAGGTGGGCCTTGGACTGAATGACGCTGCGTTCGGCGTGCTGACCGCCGTGCCGGCCATGTTCGAGGTGCCGTTCATGTTGTGGCTCGGGAGGGCGGCCGACCGGTGGGGAGTCCACCGGCTGCTGGCCCTGGGAGCGGCAGTCGGCGTGGTGCGCTGGGGGGCCGTGCCCTTTGCCACCCAGGCACTGCAGGTGCTGCCTCTCCAGGTGCTCAACGCATGGAGCTTTTCCAGCACCGAGATCCTCGGCGTGGCCTTCTTGAGCCAGCGGGTCGGCCTGGGGCTGCGGGGCACCGCCCTCGGCGTGCTGAGCTCGGCGCAGGCCCTGGGGCGGCTGGTGGCGCCGGCGGCAGCCGGGGCGCTGGGTGACCGGTGGGGCCTGGCGGGGATCTTCTGGCTGGCGGCCGCCGCCGCCCTCATGGCAGCTCCCCTCTTCGGCGCGAGCCGGGCCGCAGGAGAGAGGGGCTCCCGCGGATGACCGGGATCCGCGCCCGTGGCCGGCACTGCTCGACCCGCAGCCCGCTCACGGCTGCCCGTTCGGATGCCGTCCCCACGGGCCCTGGTACAGCACTCTCGGGCGGAACAGCCGGTTGTTGGCGTGCTGCTCCGCCACGTGAGCGACCAGCCCGGCCGTCCGTGCCGCCAGGAAGATGGGGGTGTAGAGATCGATGGGAATCCCCAGCAAGAGGTAGATGAGCCCCACCGGGTAGTCGGCGTTGGGGAACAGCCCCTTCTCTCGGAGCATCACCTGCTCGACGGTCTGGTAGATGCGATAGAGTTCCGGGCCTTCCGGCCGGCGGCCGGCAAGCTGGGGGATGTAATCCTTCATGAGATGGGCCCGGGGGTCGTACCGCTTCATGTAGACCCGGTGGCCGAAGCCCATGATGCGCTCTTTTCGGGCGAGCTTCTCCATGACGTACGCCTCGGCCACCGATGCGCCGCCCCGCTGCAAAATCTCCAGGAGCATGTGCGCCACGGCCTCGTTGGCGCCCCCGTGGAGCGGCCCTTTGAGCGACGCTGCGGCTCCGGCCACGGCTCCGTAGATGTCAGAGAGGGTGGAGGCGATGACCCGGGCGGCGAAAGTGGAATTGGGCATCTCGTGTTCGATGTAGCAGGTGAGCGACATGTCGAAGATGCGAGCTGCCTGCGCGTCGGGCCGGGCGCCGGTAATCATGTAGAGGAAGTTTTCCGAGAATCCCAGCTCCCCATCCGGCTCCACCGGCGGCAGGCCGTGCACCGTGCGGTATGCGTTGGCCGTGATGGCGGGCATACGGGCCAGCAGCCGGACGCCTTTGGTCAGGTTGGCCTGCATGGAGGGGTCCCGGAGCTCGGCAGGATCCTCGAATCCCGCCAGAAACGAGATCACGGTGCGCTGGGCGTCCATGACCTCGGTCGTACGGGGCATGAGTTGAAAGAGCCGGTAGGCGGCCTCGGGCAGCGCTGCCTGCTCCTGCAGTGTCCGGTTGAAATCGGCCAGCTCGTCTGCCGAAGGCAAGCTACCGTAGATCACGAGGTAGGCCACCTGTGGGTAGTGCATCTGCCTGGCAAGCTCGATGAGGTCGTAGCCGCGCACCACGATCTGCTCATGCTCTACGTCCAGGTAAGAGATGGACGTGACGGCAGCGATGACTCCCTCGAGCCCCGGGCTGTAAGATCCCTCTGCCGGTCCGATCGGCAAAGCCATCGGTAAAGCCCCCCTGTGCTACGTTCTCACAGTCGCAGCAGGCCCGCCAGGTCCTCGAGGGCTGTTTGCCGCTCGAGGCCGAAGACGAAGTCGATGACGAGGTCCGCTTGCGCAGGGCTGAACGCCTCCTCGACGTTGAGACGGAACTTTTGGACGACTTCCTCGTCCGTCATGGGGTTGCGCGCATGGCCCCTCGGGAAGCGGACCTCGCGCACGAACTCCTCGCGATCGACGGTCATGACCCGAATGCGGTTGGGGATCCCCTCGGGGTAGCCCCGGGTGAGCTCCGGGTCTTCCTGGAGAGTGGTGTGCTCTTTCAAGATCTTGCGGAGCGTGGGGTCGGCGATACGTTCGCGGGAGAAGGATCTCCGGGTCACCTGCCCATCCAACAGCGCCGCTACGACGGCGTACGGCAACGAGTGGTCTGCCGTCTCCCGGGTCCTCGGCTCCCACTTCTCGGGATCTTTGGCGATGATCTCGTAGGCCGCCTTGAACGTGTCGATGTGGATGGAGGCGATGCGGCTCGGGTCGCCGATCTCGGTGCGAAGCTGGAGTGCCGCGTCGACGGCACTTTGGGCGTGGTACTCCACCGGCCAGAACTTGACGTAGGTGTCGCAAATGCGCCGCGGCGGGCGCTTTTCGACCAGCGAAGCCAGCGCCGCTTCGTCGAACGTCTCTCCGGCGAGCAGCTGCCGGAAGAAGCCCATCTCGCCGGCAAAGGGCTGGAACGGCCCCGTCATCCCCTTGGACGCCAGTACGGTCGCGAAGACGGCGTTGCGGGCGGAGTTGGCGGCCGCTGCGCCCTTCCACATGGAGAGCTCTCCCGCCCGGGTCTGGCGCATCGCCGCATGGGGGACGGCCACCAGCGAGATGGCGTGCTCGATCTGTTCCACGGAGAGTCCCAGCAGGCGGCCGGCGGCTGCCGCGGTCGCGATGCCGACGTAGTTGACGTGATCCCATCCGTACCGGCGGAGGCTCGCCGCATCGCACAGGTTGACCCCGATCTCGTAGGCCACCGCCACGGCGGTGACGAACTCCCTCGGTGCGACGCCGCGCCACTCCGCCACGGCGAAGAGCGGTGGGATCACATCGCTCGGGTGGAGCGGCTCCTTCGAGAGGTACGTGTCGTTGAAGTCGAGATAGCGCACCATCACCCCGTTGGCAAAGGCGGCCACGTCGGCCGGAGCGATGAACGCCGTGCCCCACAGGGTCGCCCCCGAGGTGACCGGCCATTCGTAGGCGTAGGCGCGGGCGGCCTTCGGGCTGTCTTCGGTGAAGGCCGCCATGGCCACCCCAACCGAGTCCAGCAGCCTGCGCTTCACTTCGTGGACGGTCTCCGGTGGGAGATCTTCCCAGCGCACCGAAGCGGCATACTCGCCCATTATCCGGCTGAAGCGGTCGCTCATGCTCGAGTGCCCCCTGCGACGGCCACCGGGTCAGTCGCTACCGGTCGCCTTGAGTTCGGCCCGCATGGCCTGCCATGCGGCGCGGGCTTCCTCCACCGATCCTATATCTTCAATGGTGGAGATGTCGCCCGGGTCCCGTCCCAGGATGACGGCCTTGAAGACCCGCCGCATGATCTTGCCGCTGCGGGTCTTGGGCAGAGCCTTGACGAAGTGGATCTCTCCGATCACGGCGATGGGGCCGAGCTCCTGGCGAACCGTCTGGAGCAGCTCCTGCCGGAGGCCGTCGGACGGCTCGTGGCCGGCCTTGAGCACCACGAACGCCGAGATGACCTCGCCGCGCAGCTCGTCCGGACGGCCCGTGACCCCCGCTTCCGCCACGGCGGGGTGGCGCAAGAACGCGGTCTCCACCTCGATGGTACCGATGCGGTGCCCGGCGATCTTGATGATCTCGTCGGCGCGGCCGCTGAAGTAGAAGTAGCCGTCCTCATCCACGTACGCGGCGTCTCCGGTGAAGTAGACGTGTGGGATCACCTGCCAGTAGTCGCGCCCGTACCGTTCGGGGTCACCCCACAGGGTGGGCGTCAGGCCGGGGAACGGGCGTGGGATCACCACGATGCCCTTTTCGCCCGGTTCGCAACGCTTGCCCTCGATCGTACGCACCTCGGCCGAGGTACCCGGCAGGGGCAGTCCCGCCGAGCCCGGCTTGATGGGCAGCATGCCGAGGCCGTAGGGATTACCGATGACGGGCCCGCCTGTCTCCGTTTGCCACCAGTGGTCGATGACCGGCACGCGGTCGCCGAACACGTCCTTCTGGAGCCACTCCCAGGCGGGCGCGTTGAGGACTTCGCCGGCCGAAAAGAGCCGTTGCACCGTGCTCAGGTCGAACGCGCGGGCCGGACCGGTGCCGTAACGCATCAACAGGCGCACGGCCGTGGGTGCGGTGAACACCCCGGTGACCCGGTTCTCCTCGATGATGCGGTAGAAGGTCTCGGGCCCCGGGTGGTCCAGGGCACCTTCGTACGCGATGGTCGTACAGCCCACGAGCAGCGGAGCATAGACGATATAGCTGTGCCCGACCACCCACCCGATGTCGGACGTCGACCACCACACGTCCTGCGGGGAAAGGCCGAAGGCCCACTGCGCCATGCTGCGGATGTAGACCTGGTACCCGCCGTGGCTGTGGACGGCCAGCTTCGGCTGCGCGGTGGTACCGGAGGTCGCCAGGATGTAGGCCGGCTCGTTGGACTCCATGAGCTCGTGGACGTCCGGCCGGCCCTTGCCCTGCTCGACGAACTCCTCCCAGAGCAGGTCTCGCCCGGGCCTCAACTCGATGGGCCTCGGGCTACGGCGCAGCACGACGACCTTCTCGACGGGCGAGTCGGGAACGGCCAGGGCCTCCTGGACGATGTCCCAGAGAGGGACCTCCCGGCCCTTGCGCCAGGTAACGTCTGCGGTGAGCAATACCCTGGCGCCGCCGAGCCGCATGCGTTCGGCGAGCGCCCGGCTGCCGAAACCCGCGAAGACCACCAGGTGGACGGCCCCGATGCGCGCCGCCGCGAGCATGGCCATGATGGCTTCGGCGCCGGTGGGCATGTAGATGGCCACCCGATCGCCGCGCCTCACCCCGAGCCCCCGCAGCGCTGCAGCCAGGCACCGGATGCCATGCTGGAGATGGGCGTACGTGTAGACCCGGCGCTCGCCCCGTTCGGTTTCCGCAATGAGGGCCGCGTGGCCACCCCGACCCCGCAGCACGTGGTAGTCCACCGCGTTGTAGCTCAGGTTGGTGAGGCCTCCCACGAACCAGCGAAACGTCGGAGGCGTGCTCTCGTAGGTCCGGTCCCACTTGCGGAACCAGTGCAACTGCTCCGCGGCCTTCGCCCAGAAACCCTCGGGGTCCTCCTCGGCGTCCTTCAGCCAGCGCTTCACGGTCGGAGCGATCACTTCCACCGCGCTCTACCTCCCGGTAACTTTCCCGGTAACTTCTCAGCCGCTCTGCCCCTCGGGTCGGGGGAAGGCCTCCTCCCGGTACGCTGCCTCGTAGTGGTCCCGGCGGGACACGAGCAGGTCGCAAGCCCGCTCGAACACCTCTGCCGCTGCCTTGCCCACCCGAGCCACCCCCGCGCCCCTGGATACGGTTACAGTGATGACTCGTATTAGTGATGATGGCCCGGTTTCCTCCTTGACAACCACCGGTTTTCCGGCGCTCCTCTCAGGCTCGGACGGCCGGGCGATGCGCGAGCTGGTCGTGCTTTCCAGGGGCCTGTTCTTGCGCGCCGCGAGCGCCGCCACTATAATGCAAGTCGGTCGTCCGACCAAAAGGGTGGGAGAAGGCCATGCGGGCAAGTTCCCGTGAGGATACCAGCGCTACGATTCTCGACGCGGCGTACCGGTGCCTGGCCCGAGAGGGATATGCGGCGGTCTCCATGCGCCAGATCGCCAGGGAAGCAGGGGTGGCGCTGAGCCAGCTCCACTACTACTTCCAGTCCAAAGAGCGCCTGTTCATCGAAGTCATGCGGCGTACCACCGAGCAGCACCTGCAGGAGGTGGTGAGCTGGCTCGGCCAACTCAGCGCCGACCAGCGCCTCAACGGGCTGGTGCGGATGGTTCGCGCAAAGCTCCGGGAAGACCCCGGATGGTTCCGGCTCTTGTTCGACTTCAGCAGTCTCGCCTTCCACGACGCGGAGGTGCGTCGCCAACTTCGCCGGCTGTTCGAGGAGGTGGCCGACGAGGCGGCCAGCCGGTTTGCCGGCTTGTGGCAAGCGCCATCGGCCGGGACGCTACGCTCCCGGCTGGCCGGCCTGTCGCCCCAAACCCTGGGGCGCATCTTCGTGGCGACCCTGTACGGCCTGGCGCTTCAGGTGCTGATGGAGACCGACGAGACGGGCAAGACCGAGCAGCCGGTGTGGTTCGAGGAGCTGCTGGTGGCGGTGGGCACGTCGTAATGCCGGTCGACCACTTCAAAGGTGTGCTCCGGGGCTCGGTTCCCGGATCGCCCGCTGCGCTTGCCCTTCACCCCGGGCCGGTCGTCGGCGTCGCCTTGGGGGGCGGGGCTGCCCGGGGCGCAGCCCACATCGGCGTGCTGAGGGAGCTCCAACGCCGCGGGATCCCCATCGACGTCGTGGCGGGGACGAGCATCGGTGCGCTGGTCGGTGCCGCTTATGCCGCGGGGCGTCTCGACCGGCTCGAGGGCTTTGCCGCCTCTCTCTCCTGGCGCAGGCTCCTGCGCATGGCGGACCCCGGTCTGGACGGAGGGGTTGTCCAGGGCCGGCGGATCGAGGCGTTCCTCGAGGCGCTGTTCGGCGAGCTGCGGTTCGAGGATCTTCCCAAGCGTCTCGTGGTGGTGGCCACGGCCCTGCCGGACGGCGAACCTGTGGTGCTTTCCTCCGGACCGCTGGTCGACGCGGTGCGGGCGAGCATCGCGGTCCCCGGCCTGCTTTCACCCGTTCGGTACGGGAGCCGGTGGCTGGTGGACGGCGGTCTGGTCGAGCTCTTACCCGTGCGGGCCGCCAGGGCATGGGGAGCCGAAGTGGTCATCGGCGTGGACATCCGTTCCCGGCACGACGTGTGGGGAAGGCTGGCACGGCGCCTCAAGCATGCTTACGGGCGGGTTACCCCCCAGGCCCGAGAATGGCGGCGCAAGGTGCCTGTAAGGTTTTTCATCGACCAAGCACCGGCGGACCGCATGAGCTTCTGGAACGTGGTGGGGCGCAGCCTGGAGGTGGCGGTCCGGCTCCAGGGGACTACGGATGCCGGCGACGACGGACACCCGGACGTGCTCATCCGCCCGGCGGTGGAGGGCATGCACGGCCACCAGTTCCTGCGCTGGGCCGAGGGCGTGCAGGCCGGGCGCATGGCCGTCGAGGACGCCTGGCCCCGTCTCAGCGAACTGTTCGAGGAGGCATCGGCCTCAGGGATGGCGGGGGGACATACGCTCCCTTCGCGCATATGAATCGGTCGTCCGAATCGTTGTGCTCACCTGCGCGCGGCGGACCGGTGGCCACCGGCGCGCCGGTACGACACCGATCACGGGAGGATGGGGATCGTGGCGGTCGTCACGCGGTTGGTGTTGAAGCATCCGCGTCCCGTCCTTGGGGCGTTGCTCGCGGTGACCCTGGTTTTCGCCGCATTCTTACCGAAGCTCCACATCTCGAGTGACCTGCGGTCGATGGTGCCGAGAGACGACCCGGCCCTTCGGGCGCTCGACGCCGTCACCGACGAGTTCGGTTCGCAGGACCTGGTGATGGTGGTCCTCAGGGCTCCCGACGTGTACACCGTGTCGACCCTGCAAAAGGTGGGGCGGCTCGCCGAGGCGCTGCGGGAGATCCCGGGTGTGGACACTGTGACGTCCCCGCTGGACGTGGAGCTGGTGCGCGCAACCGAGTCCGGGATGGAGATCCAACCCGTGGTCACCGCCCCTCCGTCCACTCCGGACGAAGTGGCCCAGTTCAAGGCCCGGTTCCTGACCAGCCCCCTGGCCGACTCGCTCATATCGCCAGATGGCCGCGCCCTGGCCATCGTCGTCACGCTGGAGCCGGGTTTCGCCTTCAACGACGAGTTCTCCCGAACGACAGGCCCGCAAATCGAGGCGCTGGTTGCGCGGGAGCAGGGCCCCGAGTCGATCGACGTGGTGGGGGAGCCCTTTCTGGCCTATGTCGGCACGCGGAGCATCCGCCGAGACCTGGAGGTGCTCTTTCCCCTGGCCGTCGCGGTGGTGTTGGGCAGTTTCTACGTGAGCTTCCGGACGGCGGCGGCCCTGGTGCTGCCAATGGTACCGGTGTTGCTGAGCCTCGTCTGGACCCTGGGCCTGATGGCAGCCCTGGGCTACCACCTCTCCATCGTCTCGTCGGTGCTGCCCGTGATGCTGGTGGTGGTAGGCAGCGCCAGTACCATCTATGTCCTGGGTCGCTACCAGGAGGGGCGCCGGGAAGGGCTGCAACACCCGGAGGCGGTTGAGCGCGCGATGACGGCGCTCAACGCTCCTCTGGTGATGGTCTCGCTCACGGACGCGGTCGGCTTCGCCTCGCTGGCGACCTCCTTCGTCCAGCCGGTCAAGGAGTTCGGGCTGTTCACGGCATTGGGTATCTTGTTCTCCCTCCTGGCCACCTTGGTGGCCATCCCGGCCATCCTGAGTCTGCGAGAACTGCGGGCGGCAGCGCAGCCGCGGCCCGCCGACTCGGCAGGGGCCTGGGGCACCTTCGACAGGTGGATGGCGCAGCTGGCCTCCGCCATGGCCCGGCCCGCAGGCCTGGGCATCGTGGGGCTGAGCAGCCTGCTCCTCGTGGTCGCTGCCCTCGGGATCCCTCGCGTCCGGGTCGAGACCAACTTTCTCGAGTACTTCCGGCCGGACAGTCCCGTCGTGAGAGGGACGCGGGCCGTCGAGCAACACTTCGGGGGCACCAATCCCCTCACCATCGTGGTCGATACGGGTACCCCGGACGGCGTGAAAGATCCGGCCGTGCTCGAGCGCCTGGAGAGGCTCCAACAGAGCCTGGACGCCCTGCCCAACGTGGGCCACAGCCAGTCCGTCGTGGACGTGGTGCGAGAAGTCAACCGGGCGCTGAACGGCGACGAGCCGGCGGCCTTGCGCGTTCCGGATAGCCGCCAAGCCGTCGCTCAGGAACTGCTTCTGTTTGCTTTGCAGGGCGGCAGCGGGCTCGATCAACTGGTCAACTACGACTACTCGAAGGCGCGGCTTTTCACCCGCATCGCCACGGTTCCCACCCAGCAGATCAAGCGCATCGTGCAGGAGGTAGAGGTGCAAAGCCAGCTGGCCTTTGCCGGGACACCGGCCAGGGTGTCGGTGGTCGGCATTCCGCAGCTCGTCATCCGGCTGCTGGACCGGTTCATTCCGAGTCTGCTCCAGAGCCTGGCCATCTCCTTCGTCGTCGTGGGCATCATCGTCGGCCTGTTGATGCGGTCATGGCTGGTCGGCCTTCTCGCGCTCGTGCCGCTCGTGCTGACCGTCGTGCTGCAATTCGGGCTGATGGGGTACGGCGGCATCGCCCTGGACGTGGCGACCACCATGATCGCGAGCATCACCATCGGTGTCGGAGTGGACTTCGGCATCCAGATGATGAGCCGGTTCCGGCAGGAACGCACGGCCGGCCGGCCACCGGTGGAAGCCCTGGCGGTGACCGCGGCCAGCACGGGCCGGGCGATCCTGACCAACGCCCTCAGCCTTGCCGCCGGCTTTGCCGTGCTGGTCTTCTCCGACTTCCGGGCCGTGGCGGTGCTGGGAGCGCTCCTGGCCATGACCATGCTGGTGTCCGCCGCCGCCACGCTGTTTCCTCTGGCGGCGTTGCTGGTACGCATGCCGGAGCGAACCGTGGCCGGCGGCGGGGTGACGGCCCGGGCCGCATCGGCCCAACCCGGCAAGAGCTCTTGATCGAGACGATGGACGGGGGTGGCGGTTGAAGTGAAGAGGAGCGTGGGCGAAAGGGTCGGGCACCGTTTGCGGGGGACGCTTCGCGTCGTTTGGTCGGGGGTGCTGGCGGCATGGGTGACGGTGGTCATGATCGCCGCAGGTGCCCTGGCGGCCGAATTGTCGGCTTCGGAGATCCTGGACCGGATGACGGGCACGGCGGTGCTGAGCGGCAGCGGGCAAGCCGAGCTCGAGCTCGTCACGGAAAACGCCCGGGGCCAGCAGCGCGCCAACCGCTTGCGGATCTTCCGGATGGAGGCGAGCAGCGGCGCAACGCAGCAACTGCTCGAGTACCTCGACCCGCCCGACGTCCGGGGCACCAAGTTCCTCAGCATCGACGAGCCCGACAAGCCGGCCCAGATGTGGCTGTACTTGCCGGCCCTGGGACGGGAGCGGCGCATCGCCGGCAGCGCCACGCAGGATCAGTTCATGGGGACCGACTTCACGTATGACGAGATCGGCGGGGGCACGACGTACAAGGAGGATTACACGGCCCAACGCCTGGCGGACACCGCGGTCGACGGCCGCGCCGCGTACGTGCTGAAGCTGACGCCCAAGAGCACGGACAAGAAGTACAGCTACGTCCAGATGTGGGTTTGGAAGGAGACGTTCCTGCCGCTTCGCATCGACTTCTTCGACCGGAGCGGCCGGTTGGAGAAGCAGCTGCTGACCGCCGACTTCCGGCAGGACGAACAGGGGAAATGGTTGCCCTACCGCATCACCATGGTCAACGCCAAGAGCAAGAGCAAGACGCTGGTCCAGTTGATTTCGCAGCGCTCGGGTGCGGTGCCGGACGAGTACTTCACCTTGCGCTATCTGCGGCGGTGAGCTCGCCAGCCACTATCGGTCGCCAGCAGGTATCGTGGGATCTCCGCGCCATTTCCCCACGACGCCATCGCTGAGTTTACGGGGATGGGGAGGATAGGGATGAAAAAAGCAGTCAAGGCGATCCGGGCTCGTGCCCTCGCCCTGTCGGCGTGGGGCGTGGCGGTCCTGCTGCTCCCGCTCGCGCTCGCAAGCGGGGCATTCGCTTCCGAGGTGCAGGTGGGCGGCAAGCTGGACCATCGTCTGTTTTACACAGCGGACCCATCGGCCGTGACCCAGAACGAGACCCGATACGAGCTGACGGTGGAAGCCCGGCCTGGTCCGGACGGGCGGGTGTACCTCTCCTGGAAGGGAACCGTTCCTTTCTTGGAAGAGAAAGGGTTCGAGGGAAGCGAAACAGCCGGGACATCACCGGCACAGCTGGCCCCCACGCTGCACGAGGCGTACTTCGACGTCTACTTCCCTGCCGCCGATCTGCGGGTCGGCCGCCAGATCATCAACTGGGGGACCGCCGACGGGATCAACCCGACCAACGTCATCAATCCCCACACGCTGTCGACGGATGCGCTGGTCGAACGAGAAGCGGCCGCCATCCCTGTGCCGGCCGTACGGCTATCGGGGGGCCTGGGCCCTTCGCTGGGGCTCACCGCTGTGGGCATCCTCGACTTCGTCCCGGCTCCTTTCCCGGCGGACCCCGTCAGGAGGCTCGCCGAAAGCATCGCAGCCAATGTGCCACCCGGTGGCACGGTACCGGGCGAGAACTGGCTGGCCATCGAAGGCGTCGGCCCGGGCAACCAGTACGAGTTTGCCCTGCGAGCCGAGAGCATGGTGGCAGGGTACAACGTTTACGCGAGCTACTTCAACGGGTACACGGACCTGCCCGCTTTGTGGATGGAACCTATCTCCGGTTCTCCAGGAGCATTCAAGGTGAGCGGCCGCTACCGGCGCCAGCAGCAGTTCGGTCTGGCAACGGCCGGGACGGTGGGGGACGGGGGCGTGTGGCTCGAAGCGGCCTATACCCTGCCTGAAAAGCTGGACAGGCTCGATCTCCCTGCTCCCGCGTCCATCGCCCTCTCGTCGAATGAAGGTACCTGGCAGGCAGTAGCAGGGTCGGATTACACCTTCGCCAGCGACGTATACGTCTCGGGTCAGTTGGTGTACGACCAGGCGGGCTCACTGCTGCTTCCCTATGCGCCCCCCGGCCAGAAGGAGGCCGGCCTCTACGGTGTCGGGGTGCTCCAGTACACTCCCGAGCGGTCTTCCGCTACCTGGGACGTTGTTGCCGTCGTCAACCTGCGGGACGGGGGAGCGGTCGTCGCTCCCGGCCTGACGCACGAACTCGAGCCCGGCGTCAAGCTCGCCGTCCGCTACGTGGACGTGGTCGGCGGCGCGGACACCGAGTTCGGGGGGATGCGCCCGCAAATCCGGGGCGTTGCTGCGCGGGTAGAAGCAGCATTCTGAGTCACCTGATGCGAGGGCTACACCGAGTCCTCGCGTCGACCGGCGACGCCGGCCGGGACGGATGACGGCCGGCGTCGTCTTGCCGGGGGAAGTCATCCGTCCCCGGCTCCGCACGGCCCGGGCAGTCTGGTCCATAGACAGGCTACGGTGGCCACCACCGAAACCAGCGCTGCTGCCAGGTAGGCTTCTCTCAGGGCGGCCAGGAAAGCTCCCATGGGTTGCAGGCGGAGATAAGCGGCTTGCCGGGCCGTCAGCATCGCGCCACCCAGAGCGATACCCAGCACCATTCCCACGTTGCGGGTGCCGGCCAACACGCCCCCGGCGATGCCCAACCGGAAGCGGGGTACGGAGCCCATCACGGCGCTGTTGTTGGGAGACTGGAATAGCCCCGTGCCCAGCCCGAAGAGGCTGAGACGCCAGGCCACGTCGGAGGTGCCGGAATGGTGCCCCAGCCCGGCCAGGAGCAGAGCGGCGATAGTACAGATGAGCGAGCCCGTGAAGGCCAGCCCTCGCTGCCCAACCTTGTCCGACAGCGCGCCGGCCAGGGGAGCCACTGCCAGCACCGTCAGGGGAAAGGCGGTCATCGTTGCCCCTGCCCGTCCGGCGGACAACCCCATGGCCTGCTGCAGGAGAAAGGGGGTCAGGAAGACGATGACGTACTGGGTCATGAAGTTGAGAAGGGCGGCCAGGTTGCCCGCGGCAAAGGCGCGGATGCGGAAGAGCGCGAGGTCCAGCATGGGCTCGGGAGAGCGCTTCTCCACCACGACGAACCCGAGCAGCAAGAGGAGGGCCCCGAGGCCGAGCGCCAGGATGGGCCAGGACCAGTTGTAACTCTGGCCGCGGCTCACCGACAGGAGCAGGGTACCGAGGCCGCCAAAGGCCAACACCGCTCCCGGCCAGTCAAAGCGCTGGCGCCTTTCGCTGCCGAGTGCGGGGACAAGTCGGCGGCACCACAGGTAAGCGGCGATACCGACGGGGACGTTGATGAAAAAGATCGCCCGCCATCCCAGAGCGTCTACCAGGACACCTCCCAGGCTGGGCCCGATGGCCAGGCCGAGGGCTACGACCATCCCGTTCATGCCCAGAGCCCGGCCCCGTTCCTGAGGCGGGAAGACGGCGGTGATGATCGCGGGAGCCACGGCCATCATCATGCCTGCTCCCACCGCCTGCAGTGCCCGCATCAGGATCAGCGCTCCCAGGTTAGGAGCAAGGCCGCACAGGGAGGAGGTGAGGACGAAGGTAGCAAGCCCGGCCAAAAACACCCGATCGAAGCCGAGCATGTCTCCCATCCGGCCAAAGGCGAGCAGCAGGCTGCCCAGCACCAGCAGATAGGCCATGGACACCCAGCCGATGGTGGCCGGGTCTGCCCCGAAATCCCGGGCGATGACGGGTATGGCGATGTACACCACGCTGGCATCGATGGGCCCCATGATGGAGCCGAGAAGCACCGCGGAGAGGATCCGCCATCTGCTGCTGTACGGTTGATTCATCATATGCATTGGCATTCTCCGGTGCTCATGGCCCTGGTCTCTCCGCCTTTCGCCAGCCCCATCATGCCGTACCCAACTTGAACGGTCAAATTGGAGAGAACCTTCATGACGCGCCTCGAACCCGCGGGCTGCCATCGCGTGGCCGGGTCGTGCCTTCTCCGAGAGAGTGAACGTCGCTTGCTGGAGGTCGGCCGGGTGCAGTAGGATGGCGTCAGAACACCAATCATTATCTATTGCGGTTTCCTGACCGCGCGCCGCGTGGGGCGGGGCTGACACGGGATACCACCGGGCACGCTTTCGCGTGATCGGGGCGGTGTCCGGTTGATCGTCGTGGATCGTCCAAGAGGGGCGCGGAGGTGATGGCGGTGCACATTCCCGACGGTTTCCTGGCGCCGGGCGTGGCGGCGGCGACGGCGGCGGCAAGCGCGGGCGCCGTGGCTCTGGCTGCCCGGCGCTCGGCCGGCGAACTCCAGTCGCGGCGCGCGCCGCTGGTCGGGCTGACCAGCGCGTTCATCCTGGCCGCGCAGATGGTCAATTTCCCTGTGACGGGTGGTACCAGCGGCCACCTGATGGGGGGCGGCCTGGCTGCCGCGCTGCTGGGCCCGTGGGCGGGCATGCTCTCCATGGCCACGGTGCTCCTCGTTCAGGCCGTGCTCTTCGGCGACGGGGGGATCACGGCTCTCGGCGCCAACGTCCTCAACATGGCCGTGATAGGCGTGCTCGTGGCTCACGCTCTGACACGGGCAGCACGCGCCGTGCTCGGCGGAAGGACGCGACACCTGCCGCTGGCGGCCGGGCTGGGCGCGGCGGTGAGTGTGGAGGCGTCGGCACTGGCCACGGCGGCCGAGCTGGCCCTTTCGGACGCGGCCCCCGCACGCCTGGCGTTCGCAGTGATGGGCGGCATCCATGCCCTCATCGCCGTGGCCGAAGGACTCATCACGGCCGCACTGGTGGCCTACTTGGCGTCTGCCCGCCCCGATCTGCTGCCGGACGATGAACAACGGCGCGGGAGCTGGTGGGTGCCTGTCGCCGCCACCGTGATGGTGGCCGGGGTGCTCTCCATGCTGGCGTCGGCCCTTCCTGACGGCCTGGAGTGGGCAGCGGGACAACTGGGTCTGGTGGAGCGAACCGGCAGCGCGGTGCCTGCACCTCTTCCGGACTACACCGTCCCCGGCCTGGCCCAACTACCCGGGCGCAGCCTGGCCGGTATCCTGGGCGCGGTCGCGGCCTTCGGAGCCGCCTACCTTCTGGTCCGGGCCGGCGAGCGCAGGCGTGAGACGGCTTGATCCGCCCGGACACCGGCGCAAGCACCGGTGACGATCTTCGGCTGCGGGCGGCCCTGGTGCTGGCGGCCGGCGCTGCCCTGATCCGCCCCGGCGCCTGGCCTTGGCTGGCAGCGTACGGAGCCGGAGTGGCCGTGCTCGCCGCCTCGGCCCGCCCGCCGATGGCGCGGCTGGTGCGGGTGCTGGGAGCGGAGGTTGCGCTCCTGGCGCTGATGGTGCTGCCGATGGGATGGGAGCGGGCTACCTTCGCGTTGGGGCGGGCATTGACGTCTCTGCTGGCCGTCGATGCGGTGGTGCTGGCAATGGGCACCGAAGCGGCAACTGCAGCCCTGGTGCGTCTTCCTGCGCCTGGGCCGTTGCGGGACGTCATGGTGCTGGCCGCCCGCTACGGCCACGTGCTCGCCGGCGAACTCGTGCGGGCCAGGCAGGCGGCAGGGGCTCGAGGGCTGGTGGCGGCGGGCCCCTGGGCCCGGCGGGCCGGCGTGGCCATGATCGGGGCGGGCCTGGTGCGGGCGCTGGATCGGGCCGATCGGGTGCACGCCGCCATGCTGGCCCGGGGCTACTCGCAGCCGCTGCCCTCCGGCCTGCCCGCCGGCTCCCGCGAACGCCACCTGATGGCGGGGATCGCCGCTGCGGCGGCGGTCATGGTGGGAGGCTCGTACCTTTGGCCCTGAGGGAGCCGGTGCTGGAGGTGCGCGACCTCTGGTTCCGCTATCCGGGTGGCGAACCGGTGCTGCGGGGCGTCTCCTTCTCCGTGCGGCGGGGCGAGCGCGTCGCCCTCCTCGGAGCCAATGGGGTGGGCAAGTCCACCCTGTTGCACCTTCTCATCGGGCTGCAGCGGCCCGAGTCGGGGGAGGTGCTCGTTTACGAGACGCCTGTCCGCGAACCCCACTTGAAGGCCATCCGCCGCCGGGTCGGGCTGGTGTTTCAAAACCCGGATGATCAGCTCTTCATGCCCACCCTGCTGGAGGACGTGGCGTTCGGCCCGTGCAATTACGGGGTTGCACGAGAAGAGGCGCTGGAAGCGGCTCGGGCGCTTCTGGAACGGTTCCGCCTGACATCGCACGCGGCCCATTCGGGCCATCGCCTTTCCGGGGGACAAAAGCGCCTCGCCGCGCTGGCTACGGTGCTGGCCCTCGATCCCTCCATCCTGGCGCTGGACGAGCCCACGGGGGGGCTCGACCCGGGATGGCGATGCCGGCTAGCCGATGCGCTGTCGATGATCGAATGGGACGCCTTGCTGATGGCCACGCACGACCTCGCGTGGGTATCCAAAGTGGCCCACCGGGCGCTCGTGCTGTTCGACGGGCGCATCCGGCTCGACGGCCCGGCCCGGGAGGTCCTGCAAAACGCTTCAGCGCTCGAGGATTGCGGCCTGCCTGCGCACTGCTGAGCCGGCCACGAGGCGCCTCGAACCCGGTCCCCGTTGCGCCGATCGCCATTTTGCACAGACCCGTGCCCCAGCCTGCAGGAGGGGAGGAAGGTCTGTCGAAGCTGGGTAACCGATATCATATTCGTTCGCGTGATCGGTCGGGATTCAGGGGAGGTGTAGCCACGGTGCACACCGTGAGAACCTGTCGAGGAGGGAGCGCGGGTGGAATCTGTCTATGACGCCTTGATGGCCAGAGGGATGTCGCGGCGGGACTTCTTCAGGTTTTGCACCGCGATGGCGGCAACCCTGGGCCTGCCGGCTCAGGCCAGTGCTCAGGTGGCCCAGGCGCTCCAAGCCAAGCCGCGTGTTCCCGTCATCTGGAGAAGCTTTCAGGAATGCACGTGCTGCAGCGAATCGCTCATCCGCGCCTCCCATCCTCTGGTCGCCGACATCATCCTGGACCTGATCTCGCTGGACTACCACGAGGTCTTGATGGCGGCGGCCGGGCACCAGGCCGAAGGGGCGGCGCGCCAGACCCTGGAGAAATATGCGGGTCGCTACGTGCTTGCCGTCGAGGGAAGCATCCCCACCCGTGACGAGGCGTACTGCACCATCGGAGGACGGTCGGCCCTCGACATCCTGCGGGAAGAGGCCGAAACGGCCATGGCCGTTATCGCGTACGGCAACTGCGCCTCCTGGGGATGCGTCCAGTCCTCCCGCCCCAACCCCACCGGTGCGTCGGGGATCGCGAAGCTGCTTCCCGGCAAGACGGTCATCCAGGTGCCGGGCTGTCCGCCTATCGGCGAGGTGATGGCGGCCCTCCTGGTGCACCTCATCACGTTCGAGAGGCCGCCTGAGCTCGACGTTCTCGGGCGTCCCAAGGCCTTCTACGGCAAGCGCGTGCACGACACGTGCGTGCGGCGTGCCTACTTCGACGCCGGGCTGTTCGCCGAGTCGTTCGACGACTACGGATACCGGCACGGCTGGTGCCTGTACAAGTTGGGCTGCCGGGGTCCGTCCACGTACAACGCGTGCGCGCTCGTCCGCTGGAACGGCGGGGTCAGCTACCCCATCCAGTCGGGCCACCCGTGTCTCGGCTGCGCGGAGCGGGGGTTCTGGGACCAGGCGCCGTTTTACGTGCAGACGGTCGGGGCCCCTGCCGGCGCCGTGGGCCGTAACCCGGACACGGTGGGCACCGTGGCCGTGGGCGTGGCGGCGGCCGCGGCCGTGGCCCACGCCGGGGCCACCGCGGTCCGAAGCCTGGTCGAGGCTCGCGGCGGCAGGCCGCAGCCGGGTGGTGCCGGCGGAGCCCGCGATGAGGGCAAGGAGGGGTGAAGCCTGTGGCCGAGCGCATCGTCGTCGACCCTGTCACGCGCATCGAAGGACACCTGCGCATCGAGGCCGTGGTGGAGACCGGGCGAGTGGTGGACGCTTACAGCTCGGGCACCATGGTGCGGGGCCTGGAACTGATCCTGCCCGGCCGGGACCCGCGAGACGCCTGGGCGCTGGCCCAGCGCATCTGCGGCGTCTGCACCACGGTCCACGCGCTCACGTCGATACGGGCGGTGGAGGACGCGCTCGACATCCGGGTGCCGCCCAACGCCAACCTCGTCCGCAACATCATGGCGGCGGCGCTGATGATCCACGACCACGTGGTGCACTTCTACCACCTGCACGCCATGGACTGGGTGGACGTGCTGAGCGCGCTCAAAGCCGACCCCGCCGCCGCCAGCCGGCTTGCCCAGAGCATTTCGTCGTGGCCTCGTTCGTCGATGGGGTACTTCCGGGACGTTCAAAAGCGCCTGGCCGATTTTGCGGCGGGCGGGCAACTCGGGCCGTTCACCAACGGCTACTGGGGCCATCCGGGGTACCGCCTGCCGCCCGAGGCGAATTTGATGGCGGTCGCGCACTACCTGGAGGCTTTGGAGTGGCAGAAGGAGATCGTCAAGATCCACGCCGTATTCGGCGGCAAGAACCCGCACCCCAATTACCTGGTGGGCGGAGTCCCGGTGTCGCTGGACCCGAACGACCCCTCCGCCGTCAACGCCGAGCGTCTCGCGATGGTGGGTTCGCTCATCCAGCAAGCACAGGAGGTGGTCGACCAGCTCTACGTACCCGACGTGCTGGCCATCGCCGGTTTCTACAAGGACGAGCGATGGGGCGGTGGGCTCGGCAACTACCTGGCGTATGGGGACCTCCCCCGGACCGACATCCGGGAGCCGGAGAGCTATCTCTTGCCCCGCGGCGCCGTGCTCGACCGCAACCTCGACGAGGTGCACGAAGTCGACCCCAAAGACCCGGAGCAGGTGCGGGAGTACGTGACCCACTCCTGGTACCGCTATGACGACGGCGACGACAAGGCGCTGCACCCCTTCGAGGGGCAGACGCAGTTCCACCACACCGGCCCGAGGCCCCCATACCGCCAGCTCGATACCTCCGGCAAGTACAGCTGGATCAAGTCGCCGCGCTGGCGGGACGTCCCCATGGAGGTGGGGCCGCTGGCGCGCCTGATGGTAGCCTACGCCAGCGGCCGAGAGGACGTGCGGGCGGTGGTGGACGACGCACTGGCCCGGCTGAAGCTGCCGAGAGAGGCGCTCTTCTCCACCCTGGGCCGCACCCTGGCGAGGGCTCTGGAAACGAAGCTGGTCGCCGGGTGGCTGGGCGGGTTTTACCGGCAACTGGTGGCCAACATCAAGGCAGGCGACCTCATCACCGTCAACCATGAGCGCTGGGACCCGTCGAGCTGGCCGGCCCGGGCGGAGGGCGTGGGAACGACCGAAGCTCCGCGCGGCGCGCTCGGCCACTGGATCCGCATCGAGAACGGCAAGATCGCTCACTACCAGGCCGTGGTGCCCACCACCTGGAACGGTTCGCCCAGGGACGCCGCCGGCCGGCGCGGCGCGTTCGAGGCCGCCATGCTCGACAACCCCGTGCGGGTCTCAGACCAGCCCCTGGAGATCCTGCGAACCATCCACTCGTTCGACCCGTGCCTGGCCTGCTCCGTGCACGTGGTGGATCCCGCGGGCAGCACGCACGTGCGGGTGCGGGCCTTTTAGGAGGGGAGCGGCACCATGGCAGCGGCAGTGACGCAACGAGCCTCGACGCAAACGCCGGTGGCGGCGGTGGGAAACACCTACGTGTGGGAGCTGCCGGTGCGGCTGTTCCACTGGATCAATGCGGCCTGCATCGCGACGCTGTTCGTCACCGGGCTTCTCATCGGGCGGGCGATGCCGCTGGGAGGCGGCGAACCCTATCGGACCTTCACGTTCGGGTGGGTGCGGTACGTCCACTTCACGGCGGCGTACGTCTTCTTGGCCAACTGGCTTTTCCGCATTTACTGGTTTTTCGTGGGCAACGCCCAGGCGCGCAACATCTTCGCGTTCTGGAGCCGCCGCGCGTGGAAGTCCGCGCTCAAGGAGGCCCGGGAGCTGGCGCTGGCCTCGCCCCACGAGTCTCAGCCGTTACCCAATGACAACCATCTCGCCCGCATGGCCCACGGGCTGTTGTTCACGGCCTCCATGTTCATGCTGCTGACGGGTTTCGCCCTGTACGCCGAGGCCCACCCCGACGGGACGTGGGGCCACCTGTCGGGATGGCTGGTGGGGCTGGTGGGGGCCACCCGGCCTCTGCGGCTGTGGCACCACGTGGTGGCCTGGTTCTTCCCCATCTTCGTCATCGCTCACCTGTACCAGGTGATCCGGGTGGACGCACTGGCGCGGCAGGGGCTCATCAGCTCCATGTTCAGCGGCTACTACCTGTGCCGGCTGGCAAACGAAAGCGAACAGCGAAGCCGGCGCCACGAGGTCGCTACCGTCACGATGGCAGGCGGGCGGCGGTGAGGGCAGGTGCCGGGCCGGCAGTGAGGACGCCGGCCCACGAAAAGGGATGCGAGGACGGGCCCGGCTCCAGGGCCATCCTGCTGGGCCTGGGCAACCCGCTGTACGGCGATGACGGCGCCGGCATCGAGGCGCTCAGGCTCTTCGAAACCCGCTACCGCCGCCCGCCGGGCCTTGACGTGGTCGACGGGGGCACCCAGGGCATCGCGCTGCTGGGGATCATCGAAGACGCACCGGCGCTGGTCATCGTGGATGCGATGGTGGGCCAGGCGGAGCCGGGCACGGTGGCGGAGCTCGAAGCGGCAGAGCTCATCGGCGGCTCGGGCCTCAAGCTCTCCGAGCACCAGGTGGACGTCCGAGAGGTGCTGGCCCTGGCGGCCTGGCGCCGGCGGCTGCCGCGGCGGCTGCGGCTGGTGGGCGTCGTGGCAGGCCGGCTGGACCCGGGAGTGGGGCTCAGCGATCCCGTCCGGCGGGCCCTGCCCGCCGTGGTGGACGCCGCGGCAGCCTGGCTGAGGCGCTGGGGGGTGCCCGTCGAACGGCGCGGCGGTGCGGGTCGGGAGGAGGGGCGGTGACGCCCGGCCGTGCATGAGCTCTCCATCGCCCTGGAGATCGCCCGGATTGCCGACGAATCGGCGGTGCGAGCCGGCGCCGCCCGGGTGGTCAGGGTGCAGGTATCGGTGGGAGAGCTTTCCGGCGTCGATCCCGACGCGCTGGCCTTCGCCTGGGAAGCTGCCCGCGCCGGGTGGTCGCGTTGCCAGAATGCCCGGCTGGAGCTCTGCTGGATCGAGCTGCGGGTCTTTTGCCCGCAATGCGGGGTCGAGACGGATCCCCGGCCCCATTCGGTGGCATGCGGCCGCTGCGGCTCTCTGCGGACGCGCGTGGTGGCCGGCAAAGAGCTGGACGTGGTGAGCCTGGAGGTGGAACGCGATGACGCAGCCGACGGAGCCGGTGCGCAGCCGGGTACTGTCGCGCAACGACGAACTGGCGGCCGCCCTGCGGAGTAGGTGGCAGCGGAGGGGCGTGTTTTGCCTCAATCTGGTGAGTTCGCCCGGGGCCGGCAAGACGACGCTGTTGGAGCGCACCCTCGAGCGCCTGTCGGGCCGGGTGAAGGCCGGCGTGCTCGTGGGCGACCTGGCCACCGAACGCGACGCCGAGCGGCTGAGCCGCTTCGGATTCCCCGTGCGCCAGATCGTGACGGGCGGCGTCTGCCACCTGGACGCTGCCATGGTGACGGCCCACCTGGAGGCTGTGGACCGCCCGGACCTGGAGCTCCTCTTCCTCGAAAACGTGGGCAACCTGGTCTGCCCGGCCTCCTACGACCTGGGGCAGGACGTCAGTGCCGTGCTGCTCAGTACCACCGAGGGGGACGACAAGCCCCTCAAGTACCCCACCATCTTCCGGCGCTCGGGAGTCATGGTCGTCACCAAGATGGACCTGCTGGGCGCCAGCGACTTCGACGTCGACCGGGCCGTCGGCCACGCGAGGGGCATTCAGCCCGGCCTGCGGGTCTTTTTCACCTCGTGCCGTACCGGCGCGGGGATCGACGAGTGGACGCACTGGATCCTTCAACAGGTCGAAGCCAAGCGGGCGGCGACCGAGGAGGTGGCGGCCGGTGTGCCTGGCCGTGCCGGCGCGGATTGAGCGACTTCACCCCAACAAGATGGCGACGGTCGACCTGAGCGGCGTACGCCGGCAGGTTTCCGTGGAACTGCTCGACGAGGTCCGGGAAGGCGAGTGGGTGGCGGTGCACGTGGGGTTCGCCATTGCCCGCCTGGACGAGCAGGAGGCTCGGGAAACCCTGGAGCTCTTGCGGCAGGTGGCCGAGCTTGCGGACCTTCCGCCCGCCGAGGAAGAGCCCCCGCCCGGACTTCCTCGGCCCGCAGGGCCGGCGGCGGCGAAGGGGGCTTCGGGGCCGTGAAGTTCGCCGACGAATTCCGCGAAAGCTCCCTGGCCCGGGATCTATCCCGGACTCTTGCCCGTGAGGCCGAAGCCATCGGGCGGCCCGTGCGGATCATGGAGGTGTGCGGCGGGCACACTCACGCGATCTTCAAGTTCGGGCTGTACGACCTGCTGCCGCCCTCGGTTCGCATGATCCATGGCCCCGGCTGCCCGGTTTGCGTGACGCCCCGGGCGGTCGTGGAGATGGCGGTGCGGCTGGCCGAGCAGCCGGGGATCATCCTGTGTACCTTCGGCGACATGATGCGGGTGCCGGGACGCACCCGTTCCCTGGCGCAGGCCCGAGCCCTGGGCGCCGACGTGCGGATGGTCTACTCGGCGCTCGACGCGCTGGAAATCGCCCGGCGCCACCCGGACCGCACGGTGGTGTGGTTCGCCATCGGCTTCGAGACGACGGTGCCGGGGACGGCTTCGGCGGTGCGGCGGGCCAGAGCCGAGCATTTGCACAACTTCCTGCTCCTGTGCAACCAGGTCACCATCGCGCCGGCGCTGCGGGCCATCCTCGAGGCTCCCGACGTGAGGGTGGATGCCTTCATCGGGCCCGGGCACGTGAGCGTCATCATCGGTACGGAGCCGTACCGCTTCGTGGCCGAGCAGTACCGCCGCCCGGTGGTCATCTCCGGGTTTGAACCCCTCGACATCCTCCACTCCGTTTTCCAGATCCTCCGCCAGATCCGGTCGGGCAGGCCCGAGGTGGCGGTGCAGTACCGGAGGGCGGTACGCCCCGAGGGCAACCGGCTCGCGCTGGAGGTCATGGAGGAAGTCTTCGAACCCCGAGACCAGGAGTGGCGGGGGTTGGGGGTCATCCCGGCCAGCGGGCTTGCCCTGCGGCCCCCATACGCCGACATGGATGCCCTGCGAGTGTTTGCGGGGCTGCTGCCGCCGGCCCTGCCCGACCCCAGGGGCTGCCGCTGCGGTGAGGTGCTGCGGGGGGTGGCGACCCCGCCGGACTGCCCCCTGTTCGGCACGGCGTGCACGCCGTCGTACCCCATGGGGGCCTGCATGGTGTCGGCGGAAGGGGCCTGCGCGGCCTACTACCGTTACGGGCGCAGCACGGCCGCACAGCCGGCGGCGGAGGTGGGCGAGATTGCACGGTCGTGACCCCGGGTACATCTTGGTGGCCCACGGGAGCGGAGGGAAGCTGACGGGGGACCTGTTCCGGGACCTGTTCTTGCCCGCGTTCCGCAACCCGTACCTGGAGCAGGCCGGCGACCAGGCGGTGGTGCCGTTGGACGGGGTGCGCCTGGCCGTCACCACCGACTCGTTCGTCGTGTCGCCTCTCTTTTTCCCGGGCGGCGACATCGGAAGGCTGGCGGTGTACGGGACGGTCAACGACCTGGCCGTGGGCGGTGCCGTGCCTGCGTACCTGACGGCCGGATTCATCATCGAGGAGGGGCTGTCGACCGAGGACTTGCGGCGGGTGGTGCAGTCCATGTCCGAGGCGGCCGCCAGGGCGGGCGTGAGCATCATCGCCGGCGACACCAAGGTGGTCGAGCGGGGCAAGGGGGACGGGCTGTTCATCAACACCACCGGGGTCGGCTGGGTACCGCCGGGCGTGGAGCTGGGCCCGGCCCGCATCCGCCCGGGCGACCGGCTGCTGGTGAGCGGGCCGGTGGGCGACCACGGGGCGGCCGTGATGGCGAGGCGCGCCGGCCTGGACTTCGAGGTGGAGGGGCTGGTCAGCGACACGGCACCGCTGGCAGGGCTGGTGCAGGCGCTGCTGGCCGCGTTTCCCGGAGCGGTGCGGTGCATGCGGGACGCCACCCGAGGAGGGCTTGCCACCGTGCTGGTGGAGTTGGCGACGGCCTCGGGCAAGGCCTTCCGGGTGGACGAGGCCGCCATTGCCGTCCGGGAACCCGTGCGGGGGCTGTGTGAGGTGCTCGGGATCGATCCCCTGTATGCCGCCTGTGAAGGCCGCATGGTGGCCGTCGTGGCGGCGGACGTGGCCGAGGCGGCCGTCGAGCTTCTCCGGACCTACCCCGACGGGCAGCAGGCGATGCTCATCGGTACGGTGGCCGAGGGCCCACCCGGCGAGGTGTTGATGCGGACCGTCGCAGGAGGCAGCCGGCGCCTTGAGCTCCTCGAAGGCGAGCAGCTCCCCAGGATCTGTTGACACGCCGCGGGCAGGGCTCGACGAGCGGGCCCGGTCTGGTGGGCCGGCCCACCACGCGCCCGGCCGGCCCGGGTGGGTGCGCGTCCGCCTCCGGGTGGAGGGCATGGTACAGGGCGTGGGCTTTCGCCCGTTCGTCTACCGCACCGCCGTGCGCCTGGGTCTGACCGGGAAGGTTTCCAACACCCCCGGCGGCGTGTTGATCGACGTCGAAGGCCTGCCTGAGGCGGTGGAAGCCTTCCAGGAGCAGCTGCGGCAAGACCCTCCGCCTCTTGCCCGTATTCGCGACATCCGGTCGCGCGTGCTGCCCCCTGCCGGTTACGACCGCTTCGAAATCGCCCCCAGTGCCCGGGGCCGGGCCGGGGCGGTCCTGGTGCCGCCCGACGTGGCCATCTGCCCGGACTGCCGCCGGGAGCTCCTCGACCCGTCGGACCGGCGGTTTTCGTACCCGTTCATCAACTGCACCAACTGCGGCCCCCGTTTCACCATCGTCAGGGGGTTGCCCTACGACCGCGAGCGCACGACCATGGCGGCATTCGCCATGTGTGCCGCCTGCAGCCGGGAATACCACGACCCGGCCGACCGGCGCTTCCATGCCCAGCCCACGGCCTGCCCGGAGTGCGGGCCGCACGTGTGGTGGGTGGGGCCGGCGCAGGGCCGTCCACCCGGGCGAGCAGCGGACGGCCGTGAGCACGACTGGATGGCCGCGTTCCGCCAGGCCATCCTGGCGGGGCAGACCGTGGCGGTCAAGGGACTCGGGGGGTTCCACCTGGCCTGCGACGCGCTCGACGCCGAGGCGGTGCAGCGGCTGCGACGGCGCAAGCACCGGCCGCGTAAGCCCTTCGCGGTCATGGCGAAAGACCTGGCGACGGTACGCCGTCTCTGCGAGGTGAACGAGGCCGAGGCCCGGTTGCTGTGCAGCTCGGCGGCGCCCATCGTGTTGTTGCGGCGCCGTCCGGACGCACCTCTTCCCGAGGCGCTGGCACCGGGGCTGAACACCCTGGGCGTGATGTTGCCGTACACCCCCCTTCACGTGCTGCTGTTCCAGGCGGTGCCCGAGCGCGAGGTCCTGGTCATGACGAGCGGCAACCGGTCGTCGCTGCCGATCGTCAAGGACAACGAGTCGGCCCTGGCGGAACTCGGCGACATTGCCGACGCCTTCGTGTTACACGACCGGGAGATCGCGAACCGCGCCGACGACTCGGTGGTGCAGGTGGTGGGAGGGGCGGCGCAGTTCTTGCGGAGGTCCAGGGGGTTCGTGCCTGCGCCCATCCCGGTGCCCGTGCCACGTCGCTGGCAGGGAGAGCCTGCCGCCCATCCGGTGGTGCTGGGAGCCGGAGGCGACATGAAAAACGCCTGCTGCCTCATCAAAGGGGGCCAGGCGTTCATGGGCCCCCACACGGGCGAGTTGGAGACGGTGGAGGCCGAAGCGGTCTGGCGGCATAATGTCGAGTCCATGAGCCGGTTGCTCGACGTGTGGCCGGAGGTGGCGGGCGTCGACCTGCACCCGGGTTACCGGTCGAGGCGGCTGGGGGCGTCCCTGGTCGGGCGGGTGCACGGCATCCAGCATCATCACGCGCACCTGGTCGCGGCGTTGGCCGAAAACGGCCGCACCGGCCCTGCCGTGGGGATCGTCCTGGACGGGACGGGCTACGGGACCGACGGCACGCTCTGGGGTGGGGAGATCCTCCTGGGCGGTCTGGCCAGTTGCCGGAGGCTGATGCACCTGCGCTACATCCGCCTGCCGGGTGGTGAGCGGGCCATCCGGCGGCCCTGGCTGCTCACCCTTTCCTGCCTGTGCGAGGAGCTGGGGGTCCAACAGGGACTGTCGCTGGCTCGAGCGCTTTTCCCCCAGATGCGGCGGGACCTGGAGCTCGCTGTGCGGGTGCTGACCTCGGGCGTCAACTCCCCCCGGAGCTGCGGAGCCGGGCGGCTTTTCGACGCGGTGGCGGCCGCGACGGGCACTTGCCTGGAGGCGACCTACGAAGGCGAGCCTGCTCTGGTGTTTTCCGAACTGGCCCGGGAGGAGCTGGAGGCTCAAGAGCCCGGCAGAGCCGGCGGCGACGGCTACGCGGCTCGGGATCGAGGCAGCGGCGGCGCCCCCTATCCGTATCGCGTGCGCCCGCCGGAAATCGACCTGTTGCCGGCCGTGGTGGCGGCGGCCAGAGACCGGCTGAGCGGCGCCGGCGCTGCCGTCGTTGCCGCTCGCTGGCACCGGACGGTGGAAGATGCAATGGTACAGGCCGCGCAGCGGGCCTGCCTCCGAGAGGGCGTGCGGGTGGTGGCCCTGAGCGGCGGCGTGTTTCACAATCCGTACCTGGTGCAGGCAGTGGCCCGGCGGCTCGAGGCCGCCGGCGTCGAAGTGCTGACCCACCGCGAGGTACCGCCGGGCGATGGGGGGCTTGCCCTGGGGCAAGCCGTCTGTGCCCTGTGGCGGGAGGCGGAGGGTGCGGCCACTCGGAGCCGGTGAGGGGGTGGGCCACCCATGCCGGGTGGCCCGCCAGAGGACGCGCCGAAGCCGGACCATGCTGGGGACGTCATCACGGTGGAGCTGGCGGGCGGAATCGAACCGCCGACCTGCGCATTACGAGTGCGCCGCTCTGCCGTCTGAGCTACGCCAGCTCGAGTGCGGCGGGCCTTACGGGCCCTTTCGCGAAAGTGGAGCGGATGACGGGATTCGAACCCGCGACCGTCGGCTTGGGAAGCCGATGCGCTACCACTGCGCTACATCCGCTCGCTGCCTCTGAGTATATCCGACCGCCCCTGCCCGATCAAGCAGGCCCCGCCTCGGCCACCCGGTCGATGCCGGCGGCCGCTTCCGCCTCGGCGCTCGCCCCCTGAAGCCGCGGCCACCGGAAGCCCAGCAGGCGCAGCCCGTTGAGAGCGACCAGCACGGTGCTCGTCTCGTGTCCCACGACCCCTTGCGTGAGGCTGAGGTGTCCCGTCGTGGCGCTCACCAGCAGGACGGCGATGACGCCGAAGGCAAACGCCAGGTTCTGCCGCACCACCCGCTCGGCGCGCCGCCCGAGCGCGACGGCGCCCTCGAGGCGGACGAGCTCGTCGGACATGAGCACCACGTCGGCCGTCTCCAGGGCGACGTCCGTGCCGGCCCGGCCCATGGCGATGCCGACGGCGGCCGACACCAGCGCCGGCGCGTCGTTGATGCCGTCGCCGACCATGGCCACGGGGCCGTAGCGCCGCTCCAACTCTTGAAGGATCCGCATCTTGTCCTCGGGCAGCAGCCCCGCGTACACCTCGTCCACGCCGAGCTCCCTGCCCATGGCCTGAGCCACCCGCTCGTTGTCGCCGGTCAGCATGACCACTCGCAGCCCGAGCCTCTGCAGCGCCTGTACAGCCTCTCGAGCGTGGGGGCGAGCCCGGTCGGCCACCGCCAGGATCCCGGCCGGCCCGGAGCCGTTGATGCTGAGCACCATGGCGGTGTGACCGGCCGATTCGAGGCGAGCCAGGGCATCCGCCAGTTCTCCGTCGAGAGGCTGCCCCATCTCGTGAAACCAGGCCGGGCTGCCGACCAGAATCCGGTCGCCGCTCACGACCGCCTCGACGCCCCGCCCCGGATGGGTGCGGCTGTGTTCAGGGCTGGGCAGGGACAGGCCCCTGCGCCGCGCCTCTTCCAGGATGGCGCCTGCGATGGGGTGTTCGCTACCGGACTCTGCGGCTGCGGCGGCTGCCAGCAGTTGCTCCTCGGTGAAGGGCGGGCGGGCATGGATGGCGACGAGCTGTGGCAGGCCGAGCGTCAGCGTGCCCGTCTTGTCGAACGCGACGACCCGCACCCCCGCCAGCTGCTCCAGGTCGAGAGCCCCCTTGAACAGGACGCCGTTGCGGGCACCGCTGGCGATGGCCGACAGCATGACGGGCATGGTCGAGAGCACGACGGCGCACGGCGAGGCGACCACCATGACGGTCATGGCCCGGTAGATGGTCTGGGAAACGCCCCAGCCCAGCACCGTCAGGCCCGCCGCGATGAGCGCGACGGTCCCGGCCACGACCAGGGCAGAGTAGACCTGTTCGAAGCGCTCGATGAAGAGCTGGGTGGGAGCCTTGCGCTGCTGGGCCTGTTCCACGAGCTGGATGATGCGCGCCAGGGTGCTCTCTTGCGCGGGCCGCTCCACCCGCAGCCACAGGGCGCCTTCCCGGTTGACGCTGCCGGCGAAGAGCTGGTCGCCGGGTTGCCGTTGCTGGGGAATGCTCTCTCCCGTGATGGCGGACGTGTCGACGGCCGAAATGCCCCGCACGACGACGCCGTCGGCCGGCACCTGTTCGCCGGGCAAGACCAGCACGAACTCCCCCGGGCGCAACTGATCCGCGGTGATGAGCTCTGTTTCGGCAGCGTCGTCGAGGCTCGTGACCCTACGGGCCCGGGTGGGCCGCAACCGCACCAGCGCCTCGATGGCCTTGCGGGTCCGGCCGGTCGCGTACTCCTCGAGCGCGTTGCTCAGGGCGAAGATGAAGATCAGGATGGCGCCGTCGAGCGCCTGGCCGATGGCGGCCGCGCCCAGCGCCGCGGCGACCATGAGGAAGTCGATGTCGATCCGGCCGCGGCGCAAGGCATGCCATCCTGTCCGGGCCGACTCGTATCCTCCGACCAGGTAGGCGAGCGCGTAGACTACGAGCGCCGCCCATCCAGGACGCAGCAGCAGCGGACCCGGGCTGCTCGTGAGAGCCGCGACGGCGGCGTGGCGAGACTCGAGCCACCAGCCGGCGACCACCAGCAGGCCGGTCACCAGAGGAACGGCCAGCGGCCGGAAGCGAGCCAGGGTGCGGTCGGAGGTGACGGTCGACCCGAGCTGAGCAGCGGCAGCCATGGAGGCTCCTTTCTGGGGCAGAGCGCGTGCGCCCTGAACCCTTAACCAGGTTTATTGTTGCGAGAGGTTCTCAACGGATAGTAGCTATCCGTACGGATTATATATCGCCGGGCGACGCGCACAGTCAAGCGCCGATGTCTATGCGCGCTCCGCCCGGCGCATGACGTGCCGAGGCGCCGCGGCACAATACCAGAGGTCCCATCCGTCCCACGTCGTAGGTGATGCGGGCTTGCCACAGCACGCCTGGCTGCATCCTCTGTCGCTGGCGGCCAAGACCTTCTTCTTCTACATCTTGTTGCTGGTCGTCGTCCGGGTCATGGGGAAGCGGGAGATCGGGACGCTTTCTCCGTGGGATCTCGTGCTCACCATCATGCTGGCAGAGCTGGCAGCGCTGCCCATCGAAAACTCCAACGTGTCGGTGGTGGAGGGTGCCGTTCCCATCTTCACGCTGCTCGTCACGCAGCTGCTGATGTCGTGGGCGTCCCTGAAGAGCACCACCGCCCGCAACATCATCGCCGGCACCCCCAGCATCGTCGTGAAGGACGGCCGCATCGTCGAGCAGGAACTGCGCCGGCTGCGCTACGGCGTCGACGACCTCATGGAGCAGCTGCGCCAGAAAAACCTGCCCAACATCAGCGACGTGGAGGTGGCCATCCTCGAGACCAACGGCCAGCTCAGCGTCATCCCCAAATCGCAAAAGCGGCCGGTACGCCCGTCCGACCTGGGGATCTCCACGTCGTACGAGGGGCTGCCCATCCCGCTCATCAACGACGGCCGCATCGACTACCGGGCGCTGGCGGCGGCGGGGCTCGACATCACGTGGCTCAAGAAGAGCCTCGAGCAACGGGGCATCCACGACCCCAAGGAGGTCCTGTACGCCTCGCTGGACTCCGAGGGCCAGCTGTTCGTCCAGGAACGGGAGCCCCCCGGTGGGTGAAGCGCGCACGGGGACTCCCACCGGCCGGGAACCGGCCGCGACGCCTGCCGGGCGCGGTTGCTTCAGGGCTTCCGGGAGGGTATAATCACCCTCGCAGCAACGGTGCGCCTATAGCTCAGGGGATAGAGCGCCGGCCTCCGGAGCCGGGTGCGGGGGTTCGAATCCCTCTAGGCGCACCACTTTTGCTGGTCCTGCGTGGCCCCACAGCACCGCCCGCTTTCCCCCTCTTCGGCTTGCTGGTTAGCATTCGCAAAGGGTGCCGAGCCTGGAAAGCGAATACGCTGCTGCTTAAGCGATTACACCGGCCGGGCGCGGCGCCGGCGGGCGGCCGGTGCGCGGCCGGGGAGGGTGGAGGTCCTGGATGCAAGATCGCGAGCGCGAGGTCATGCTGGATTTCCTCCGGGTGACGGAGACGGCCGCGCTTCGAGCGGCTCCCTGGATGGGCAAGGGGGACAAGGAGGCCGCCGACGATGCGGCCGTGGACGGGATGCGGGGCATGCTGGACCTGGTGCGGGTCCAGGGGACCGTGATCATCGGCGAGGGAGAGAAAGACAAGGCCCCCATGCTCTACGTGGGGGAGAAGGTCGGGACGGGCGACGGCCCCGAGGTCGACATCGCCGTGGATCCCCTGGAGGGGACCCGCCTCGTGGCCAACGGGCTGCCCAACGCCATGTCGGTGCTGGTGGCCGCCGAGCGCGGCACCATCCTGGGCCTGCCTGCCTTCTACATGGAGAAGATCGCCGTTGGCCCCCAGGCGGCCGGCCACATCGACATCCACGCGACCGTGAGGGAAAACCTGAGGGTCGTGGCGGCCGTGTTGGGGCGGCGGGTCAACGAGCTCACCGTGGTCATCCTGGACCGGCCGCGCCACGCCCGGCTCATCCAGGAGGTCCGGGAGGTAGGAGCCCGGATCAAGCTCATCTCCGACGGCGACGTGGCCGCCGGGATCGCGACGGCCCTCGAGGGGACGGGCGTCGACATGCTGCTCGGCATCGGCGGCGCGCCGGAAGGCGTCCTCACGGCAGCGGCGCTCAAGTGCCTGGGGGGCGAGCTCCAGTGCCGCCTGTGGTTCCCGACGCCCGAGGACGAGGAGAAGGCCATCCGGGCGGGCTTCACTGACACCAAGAAGGTCTACACCCAGGACGACCTCATCGCGACCGATCGGGTGATCTTCGCCGCCACGGGAGTGACCGACGGGGATCTGCTGCGCGGCGTGCGTTACTCGCACCGGACGGCCCGCACCCACTCCATCTTGATGCGGGGCCATACCAAGACCGTCCGGCTGATCGAAACCATCCACCACCTGGAGCACAAGACGTTGCGCAGCCGGCGGCGCAACCAGGAGATCGCGGCCGCGGAGGCGGAAGCGGCCTCGTGAGGAGCCGGTGCGGCCCGCGACGAAGGTCACAGCCCGGTGGCAAGGCGAAAGGAGTGGGGTCGCCGGCCCTCGAACCGCGCCCGTGGCCGCCTTCCAGGGTGGGTTTGGGGCGGTCGGAGGAGAGGGTGGCGTCATGGCAAGCGCGGCGCAGATCATCGACGGCAAGCGGCTCGCCTCCGAAGTGCGCCAGCGGGTCGCCCGGCGGCTGGCGGCGATGAAGGAGCGCTACGGCACGGTCCCGGGCCTGGCGGTGCTCCTCGTGGGGGACGACCCGGCCTCGGTCGTTTACGTCCGAAACAAGCGCAAGGCCTGCGAGGAACTGGGGATGCGGTCCTGGGTGCACCACCTGCCCGCCGACACCCCCGCGGGCGAACTCGCCGATCGCATCGACCGTCTCAACGACGACCCGGAGGTCCACGGCATCCTCCTGCAGCTGCCGCTCCCGCCCCACCTGGAGGCGTCGGGCTTCCTGGAGCGCATCGACCCCCGCAAGGACGTCGACGGGTTTCACCCGGCCAACATGGGGCGGCTGCTGGAGGGCCGCCCCTCGCTCGTCCCGTGCACGCCGGCCGGCATCCTGGCGCTCATCGACTCCACGGGCACCGACCTGGTGGGGCGGAGGGCCGTGGTCGTGGGGCGCAGCAACATCGTCGGCAAGCCGACGGCCCTGCTCCTGCTGAGCCGGCATGCGACCGTCACCATCTGCCACTCCCGCACCCGGGACCTCCCCGCGGTCTGCCGCGAGGCGGACGTGCTGGTGGCGGCCGTGGGCAAGGCCCGGATGATCCAGGGGGACTGGATCAAGCCCGGAGCCGTGGTCATCGACGTGGGGATCAACCGGACGGCCGACGGCAAGCTGACGGGCGACGTCGACTTCGAGGCGGCCCTGGGCGTCGCTGGCTACGTGACGCCGGTGCCTGGGGGCGTGGGGCCGATGACGGTCGCCATGCTGATGGCCAATACCCTGCGGGCAGCCGAGGGGCTGTTGGGCGTGCCGGCGCACGACGCGTTTTGAACGACTTCGCAGGCATAGGGCGGCCGGCGCTACATAAGGTTGCCTCCCGGGCAAGACCGCGGGGAGACGGGAGGCACGGGATGGATGTGGATCCAACTCCTGTTTGCGGCCGGGCTGGGCGTGCTGCTCTTGTCCAACATCTGGCTGCTGCGTGAGCTCGACGTCATCAAGCGGCAGCTGGACGCGTACCAGCGGGAGGTCGCCTCTCTGGACGACCGGGTCTGCGAGCTGATGGTCAGCGTGGAAGAATCCGAGTGTGCCGCCGGCCCTCGGGCGACGGCCGTGGCCGGTGACGAGCAGGCGGGCTGACGCCACACCTCGGGATCCACGGCGCGGCGGGCCGGCCCCGTGCGGCGGGGGCCGCCGCCGAACGGCCCCTCATGCCTCTTCCATGAGGGCCATCCGGCGCAGCCCGGTCAGCACGTGCTCGACGGCGTCGGGCTCGCCGAAGAGCCGCACCTCGACACGGTTGGATCGCAGCGCACCCGTGAACTCGACCTCTTCGTGGAGCCGGGCCTTCCAGCCCTTGCCGGACACTTCCGCCAGCACCGGGCGCTCCGACAACGTCCCCGAGCCGCTCCCGAGGCTCTGGGCCGAGCCCAAGGGGTCAGGCGTCATGACCTCGCCCCCCAGCTTGGTGAGGTACATGGCCACCATGCGCCAGCCCATGCCTCGGAGCACCACGGTAGGAAGCTCGGCGCGACCCGTTGGCTCTTCCTGGGCCTGATCCCACTGCACGGCGGCATCGTCCCCCCGTCGCTCGTGGGGGCGATGTTCGGTGGGCGACCCTGGACTCCTGCAAGAAGGGGCCCCTGTCAGCGGCTGGCACGCTCGCCCAGGTAGGCCCGGCGCACCTGCGGGTTTTCCAGCAGCACCGGTCCTGGCCCCTCCAGCACGATGCGGCCGGTCTCGAGCACGTAGGCGTACTCGGCCATGGAGAGGGCCATGCGCGCGTTTTGCTCGACGAGGAGCACGGTCGTGCCCTCGCGATGGATCGAGGCCAGCGCCTCCATCACTTCCCGGGCCAGGATGGGCGCCAGGCCCAAGGAAGGTTCGTCGAGGCACAAAAGGCGCGGCCGGGACATCAGGGCGCGGCCGACGGCGAGCATCTGCTGTTCGCCGCCGGAGAGGGTGCCGGCCTTTTGGTGGCGTCGCTCGGAAAGCCGCGGGAAAAGCCGGTAGACCCGCTCGAACAGCTCGGCCATGCTGGGCTCGGGCTGGGTGTAGGCACCCATGACCAGGTTTTCCTGCACCGTCAAATTGGCGAAGACCCGGCGCCCCTCGGGGACCAGCGCGACGCCACGCCGGACGATGGCGTGGGTCGGCCAGCTGCCGATCTCCTGGCCCTCGAGCCGGATGCTGCCCGAGCGAGGGCGCACGAGGCCCGTGACCGCGCGAAGCGTGGTACTCTTACCGGCTCCGTTGGCCCCGATCAGGGTCACCAGCGACCCTCGGGGCACCCTCAGCGTGATGCCGCGCAGGGCGTGGATGCCGCCGTAGAAGACCTGGAGGTCCCGGATCTCCAGCATCGGGTCGGATGTCATGCCGGCTCCTCACCCAGATAGGCGGCGATGACCCGGGGGTCCTGCTGGATGCGCTGGGGCGGGCCCTCGGCGATCGCGACCCCGTAGTCGAGCACGGTGATCTGCTCGCAGATCTCCATCACCATCTGCATGTGGTGTTCGATGAGCAGGATCGTCAGGCGATGACGCTCGCGCACTTGCCGGACGAACTCCGTCAGCTGCCGCATCTCCTCCGGGTTCATGCCGGCGGCGGGCTCGTCGAGCAGCAAAAGGCGCGGGCGGGTCGCCAGAGCCCGGGCGATCTCGAGGCGGCGTTGCTGGCCGTACGGCAGCGCCCCGGCCCGCTCGTGCAGGTACCCCAGCAGGCCCACGCTTTCGAGGAGCGCGAGGGCCTCCTCGTGCATCGCCGACTCTTCCCGGCGCCGAGAGAGGGTGCCGAAGAGCGTCGCTGCGACGCCGGTCTTGCGCCGCAGGTGGAGCCCGACCAGCACGTTTTCGAGGACGCTGAGATCCCGGAAGAGGCGGATGTTTTGGAAGGTGCGGGCGATACCCAGGGCGGCGACGCGATGCGGCGGCCAGCCGTGGATCGCCTGGCCGCCGAAATAGATGGCCCCGGAGGTCGGCACGTACTGGCCGGTAATCATGTTGAAGACCGTCGTCTTGCCGGCGCCGTTGGGCCCGATGAGGCCGGCGATGGCGCCCTCCTGGACGGAGAGGGTCAGCCCCTGGACCGCTACCAGGCCCCCGAAGCGGATGGAAACGTCCTCCAGGTGGAGCAACGCCTGTTGGGATGCGGACAAGTCAACGTCCCCTCTCCCGGGGCGAAGCCCCGAAACGGCGACCCAGGCCGAGCGCCACGGCCTGCAGGCCCTCCCACGTCAGCTCGGCCCGCCCGAACAACCCCCGGCGGTAGAACAGCATGAGCACGATCAGCAGGCCCGAGAAGACGACCATGCGCATCCCCGGTACCCCCGGGATGTAGAGCGGCCCGATGCTCATCGGCGCCTCGACGACCCGCAGGACCTCCTGCAGGATGGCGTAGACGACCGCGGTCACGGCCGCTCCGGTGGTGCTTCCCAGCCCGCCGAGCACGATGATGATGAGCAGCTGGAAGGTCATGAAGAAGGTGAACAAGGAGGGGGAGATGGTGGTCAAGAGCGCGGCCAGCAGCCCGCCGGCGACCCCGGCGAAAAAGGCATGCACGACGAAGGCCAGGAGCTTGTGGGTGAAGACGTGCACCCCCATGGCCTCCGCCGCGACCTCGTCCTCCCGGATCGCCTTGAGAGCACGCCCGTAGCTGGAGTTGACCAGGTTTTGGATGACCCAGACGGTCATCACGGCGGCGCCGGCCGTCCACCAGAGATTGGCGTACTCGGGGATGTCCCGGATCCCAAGGGCTCCGTTGGTGACGGGAATGAGGTTGTTGGCCAGCACGAAGATGATCTCCCCGAAGCCGAAGGTCGCGATGGCCAGGTAATCGCCCCGGAGCCTCAGCGACGGCGCTCCCACGATGAGCCCGCCCAAGGCCGCGACCAGCCCGGCACCGACAAGAGAGATCAAGAAGCCGAGGTTGCTCGCGAGGAAGGCGGCCAGGGCGGCGTGGGGAATGAGGCGGGCGAAGAACCCATGGAGCACCTCGGGGACGGAGAAGCTGTTGAACGGCCAGATCAGGGGCTCGAGGAAGAAGACCTGGGCCTTCCTCGCCACCGGCAGCATGAGCAACGTGGTGGTGAACCCGCCGATGGCCATGAAACCGTTGGGGCCCAGGGAGAACTGGCCGGCGATGCCGTTGATCAGGTTATAGCTGACCGCGGCCACGACGTAGATGAACGCCACGTTGACGATCCGCCGGTAATAGGAGCTGAACGAAGGCTGCTCCATGTACGCGACGATGAGGGCCAGGAGCAACAGGGAGCCGATGGTCAGGATCCGCCGCGTCCCGGGTGCCAGCGATCGGGCGGCCACCTTCTGGGTGAGCGCAGGCGTAACCATCGTCTACACTTTCTCCTTCAGCGGCTCGCCCAGCAGGCCGCTGGGGCGCACCAGGAGGAAGAAGATCAAAATGGCGAAGACGAACGCGTCGCGGTAGCCGGACAGCTGCGGCATCAAACCGACCGTCATGATCTCGACGATGCCGATGATGAACCCGCCTATCATGGCGCCCACGATGTTGCCGATGCCGCCCACCACCGCGGCGGTGAAGGCCTTCCACCCCGGGTAGATCCCCATGAGCGGGTTGACCTGGGGGAATTTGAACGACCACATGATACCCCCGGCCGCGGCCAGGATGGACCCCACCGCGAAGGTGTACGAGATGACCCGATCCACGTCGACGCCCATCAGGCGCGTCGCCTCGATGTCGCGGGAGAGGGCTCGCATGGCCATGCCCATCCGGGTGCGGTAGACGAGCACCAACAGCCCGCCCACGAGTAACAGGGTCAGCGCCGGCACCCAAAGGCTCACTCCCGCCACCCGGAAGCTGCCCAGGCTGTAGGCCCGCCCCATCAGGTCGGGCACCGGCATGCCCTTGGGGCGGCCCCCGACGATCACGAGGCCCAGGTTTTCGATGAGGAAGGAGACGCCCACGGCCGTGATGAGCACCGAGATGCGCGGCTCGTTACGCAGGGGACGGTACGCGGCGCGGTCGATGGTGACGCCCAGAAGAGCCGTCGCCAGCGCTGCTCCGGGGGCCGCTATCCACCAGGGCAGGTGGTAGATCCCGACGAGGAAGAAGGCCACGTAGGCCCCGACCATGAAGATATCGCCGTGCGCGAAGTTGATGAGGCGCAAGATGCCGTAGACCATCGTGTAGCCCACGGCCAGCAAGCTGTACAACCCGCCCAGACTGATCCCGTTGAGCAATTGCTGCACCAAGACGTCTACGTTCACGGGCGTGCACGCTTTCCGTAGAGTGGCCGGGCGGAGCGGCCCGGGCCGGGTGCCTGCTCCGCCCACCCTGGTGAGCGAAAGGGACTACGGATTGACCGTCGCCAGGTACTCCCACTGCCCGTTGACCAGCTTACGGATCACGACGGGCTTGATGGCGTTACCGTCCTCGATCGTGACCGTGCCCGTGGTCACCTCGAGGTCCTTGGTCTGAGCCATGGCCTTGGCGATGGCCTCGGGGCTGGTCGAACCGGCCCGCTTGATGGCGTCGAGGATGATGAGCACGGAGTCGGCCGCCAGGGCGCCGAAGGCGTTGGGCTCTTTGTTGTACAGCTTGCGGTACGTCTCCACGTACTGGCGTGCCAGCGGGTTGCTGAACGCCTTGACGTGGTAGAAACCGGTGTGCATGAGGCCCTCGACCGCCTTGCCGCCGATCTGGATGAGTTCGGGGGCGTCTGCGCCGTCACCGGCGAGGATCGGTACGTCGAGCCCGAGCTGCCGCGCCTGCACGGCCGCGATGGCGATCTCGGCGTAATAGTTGGGCATGTAGAGGATGTCGGGGTTGGCCGCCTTGATCGCGGTCATCTGGGCGCTGACGTCCTGATCTCCGGTCTTCATGTACTGCGTGGCCACCACCTGGCCGCCGAGCTTGGTGAACTCCCGGGCGAAGAAGTTACCCAGGCCCACTGCATAGTCCTGGGCGACGTCCACCAGCAGTGCAGCTCTCCGGACACCCAGCTGCTGGTAGGCGAAACGTGCGGCGATTTGTCCCTGGAAGGGGTCGATGAAGCATGCCCGGAAGACGAACTGCCGGCCCTGCGTGGTGAGAGGGTTGGTCGTGGAGGGGCCGATGATGGGTACCTTCGCCTGCTCCGCGACGGGGCCAGCCGCGAGCATCGAGCCCGAGATCATCGGGCCGATGATGGCCGCCACGTGGTCACGCTGGATCAGGCGCTGGGCGGCGTTGGCGCTTTCGACACGGTCCGACTTGTTGTCGACCAGGACGAACTCCACCGGGCGACCCAGGACTTCGAGCTTCATCATCTTCTGCAAAGTCTGGATGCCCTCGAAACCTTGCTGGCCGTACGCCGCGACTCCGCCCGTCATCTCCAGGTTGAGACCGATCTTGATGGGCGCCGCAGCCGACGCTGTGACCGCGCCTGCCAGCACGAAAAGCCCGACGAGAGAAACCAAGACGCTACGCTTCATGGATAGCCTACGTGCCCCCCATCCCGTATAGACTCGAGGCCCGGCCTCACCAGGGTGAGGCAACAATACGCCGCCGCCCGCCGAATTCCTGGTGAGCCACTTTCCGGTTGCCGTGAAGGGAGGGGTATGCTATCGTATGAACGTAGATGGATAGCGTACCGGGTAGGGTATATAGCCCGTGTGACGTCGACAACGCCGAGAAGGCGGCTGCGGCAGGGGAGGGTGAGGGGCCATGCAGTCCAATGTGGGGCGAGTCGACCGCTGGATCCGCCTGGCGCTGGGAGCGGCGCTACTGCTGGTGGCGCTCCTGGTAGCCGAGCCGATCCGCTGGGTGGCGCTGGTGCTGGCCATCGTGCTGGTGGCCACGGGTGGCGCGGGGTATTGCCCCCTTTACGGAGCGTGCGGCATCAGCACCACCGGCGCCAGGTCCTCGGATTCCGCCAGGAAGGCGTGAGAGCGGTGCCCGGCCTCGGGCACTCGGCGGCACGAACCACTGGCCTGCACCATGGCTCCCGTTGTCCCGAGCGGACGGCACGCAGGCGTGGACAGTGGGAACGGGGTGGGCACCTCTCTCGCTTATTGGAGATCCATTGCGTCGCGGGGGCCTCTTCTCCGGGCAGGGGAAGAGGCCCCCGGCTCCTAAATCCTCCTCCGTTGCGGCGCCGATGCCAGCAGTGGAGGGGGACGACCAACCACCGTGCCGTCGGTATGGAGGCCTGGGAGCTTGGGCGTGCTGCTGGCCGTCGCGTGCGCGCTCCTTGCGTCGGCTGCGCAGGAGAGCCGCGCTGCGCTCGGTGGCGGGCGCGATCAGGCCGATCTCTCCACCCAGGGCATCGTCACGCTGCTGGCGCGACGGCAGGCGTGGATCTGGAAGGTGCCGCCCGGCTCGCTGCGGGTCGAGGAGGTCCACAGCCCGGACGGTTCGGCGCGCCTGGTCTGGGTGTCGGGAACACCCAAGGAGCCGGACCAGCCGGTGCAGCGTCATGCGTTCGCCGTGATGAGCCGGGATCCGAAGGGGGAGCGCGACCTCTTCACGGATCTCACGCCCGTCGTGGACACGGGGTACCCGGCCTACACGCTGGCCCTGATCCCCCTTGGCCCGGGTGAGCCTTCGGCGTTCGCCATCGGGGCTCCGTCGGGAGCGGGCAAGCGCATGGCGGCGCTGTACGTGGTGGTACCGGGGCGCACCGGCGCGTCGGGCGGTCCACCCGTGCTCTCCGTCCAGGCGGATATCATCACGGTCGACACCGACGCCCAGGGGTACGCTCGCATCCAGGCCGGGACCTTCGACTTCGGCACGGAACAGACCTCGGTCTTGCGCGTGCCTGAGTCGGCCACCCTCGACCCGTTGGGAAGGCCGGCCAGAGCCGTCACCGTCACGGTGTACCGGTGGGATCGGGCCCGGTCCGCCTTCGAGGCGCAGCCGCGGGCTCCGGAGCTGACGCCGTTCGGCGTGGCAGAGGCGTTCGTGGCCGCCGTGGGGCGGGGGGACATGCGATACGCCTTCTCGCTCACCACGGCCGAGTGGCGCCGCGTCATGGGCGTGCAGAGCGAGACGCAGCTGCGTTCGTATCTCCAGTCCACGCGCCCGTACCTGCTGATGGAGTCAGGGCCTTACCTGTTCTTGGGCGGGAGCGTCGGCAGGGAGGCGGCGTCCATCCTGTTCAGCGACCGTTCCGGGAGGATCTACCGGATCCGGCTGCGCTACATGCGGCAGGAGGAGTCGGAGCTCCTGGTGCTACCCGGCGCAGCAGGCCCGGAGCTCAAGGGGCCCTGGCAGATCGACGGCCTGGACGGGGGTAGCTGACTGAACGCGAAAGGATGGGGCCATTGACCGGTCATCCAGGGGCGAGGGCGGGCAGGCGGAGAGCAGCGGGCGGGGTCTCGTGGTCGTGGCTTGCGGCCGCACTGGCGATGGCGGCCCTGGGGGCCCTGGTGGGAGCGCCGCAGGCGCAAGCCCAGGATGCGGCCCCGCCGGACGCAGCGGGCGCGGTCACCTGGCGCGTCCAGGGGACGGTCACCAATCCCTACGGTGCCGGCGTAGCGGGGGCCCAAGTGCAGGAGGCGCGGCGCAAGCTCTCGACCACGACGGACGAGCAGGGACGCTTCGAGCTCGAGGGCACCGGATCGGGACCCGTGCACCTCATCGTTTCCCGGGCCGGATACGTGACCCAGACGATCTCTCTTGTGGCGTCGAGCTCGCAGACGCTGCAGCAGGATGTGCGGCTGCCCGTGGATCCCGTCGCCTTCCGGGAGATGCTGGACGAGATCACGTTGCGTCTGTACCGGGAGGGCGCGTTTTCGCCGCTGGTCTGGTTCGTGCCGAGGCTCGGGCTGGTGGTACGCTACACCCGGCCGGAGCTGCGGACGCCCCAGGATCGGGCGTTCGAGATGTTTTCGGACGTGATGATCGCCAAGGAGATCATGGCGCCGTTTCCGTACCTCGACGCAAGCTCCGTGCTGGTGAGCGAGGCGGTGACGCCGGGCGAGCACCTGCTGCGCCGGTATCCCCGGGGGGCCCTGCTGGAGCTCGTCGAGGGCAAGACGGTGGACCTGTCGTCCGCTCTGGCCTGGACCGAACGGCACTACGAGTTTTACCGCAATGGGCGGTCGCGCCAGCGGGAGGTGCCCGGATGGCAGGACATCCAGGCGGCCCTGGACCGTGTCACTGAAGAGCTCTTTGCCGAGGAGCCCCAGGCCGGGGGCACGTACGTGCCAGGCTACGGGATCGTGTACAACGGCACCCGGGCGCCCCAGTTCCCGACGGTAATGGCCATGAGCGTGCTGGGCATGCTCCTTTCGGTGAGGGTGCCCGTCCCGGACGGCGACAGGGTGCTGGTGCAGCTCGACGACGGCACGGCGCTGTGGGCGATGGAGGCGCCGGTGCAAACACTCCGGCGCCTGGTCGCCGCGCGCAAGGACGAGACGGGCACGTTCGACCTGGACGTGGCCGCCCTTCAAGACGTCTACGTGTATCGCAACGGCAGCCCGTGGGGACGGTGATGGCCCCGCTCAGGCGCGGCACGCCTGGGCCGCCGCCCGGATCAGGTCCGCCGGCACGTCGGTGGGGACGGCGCAGCCGGGAGCGATGAAAAGCCCTGCCGCGCCCGCCTGCTCGATGGCGGTGCGCACCTGGTGGCGCACCTCCGAGGGGGTCTTGCTCGACAGACCCACCTCGTCGATCCCGCCCATGAGGGGCCGCGGGGTGAAAAGTCGCGCCTGGGCGAAGGACGGAGGGGAGTGGTGGACCGACCAGTTGAAAACCTGTCCCGGATATTGATCCATGATGAGACGCCAGCGCAGCCTTTCACCGTGGATGTGGATGACGTTGAAATAGAACCGGCCTTCCCTGGCAAGCTCGTTGACCGTCGCCAGCACGGCCAGGTCGTAGGGGAGCACCCATTCCTCGAAATCCCTTTCCTTCATCTCTCCCTGGCCTGCCCCGTTGACGGAGAAGAAGACCCCCGCGGCACCGGTTTGGGCCACGGCTCGGACGTAGTGCCGGAGGGTCTCCGTCACCGACTCCAGGAACGTTTTGAATGCATCCGGGTACTCCCGCCGGAGACGGTCCATGTGGCCCCGTAGCGTGCGTCTCGCCACCCCGAAGGGGCTGAAGACCGTTTCGACGAACGGAGCCTCGTTTCCGAGGGCGGCTCCGATTTGTCTCAGCACCTGGAGCTGGAGCGAAAACGGCTCGCTATCCATTTCAAATCGACGGAAACGGCGCAGGTCGGCAAGGGACGCAACCTCTTCCATCCCGTCCGGCATGGGGTAGCGGTAATCGCTCATCACTTTGAGCCAGTCGAGGTCGTAAGCTCGGAAGAAATCGAGGTGGATGGCCGCGGTCTTCGAAGGGGGAAGATGTTGGGTCCCGAAGTGGAACCATATGGAAAAGGGCGGCCGGTCCACCGCCTCTCCCGCCAGTGCGCGACGGACCCGCTCGGTTTTCGTCATCGTTGGACGCCGACCTCCCTCTTGTCGCCCCGGGGGCGTTTTGTGATATTCTGAATAGGTGGCTGACGATCCTGGTAAAGTGGGAGGCGCTCATGGAGTACCGGCAGTTGACCGGGGGTCTCTCGCCGGCTGACCTCGACTCGGATGCGTACCACGCGCTGTCGCCCGCGGGGCGCACCGCGCTGTTGACCCTCCTTTTCTCACGCGCGAGCTTGCCTGCGCCGGAGCTGGCCGGGCTCGGGGCCGAGCAGGCCACTGCTCGTGTCGCCACCCTGGTCGGGCGGCGCCAGGATGCACTGCTCGCGCTGTGGGAGGCTCGCCGGTCCGGGCTGGCCGTGCTGATCCGGGAGCGCCGTTACGACCTGTACATGCTCCCCGACGAGGCGCGTGCCGTCCTGTGGCCCATCGGGGCCCGCTCGCTTCATTCGCGGCAGCCACCCATCACGTTCGTCGTGGACAGCCCCTTCACGACCGAGAGGTTCGACGAGGTGGGAGCCGAGAGCGCAGGGGCGTTCCTGTACGACGTGGCGGCCCTGATCGCGTTCGTCCGGTCGGAGCAGGCGGAGCTCGCGCCTTCCGGGGTGCTCACGCGCAAGGCGCAGGGGCGGCTGGCCGAGTACCTTTCGGTCAAGGAGCAGCCCGTGCAGGATGCAGGCCCCGTGACGAGCTATCCGCCCCGGACGGGTTTCCTGGTAGAGATCGCGCGCCGGGCGGGGCTCGTTCAAGTCTCTCCAGGAGAGGGAGAGCGATTGCAGGAGGGGCCGCTCGCCTCCGCCTGGCTGGAGGCGCCGCCGGGGCCGCGCCTTGCGCGTTTGCTGGCGGCCTGGGCGGGGCAGCTCGCCGGAAGCGAGGTCGACTCGCTGCTGGTGCTGGACGCAGCCCGCTGGCTGGCGGCGCCCGGCAGGGGAGTCTGGATCAAGGGCTTCGCCGAGGCGGTGAGCTACTTCGAGGATGAGCCGTACCCGGCCTACCGGCTGGTCTCTCTGGTGAGGACCCTGCAGCGCCTGGCGTGGCTGGGCGCCGTCTTCATGTGGAAAGTGAGGTGGAGCGAGGAGCCGCCACCTTCGGATCAGGCGGGTAACGTCTCGATCAAGCCCGCTCCCAGCCAGCGCAAGGGCCTCCCGCCCCTCGCCAACGTGGCGTTCGCCCTGACCGGGATCGGGCGGGCACTCTGGGAGGGCCTCAGCCATCCCAAGGTATTGCTGCGGGCAGCTACCCTGCACGACGAGGGCGACGACCAGGCCGAGCGGGCATGGGCCGGGGACGAGGCGGATGGCCGGGCAACGCCGCCGGCGGGCACTGCACCCCCTGCGCCCGACGGGGCGGCGGGCAACGGTCACCTGCAGGCCGACGCGGCCGGAGCCCGGGAGGCCGGCGAGCGGCAGGTGGCAGAAGAAGAGGACCGGCCCGGCGAGGACCTGGCGGAGGCGCTCGGACGGCTCCTGCCTCAGGACGAGCCGCACGCTTTCGTCGAGCCCAACTTCGAGCTGCTCGCCCCGCGCCACATGCGCCCGGACCGGCTTTCTCGCCTCATCGAGCTGTCCCAGGTGGTACGGGCCGACCGTATGGTCCAGCTCCGGCTGGACGTCGAGCGGTGCGCGGCGGGCGTGCGGTCAGGGCGTTGGACGCCGGCGGAGGTGCTGGCGCTGCTCGAGGTGTCTTCGCGCCACGAGCTGCCCCAAAACGTGCGCTACGCCCTGGTGGAGGCCCTCAAGCCGCTCGGGCGGGTGCAGCTGATGGATGGGATCCTGGTGCGATCGGACGACGCCGTCGTGCAAGCGGCGGTGCTCGACCAGGCACGCAAGATGGGAGTGGTGGCGGAGGCCATCACCCCGGATACCCTTTGGATCGAGCGGCGCCACCTGCCGATGCTGATCAAGGCGGCGGAGGCAAGCGGGTACCCGGTCAGGCGCTGGGTTCGGGGGACCCGGGTGCCGTACCCGGCGGAGAAGGCCGCGGAGGTCGGAGCGGCGCTCGAAAACGCCGCGCGCCTTTCGGCCCGCGAGGCCGGGCAGTTGATCGACCGGCGGCCTGCTCCTTCGCTCGTCCGGGGCCGGCGGGATCTCCTGTACGTGCCGCCCGGCAACGAGCCCGGGCTTGCGGCTCCGGCGGATCGGGAAGGCGGGGTGCCCTCGGCGGCCGGCGGGAGGGGTTCGCCGGTGACGGTGGGGCGATGGCCTTCGTCGAGGGGTGACGACCTTGGCGTACAGGCCTGAAAACCCCCTCATCGTTCAAAGCAACCACGAGCTGCTCCTGGAGGTCGACAACCCGCGCTACGAGGCTGCTCGCAACGAGCTCGCCCGCTTCGCGGAGCTGGTGAAAAGCCCGGAGCACGTCCACACCTACCGGATCACGCCGCTCTCGTTGTGGAACGGCGCATCGGCCGGGCTCACGGCGCAGGACGTGCTGGAGACGCTGGAGGAGTTCAGCAAGTTCGACGTGCCCTTCGGCGTCCAGCAGAGCATTCAGGATACGATGCGCCGGTACGGGCTCGTCAAACTGGTGGCGCCCTCCGGGGTGCGGGCCGGGAGAGCAGGCGTACGGGGTAGGAGGGGAGCCGGGCGCGGCAGCGGGCGCGAGGTCGACTACCTGATCCTGGAGAGCGCCGATCGTTCCATCCTCGAGGAGATCGCCCACCACCCGCGCCTTCGGCCCTATCTCGTCGAGCGGCTCGACGCGACGCGCCTGGCGGTGGATGCGCGCTGGCGCGGCCACGTCAAGCAGGTCCTGGTGCACATCGGCTACCCGGTGGAGGACCTGGCGGGATACGTGGAGGGCGCGCCCCTCCCCATCCGCCTGCGGGCCACCACGCGCGCCGGCCGGCCGTTCGGCCTGAGGGACTACCAGCAGGAGGCGGTGCGTGCCTTTTGGATGGAGGGCAGCGAGCGCGGGGGCAACGGGGTGATCGTCCTTCCGTGCGGCGCGGGCAAGACCATCGTCGGTCTCGGCGTCATGGAGAAGGCCTCTACTCAGACCCTGATCCTCTCCACCAACGTGACGGCCGTGCGGCAGTGGAAGGCGGAGCTCCTCGACAAGACGACCTTGGAGGAGGACCAGATCGGGGAGTACACCGGGGAGGCCAAGGAGATCCGGCCCGTCACGATTGCCACTTATCAGATCCTGACCCACAGGGGGCCTGAAGACACCGACTACCCCCACTTCGCTCTGTTCAACAGCCGCGATTGGGGCCTGGTGATCTACGACGAGGTGCACCTGCTGCCGGCCGACGTGTTTCGCATCACGTCGGAGATCCAGGCGCGGCGGCGGCTCGGCCTCACGGCCACCCTGGTACGGGAGGACGGCCGGGAGGCCGACGTCTTCAGCCTCATCGGACCCAAGCGCTACGACGTGCCGTGGCGCGACCTGGAGAAGAGCCAGTGGATCGCCACGGCCGAGTGTTTCGAGATACGGGTGCCGCTGGACGAGTCGCTGCGCCTGAGCTACGCGGTGGCGGAGGACCGGGAGAAGTTTCGCATCGCCTCGGAAAACCCCGCGAAGCTCCCTCTGGTGAAGGCCCTGGTGGAGCATCACCGCGACCAGCAGGTGCTGGTCATCGGGCAGTACCTCTCCCAGCTCGAAGAGGTGGCGCGGCTGTTGGAGGCGCCCATCATCACGGGCCGGACGCCCAACGCCGAGCGCGAGTCCCTCTACGGCGACTTCAAGGCCGGCCGGCTCAAGACCCTGGTGGTCTCCAAGGTCGCCAACTTCGCCGTGGATCTGCCGGACGCCAGCGTGGCCATCCAGATCTCCGGGACCTTCGGGTCGCGCCAGGAAGAGGCCCAGCGCCTGGGCCGCATCCTGAGGCCGAAGGCCGGCGACAACGTGGCCCGGTTTTACTCGGTCATCACTCAGGACACGAGCGAGCAGCGCTTCGCCGCCAAGCGCCAGCTCTTCTTGACGGAGCAGGGGTACCGCTACGCCATCTATACGGGGGATCGGGCCATGTCCCTGCTCGCGGCCGGCCAGGAGCTCTCCGCCGACGGCGAGGCCGTGAGCTTGAGCTTCTCAGCCGCGGGCTCCCGGTCGGGCCGGGGCCGTGCCCGGGCCTGAGCCGGGCCGCCGGCTCCGGCCGGCCGCCTACCAGTTCTCTTCGAGGCCGGCGGCGAGCCGCAGGGAGGAGGGCCCGCCGTCGCTCAGGGCGGCGTAGCGGAACTGCAGGTAGAGCCCCGAAAACCACCCCGGCTCCACGACCCATACGGCGCGATCGGGGGCCAGCGCCGGTACCTCCCGGTTCCACATGGCCGGGTAATAAGCCGCCGCCAGCGAGCCATACCGCAAGCCGATGCCCGCGAGCGTGCCGTCCAGGAAGGGGAAACGCCTCAGCGTGTAATAGACGCCGAAGCTCGGGCGGCCGGTCCGGTATGACTCTATGAGGGCCGAGAGCCGGAAGTCCCACTCCGCCGGGCCGCTCGTGAGGGCACCCTGGATGCTCGCTCCGAGGGTCGCGATGCCGAGCTCGCTCGGCTGCAGAGGAAGCTTGACACCCGCGCCCCAGTCGAGGCCGTGCACCTGCTCGTTGAGACCCCACAGGAAGCCGGCGCGCCACTGCAACTGAGGTTGAGGGGGCAACAGCGCCGCCGCAGGCCGCGCTCCGGCCAGCACCAGGGCTGTCGCCAGCCACCCTGCGAGCGGCGCGCCGCGGACGACGGGCCCCGTCCTCACGCCGGCCCCTCGCGAAACCGGCCGCCACCATGCGCGCATCGAGTCGACGCCTCCTTGCCGTCGGGCCGTTGGGGATCGGTGTTGGCGGCCGGGCGGTCGATTCCCTCCTGCCGGGAGGTCGTGCGAGGGCCGCTCAGCGGCGGGCTGCGGCCCGCGCCTCGTCGAGCGCGCGGAGGACCTCGTCGACGTGGCCGTCGACCTTGACGTTCTCGAAGATCCGGTGGACACGGCCCTGCGGGTCCACCAGAAACGTGGTGCGCCGGGCGCTCGTGCCTTTCTCGTTGAGGAGCCCGAGGCCGGACGTGATGGACTTGTCCGCGTCCGAGATGAGCGGGAAGCGCAAGCCGTAGGCGTCGGCGAAGCTCTGGTGAGAACGGGGGCTGTCCACGCTGACGCCCACCACCTCCGCCTGGCGCTGCCGCAGCGCGTCGAGCGCCGCGTTGAACGCCTGCGCCTCGCGGGTGCACCCCGACGTCTTGTCCTTCGGGTAGAAGTAGAGCACCAGCCACTTGCCGAGGAAATCCTTCGTGGAAATCCGGGTGCCTGCCTGGGTGAGGCCGGCCACCTCCGGCATCGGGTCTCCGGGTCGCACGTTGACTGCCACTTTCGTGCCTCCTCTTCCGCCACATTGTGACGAGCCCCCGGGCGGCTTTCAAGGGAACGGGATGCGTGGCTCGAATTGGATGGGCCGAGGAGGCGATCGGGCTTGGAGCTGGGTCTTGCGGGTAAGGTCGCAGTGGTGGCAGCTGCCTCCGAGGGGCTGGGCTATGCGGCTGCGCGCGCCCTGGCGAAGGAGGGGGCGTCGCTCGCCGTCTGTTCACGGCGGGCCGACGCCATCGAACGGGCGGCCCGGGCCATCCGGGAAGAGACCGGAGCCAGGGTCGTCGCGGTGCCGGCCGACGTGAGCCGGGCCGCGGACGTGGACCGGTTCGTCGGCGAGATCGACCGCGCCTTCGGCAAGGTCGACGTCCTGGTCAACAACGCCGGCGGGCCGCGGGCCGGCGGATTCTTCGACATGCACGACGGCGACTGGCAGACGGCCTTCGACCTGCTGGTGATGAGCGTGATCCGCATGGTGCGGGGCATCGTCCCGCTGATGCGCAAGAGCGGCCACGGCGGCAGCATCATGACCCTCACGTCGTACAGCCTCAAGGAGCCGGTGCGCGGGCTCGCGCTCAGCAACACCATGCGGGCCGCCCTGGCCGGCCTCTCCAAGACGCTGGCCGACGAGCTCGGGCCGGAGGGGATCCGGGTCAACGTCATCGTGCAGGGGCGCTTTGCCACGGAGCGATTGCGGGAGCTGGACACCATCCGGGCCCAGAAGGAGGGCATCTCCTACGACGAGGTGGTCAAGCGGTCGACGGCCACCATTCCCCTGCGCCGTTACGGCGACCCGGAGGAGCTTGCCCGGGTGATCGTCTTCCTGGCGTCCGACGCAGCGAGCTACGTCACCGGCGCGGCCTGGACCATCGACGGAGGCCTCGTACGAAGCCTCCTTTGAGCGCAGGCCGGAGCCCGCGACGAGAGTCCCGGGCTCCGGCCTCTTGCATGCCTCAGGCAAGCCCCCGCGTGTCGTCGAGCCCGCTCCGCCACGGGTACCGCCACAGCAGGTACCCGACGAAGACGAGCCCGGCAACCAGCAGCAGCGCGAACAGGATGAACTGCGGCCACTGTGGCGCCAGCTTCCACGCCTCCGGGGAGATGGCCGGCTGGAGCGAGGCCATGCGGACCCCATGGCGGGCGATGGCCAACCCGACCGCCATGGTCACGGTGAACAGCGACGCCACCACGGCGAGCAGGCCCCGGGACCGGGCCCGCTCCGCCGCCAGCCACGCCACCAGCATGACGGCGCCGGACAGGAGGGCCACCGCGGCGCCCAGGTCTTGCAGGGTGCCGTGGCGTAGCGTGACGGGCAAGGCCACGTAGTACCACAAGGAGACCGGGATCTGGAGCACCGCGGACCCGATCAGCCATCGCAGCCCCATTCGGCGCAGGGTTTGCCCGGCCTGCGCGTTGGTGCCGGTGAGCACGTGGCCGGCCGCCAGCGCGTAGCTCGCACCGATGACGAGGAAGTTGAGCAGCGCGTGCAGGTAGCGAGGCAACAGCGTGGGTTCTCCCGTGTTGAGAGCCGTGCCGCTCAGGTTGAACAGGGCCGGAAAGCGCTCGGGATGGGCGTAGAGGCTCATGTTGTTGACCATCACGAAGGCCACCCACGCAAACGCCGCCAGGGCGACGACCAGGCCGGCCGTGCGGTTCACGCCGTCCCGCTGGCCGAGCGCCCAGGCATACAGCCCGTAGTAGCCCACGATGAGCACGGGAATGACGCTGAACCACGCCCAGCCCATGAAGACCGACCCGGTGTAGAAGAACTGGCCGAACAACAGCTGCACGAACAACAGCGGCGCCACCCCGATCGTGATGGCGAACGCCATGGCGACCGGCAGGGCCTGCGCGAGGTGGCCGCCCAGCACCCGCCCCACGCCGGTCTCCCTCAGGCTGCCCGAGACTCCCGCCAGGGCCAGGGCGCTCCCTCCCACGACGACGCCCACGAAGAGGCTGTGGAGGATGTACGTGAAGACCAGCAAGAACTGCAGCAGAGCCGGCGGCGCCGGGATCCCGATAGGATCAGGAGCCGGAATCAAAGGCATCGACCCAACCTCCTCTCCCGTTTCCATCACAGGACCGGCTCGCCCGGCAGAGGACGCCTGGGCGCCTCGGCCTGGGTCGCCTCGGTTGCCGGGTTGAGCGTCGCAAGCCAGCGTGCCAGCGCCTGGCGTTCCTCGGTCGTGCCGAAGAACGGCGGCATGTACCCTTTGAGCATGTCGAGATGGCTGAGCTGGAAGTCGATGTACTGCTCGCTCCACCCCTTCACCAGCGGCTTGACGTCGTTGTAGCCGTCGAGGACGTGACAGCTGGAGCACTGCAACCGGAAGATCTCCGCTCCGACGGCGATCTGCTGAGCGGGATCGGCCATCCCGGCGGTCGCGACCCGGGCCAGATCCGGACGGGCAAAGCGCGCCTGGGACAGCACGCCGGCTTCGGCCAGTTGGCGCTCCTGCCAGGCGAAGACGCCGTTGGAGTAAAGGTAGCCGTAGATCGTGTAGGGCTTGCGGATGCCCTCCCGCACCCACTCGGTGCCGCCCGTGGTGATGAGGCCTGCGGCCAGTAGCGTCCACGCCAGGGCGGACGAGGCGAGGGCCGGCCGGCGCAGCGGCCCCAGAGCTCCCACGGCGAAGATGACCACCGAGAGGGCCAGGCTCAACATGAACATGATGGAGACGGCCGCGGCGCCCCCCATCACCAGCGACCTCGGCCCGGACGGTACCACCGCGACATACCAGACCGCGGAAAGCGGGAGCACGACCATGGGCGGTACGAGCCACCACGAGGCGAAGCGCACGACCTGCTCCCGTAGCTCCCGGGACCCGATCTTCACCCCGGTGAACAGGCCCCACAGCCCGGCCAGCGCGGCGGCGGCCGCGATGCGGCCGACGAGCGACGGAAGGTACGTGGGATTGAAGAACCCGTCCCAGAAGTTGCCCGTCTCGAGCCACCGGCCGGGCGTCAACATGAAGCTCAGGATGCCGTTGATGATGACCAGCGACATGGTGGAGCCCACCACGTAGCTGTACCCGTAGAGCAGGTGCGTGCGGCCATCGGCCCGGTCCCAGGAGGCGACGTAGAGCAGGATGGACGCGATCTCGAGAATGAAGAAGACCCACTCCATCGCCCATCCCCAGACGAACGTGCGGATGAGCACGGAAGTGGTCTGCGGGTTGATGAGCCCGATGGTGAACCAGATGCCGACCCCTGTCAGCGCCCCGAACACGACGGTCAACAACAGGAAGAAACGGGAGTGGTTCTTGACGTACGCGAGGAGGTCGGCGTTTTGGGTACGCCGCGCCCATCGCTCGGCGGCGACCAGGTACCATGACCCGCCCACCGCGAACATCGCCACGTAGACGTGGAGAATGGACACGATGGCGATGAGCAGCGGTCCCCCGAGCCGCGGTACGTCCCAGATGGGATAGTTCACCAGGTCACCCCTCCCAACCGTAATAGGAACGTAATAGTAAGGAGAACCGTCCGCCCTAGGGCGACTGTATCAAGCGGGCGGTACGGTCCCCAGGGGAAAGGAGTAGGGAGACTTGTCACACAGAAAACTCCAGTCAATGGCGGGCAGAGCTACGCCGAACGGCGGACGGGGTGCTACGGTCCGCACTGCGTGCTGGTTCCGTGCCATTCCGTAGGCCGGCCGCCCGAGAACGGGTCGAGCCAGTGCTCCAGCGTGCGGGGCCCTTCGATGAAGCCGGCGTCTTTCAGCCACGCGGCCTCACCGCTCTTGCGGGCCTCGCCCACGGGGCGGCCCTGGATGGAGCGGACCACCAGGCGCCGCCCCTGGCCGGTGGCGGTGAGGCGCTCCAGGAAGAGGCGGGCAGCCCGGACGAGGGTTTGGGGGCTCGCCCCGGGTGCAAACCAGAGCGACCCCGAAGCTACTTGAACCAGCAGCACCGGCATCCCGTCCGCCAGTACGCACCAGGCGCCCTCTGCTCTGGGCCCTGGCGGCCACCACGCCGGCGGCGCGGCGAAGTGGAGGGGGAGCAGCACCGGATCGCGCAACGAAGCGGCCCACATGGTCTCAGAGCGGGGCTCGTGCCACTCTCTCAGGACATCGACGAGCTCCTTCGGGGCGAACTGCTCTCCGCTGAGCCCTTCCACGAAGTACCCCCGCACGACGCCGCCGCGCGCCTCCTGTTGCTCCAGGGCCTGGGCGACGTGTGCCCAGGGCAGCGGCACCCCCTCCTGCCGGTGGAGCTCCCGGGCGACGACCCCGTAACGCTCCACCAGCGCCCTGGCCCACGCGGAGGCGGGCGATGGCCCATCCGGAAGAGGGAGGACCCCGTAGAACCGGGTGGTGTCGAGGTCGCCGGCCATGCTCACGGCGGCTTGCCGCGACCGGAGGGCCGCGAGGCGGGCTCTTTCGCGAGCCGCCTCTCGCATCCGGCGCCCCAGGGCCCGGTATCCGGCAGGTCCCAGCGGGCCAGGCCGCGACTTTGGGAGCTGCGGCCCCGGTAACCCTTCCGCACCCAGCCGTTCGACCAGCGCCATGGCCTCGGCCGAGGCGAGCCCCTGGCGGACGAGGCGGGTCAGGCCATCCCGTATCGCCGGCTCGGGCAGCCCGAGGCGGCCGGCGAGCTCCCAGGGAAACCAGCTCCCGCCGGCGCCGAGGGCTTCGAGGAGCGGCCGATCCCCGGGGTCGAGCGCTTCCGCCCGGGAGTCCGTCTCGAACAGCGCGGCCACCAGGGGCAGCTCGGCTCGGGGAAAGACGGTCCAGAGCGAAGGGCCGGCGCCTCGGGGCGCGGGCTCGCCGCCGGCGCCTGCGCGGGGCGATGCAGGCACGCGCAGCCAGCCGAGGCGCCCGGCCGCCACCGCTGCGGCCAGGAGCTGAGAGGCCCTGGGCCCCAGGCGTACCGGCAACAGCACCCTCAGCCAGTCGCGGTACGGCGCGGACCACCCCATCAAGCGGCGCGCCGCCTCGGCGGCCGCGTCAGGGGCGAGCGCCGTGCCGGACGGGAAAAGAGCAGGCGGCTGGCCTTCGCTCGGCACGAGCCTGTGCCGGGCCGCAAGGAAGCGCAAGAAGGCGGCCAGGGAGATCGGCTCGCTGAGCTGGCGGGCCTGGATGAGCGTCAGCCGGCGCATCTCGACCAGGGCCGGCGTGGCGACGAAGCGAGCGGGGCCGCCCTCCTCCAGCACCCCGTGCACCAGGTCGCCGGAAGCGACCAGCTCCATGAGCGCCCGCTCCACCAGCGGGAGGCTCAGCCCGTAGCGCCGGGCCGCCGCTTCGGCATCCAACGGGCCGCCGGCCAGCGCTTTGCGCTCGAGCAGCATCCGGGCCGCGTCCTGGGCCTCGGGCCCTTCCTCCCGGCGTGCCGCTTGCAGGAGGGGAAGGATCCCTTCGTGGATCCACAGGCCCCCCTCGTGCGTGACCCGGCCCTGTTCGGCCAGCCTCTCGAGCCACTCGCGAGCCGTGGGCCGTTGCTCGTGGCCCAGCATGGCGGCCAATTCGTCGTCGGACACGTCCCCTGCGTGCCGCAGCCACTCGTCCATTTCCTGGATGGAGCGAGGGGGGCGTTGCCGCAGCCAGGGGGGAAAGGCCCGCCGCCGGGAGACTTCCCGGATGGCGTCCGGGTGGAGCAAACGCGGTAGGCTACCGTCTGCGGCGGCCTCCTGCAGCGCCTGCGGCGCCGTCCCCATCAAGACCGCCGCCTGCCGCTCCGCCTTGGGGGCGTCGGGCTCGTAGAGGAAGGTGGCGGTGAACTGGAAGAGGAGCGATGCGGCAAAGGGCGAGGGGGCAGGCAACGTGACCGTCCGCACCTCGACCTCGCCCGTTCGTATCGCCCGTACCAGCGCGGCCATGGCGGTCACGTCCAGGACGTCCTGGCGGGCTTCCCGGAGGGCCTCCCGCACGAGCACACCCGGCCGCTGCCCATGGGCGGACTGCAGCAGCATCAGGTCGGCGGCGCGCAGTCGCTGTTGCCACAGGGGCAACCGCCTGCGCCGGTGGGGGCGGGTGATGAGCAGCGCGCGGCCTGCGGCCTCCCGGAACAGCTGGGCGACGAGGTGGGTACCCGGAAGCTCGGCGTCGATCAGGCTCTCCGGGTCCTCTCCCTCGAGCGCTACCAGGGGGGAGGCATCCTCCAGGAGGTACTCGCCGGGCAATCTCAGCAGTATCCCGTCGTCGGCCACCGCGGTGTCGAGCTCCAGCCCGAGGTGACGGCGAGCCCAGGCGATTTGCGCCAGGGCCCAGGCCTGGTTGAGCCGGCGCCCCAGGGGCGAGTGGATGGCGAGGCGCCGGTCTCCCAGCTCGTCGGGAAAGCTCTCGACCACGACCCGGTGCGGCCCGGGCAGGGTGCCGCACGCCCTGAGCTGGCGCGTCAGGTAGTCGACCAGGGCGCCGGCGGCATCGTCGTCAGCGTGGCACTCCTGCCGGATGCGGGCCCGGCCGGCCGCCTCCTGGCCCGCGGCGAGCAGCGGCTCGAGCTCTTCGAGCAGCGTGGCGACGTGGCGGCCCAGGTGGGAGGAGCGGCTGAGGCCCTCGCCCCTCCAAAACGGCACTTTGGCCACGACGCCGGAGGCACGGCTGACCAGGACGCGGTCCGGGCGGATGGCCTCCACGCGCCAGGCGCCCATCCCCAACCAGAAGACGTCACCCCTGCGCGTCTCGTAGACGAACTCCTCGTCGAGCTCGCCCAGCCGCACGTCCGTGCCGGAAAGGTAGACGGGATACGTGCCCCGATCCGGGATGGTGCCCGCGTTGGCGTACAACACGGTCCGGGTCGCATCGATTCCCCGGATCGCTCCGTCCCGGCGGTCCCAGGCGATCCTCGGCCGGACGGGCACGTCGGGCCGGCCGGGCGTCTCGCCGGCCAGCAGGCCCAGCACCTCGTGCCACATTTCCTCGGAAATGCCCGAGAAAGACGCGGTGCGCCGCACGAGGGCCAGCAGCTCGGGCTCGCGCCAGGGCCGGATGGTGGCTGCCCCGGCGACGAACTGGGCCAGCACGTCCGCCGGCTGCCGCACCGGCGCCAGCGGCTCGATGTCGAAGCGGGCAATGGCCCGGGCGCAGGCGGCCGCCTCCAGCAGGTCCGAAGGATGCTTGGGCAGGATGCGTCCTTTGGCCGACGCGTGGACCGCGTGCCCGGACCGCCCGACCCGCTGCAGCCCCTGGGCGACCTCCGGAGGCGACTCGACGTGCACCACGAGATCGATGAAGCCCACATCGATCCCCAGTTCCAGCGTGGCGGTGGCGATGACGGCCTTCAGCTCGCCTGCCTTGAGCGCCTGTTCGACGTAGAGACGGCTGGCCCGGGCCATGCTCCCGTGATGGGTCAGCGCCAGGCGCCGCCCCGCCAGTTCGTTGACCAGGTGGGTGAGGCGCTCGGCCTGGCGCCGGTTGTTGACGAAGACCAGGGTGGAACGATGGCTTTCGATGAGATCCACCAGGCGGCGGGCGATGCTGGGCCAGATGGTGCCCTCCGGGGCGGAGGGGAACGCGGCGGCGGGCAAGATCACCTGCAGGTCCATGGTGCGGCGGGCGCCGGCGTCGACCACTTCGGCGCCAGGCTGCCGGGTGCCGGTGAGGAAGCGAGCGGCCTCCTCGAGGGGCCGGATGGTGGCCGACAGGCCGATGCGCTGCACCCGGCGGCCGGCCAGCTCGTCGAGCAGCTCCAAACACAGCGCCAGAAGCGCCCCGCGCTTGGTGGGCAGGAGGGCGTGCAGTTCGTCGACGATGACCCTCCGCACGCTGGCAAGAGCCGGGCGCATGCGGGGCGCCAGCATCATGAGCAACAGCGATTCCGGGGTGGTGACGAGAATGTGGGGAGGCTTCGTGGCCATGGCCCGCCGCCGCGCAGGCGGCGTATCCGACGTGCGAACCCCCACGTCGATGGGAGGAAAGGGCCGCCGGGCCGTTTGTACGAAAAGGCGCTGCAGGTCGCGCAAGGGGAGTTCGAGGCTCCGGTGAATGTCGTGGCTCAGGGCACGCAAGGGCGAGACGTACAGCGTGTGCAGAGCGGGATTCGAGGGGACGGGACGCCGGATCAGGTCGTCGAGGCTCACCAGGAATGCGGCCAGCGTCTTGCCCGAGCCCGTCGGCGCTGCCACGAGCGTATCCCGGCCGGATCGGATGGCGGGCCACGCCATGCGCTGGGCAAGCGTCGGCGCGCCGAAACGCTCCCGGAAGTAGGCCGCCACCGCCGGATCGAAGGAGTCGAGCGGGTCGCCGGTCCCCGCCTGGGTGAGATCACGCAGCGGTGGATGGCGCCTCCCATGCGACGCGGCAGCCGGCGTGCTCGAGCTCGTCGACCAGCTGCGCCATGTCGTTGCCTTCCACGCGGAAGACCAGGTGTGCCTGGCCGGGCGGCGCGGGGGTCGTGACCACGGAGTGGATGTTGAGGCCCCGCTTGGCGATGATGGTCGCGATGCGGGAGAGCTCCCCGGGGCGGTCCGTGCAGTCGATCTCGAGGCGGACTCCCGGCCTGCGCATCCCCAGGAGCTCGACGAACGCGTCGAAGATGTCCGTCTCGGTGATGATGCCCACGAGATGGTCGCCCTCCACGACCGGCAGCCCGCCGATCTTGTGCTGGCGCATCAGGAGCGCCGCCTGCTCGATGGGCTCGTCGGGGCCGACCGTGATGAGGCGCCGGCTCATCGCCTCCTGCACCGTCAGCTTGTCCAGCAGGTAGCGCAGTTCGTAGATACTGAGGGTGGTGGCGGGGGAGGCCGATACCCTCATGAGATCGAGCAGCGTGACGATGCCCACCAGCCGCCCGGCCTGGACGACGGGAAGGCGCCGGATCTTGCGGCCTTCCATCAGGCGCAGCGCCTGGGAGACGGGGGTGGAGGGTTCGACGGTAATGGGATTGGGGGTCATCTTGTCTCTGACACGCATCGGGCCCGTGCCTCCGTTCTACCGGGAGCTTCGGCGGAACACGCCCGGTCTCGTCACCTCAGATGTTCGCCAACCGGCCCGATTACCTCTTCTGACTCGCTGCGGCTGACTTGCTGCGGCCGGACCGCGGGGAGGAGGACGCCAGGTGCTCGTCGTCAAGCTCCGCGCCGATGGGACGGAGCGCATTCGCTACGACGCCGAGCTCATCGGCCGGGAGGGCGCCTTGACCGTCCTGCGGACCCGGTGGGCAGGCGGGCGCTGGGTGACGCCTTTCGTGACGATGGAACCGGGTGACCCGGCGCTCGAGTATTACCGGCCGGGCGCTCGCGCGGTCTATTTGCGCCTGATGGACGGGCAGGGGAGACTGCGGGGCTGGTACGTCGACCTCACGGACGGCGTGGAGGAGACCGGGGAGGGCTTTCGCTACCGCGACGCGGTGCTCGACCTGTTCGTCTACCCCAACGGGCGGCTCCTGGTGCTCGATGGCGACGAGTTCGTCGGCTACGTCCTGGGGCTGCCGCAGGGCCGGGGAGCTTGGGGCACGCCGGGCGTCGACACGGTCCGGGGCGCCGTCGAGGGCCTCCAAGAAGCGGTGCGCCGGCTCCAGGACGGCCTGCCGCCTTTCACGGCGCTGCCCGGAGGTTGAGCCCGTGACGGCCCCGGAGGACGGGTCGATGCGACGACCATGGCGGCCACGACCAGGACGGCGCCGGCGACCTGCGGAGCGGTGAGTCGCTCTCCGAGGAACAGCACCGCCAGCAGCAGGGCGGTCAAAGGTTCACCTGCCGACAGCACCGCGGCGGTGGACGGGCCCACCCGGGCCAGGCCGGCCAGGAAGGCCGGGATGGCGTACGCCGTGGAGAGGAGGGCGAGGGCTGCTCCGGCCGCCCATCCCGGGCCCTCGATGCCCGAGAGGCCCGGGCCGTCCGCCCACGCCATTGCGGCGGTGGTCATGGCGGCCCCCGCCGTCACCCCCACGGCCAGCTGCCACGCGTCGGTGCCGGCGGTCGTCCGCTCGCCCGCCAGGATGTACCCGGCATAGCAACAGGCCGCGCCCAGGGCCAGGAGGACTCCCCGGCCGTCCAGCGGCGCCGGCTGCACCCCGGCGACCAGCGCCGAGCCCGCGACGGCCCCGGCCAGCGACAGCACCTGAGCCGCCCCGGGTGAGCGGCGCCGGACCAGAGCGTCGACCACGCCGACGAGCGCGGGGTAGGTGTAGAAGAGCACCGACGCGACCGAAGCCGGCACGAACTGAAGCGCGCGGAAAAGGCCAATGGCCGTGCCCGCGTAGCCCACCGCCCCCAACAGGAGCGGAGCCGGCCTCAAGGCCTGCCGCGGCCAGCGCCCGGCGAGCGCAGCCACCCCTGTGAGCACGGCAAAGGCCATCGAGAACCGGATGGCCAGCAGGGCGTACGCGCCGGTGCCATGGTCGTAGGCGATGCGGGCGAGCGACGGCATGGCCCCGAACGCGACGGCCGAACTCAGCACCAGGGCCGTGCCTGCCCGGGAGCCATCCGGGTGCCGAGCGCTCAGCGGGACGTCCCACCCGGAGCGCCGAGGTCGAGGGGCTTCCACTCGAGCAGCGTGAAGCGCCGCGCGCCTCCCTGCACGACCGGATCGTCCAGGACGAGCCGGTGGGCTTCGTCCATGGAGGCGACCCGGTAGATCACCATGCCCCCCCGGCCGTCGGCGAAAGGCCCGGCCAGCGCCACCTTCCCTTCCCGGTACAGCCGGCCGACGTATTCCAGATGAGCCGGGCGCAGCCGGGCGTTGGCCTCGGCATCGACGATCCACAGCAGCGCGACCGCGTGCAGCACGGCACCATCACCTCGTCTCCTCCAACGTGGAGCTCGCGAGCGGCAGTTGCAGGATCAACGTGGCTCCGCGCCCGTGTTCTGACCACATGACCAGGCGGCCTCCGTGGAGCTCCTCCACGATCCGGCGGGTCATGAGCAACCCCACGCCCCGGTTGGGCCCGGCCTTGGTGGTCACCGGTTCGCGCAGGAGCCGCGACATCACTTCCGGGGCGATGCCGGGCCCCGAGTCGACGACCCTCACGCTCACCGATCCGACCGGCCCGTCCTCGATCTCGACCCGGATCGTGCCCCCTGTGGGGGTGGCTTCCATGGCGTTGACCAGGACATTGGTGAGAGCCGCCTCGAGAAGCTCGGGATGGCCGCGCACCACCCAGGCGCAGCCCCCCGCCCGGGCAGAAAGGGCGGCCGCCACCCCTGCATGCTTGAACCGGGGGGCCAGCCTGTCCAGGGTCTGGGACACCAGCTCGGCGAGGTCGAAGAGCCGGGTTTCCTCCCGGCGCAGCCGCTCGGACGAGGATGGAGCGCCACCTCCTTGCGGCAGCTCTGCCTCTTCCATGAGGATCGAGACTCGATCGATGGCGTCGAGCGCACGGCGCAAGTACGTCGTGACGAGCGGGCTGGAGCAGGCGCCCAAAGCGGCCTGGGTCGCGGCACGGGCCAGGGCCAGCTCGTTGCGGAGTTGGTGGCGCAGGTGGGAGGAGTCCAGCCAAAACCCCAGCGGAGCCGTTGCCATGAGACTCCCCTTTCGAAACACCTGGCGCCGGCAGGCGGCAGCGAGGAGGTCTGCCCGCCGGCTTTCCGCTCAGGCCAGGATCATCTGGTCATCCGCGAGCACCTCGTGGCATGCGTGGCGGAAGGCTTCGGCGAGATCTCCCACGTCCATCCGCCGGCGCCTTTCGCCTCGCAGGTCCAGCACCACCCGGCCGCGGTGCATGATGACCGTCCGGTCTCCCATGGTCAAGGCGTGTTTGAGGTTGTGGGTCACCATCAACGTCGTGAGGCCCAGATCCCGGACGAGCTGGCGAGTGAGCTCGAGCACGGCCTCGGCCGCCTGCGGATCGAGGGACGCCGTATGCTCGTCCAGGAGCAGCACCCTGGGCTGTCGCGCCGCCGCCATCAGAAGGGCAAGCGCCTGGCGCTGGCCCCCGGAAAGATGGCGCACCGCCACGTGGAGCCGCTGCTCGAGGCCCATCCCCAGCCGGCGCAGGCTCTCCACGACCCACTCCCGGCGGGCAGGGCGCACCGCCGGCGCAAGCGTTCGGCGCCTGCCGGCCGTGAGCGCCAGGACCATGTTTTCTTCTACCGTCAGGGATCCTGCGGTGCCCGCCGCCGGATCCTGGAATACCATGCCGATCCAGCCCGCACGCCGGTGCTGCGGCCAGGCGGTCACCTCGTGCCCGTCCACGACGACCCGGCCCTCGTCCGGCAAGAGGCCGCCGGCGATCACGTGCAGGAGCGTGGTCTTCCCGGCCCCGTTGCTCCCGACCACGGTGGCGAACTCGCCGGCCGCCAGCTCGAGCGAGACGCCGTCCAACGCCGCGCCCTGGCCGCTATGGACGAAGCGTTTGACCACCCGGTCGACGACCAGCATCGAGGAGGGCATCGCCTTACCTCCGCTCCTGGCCGGCCATGACCCCTGGCTGCGGCCGGCCGGCCGCTCCTGCGCGCGGCAGCGCCTGGGCCAGCCGCTGTACGACCCCCCGGCGCGGGTGCCGGCCCGGCTCTCCCGCCACCGAGGGCAGGGCAAGGGCGGCCATGACCAAAAGCGCCGTGATCAGCTTGAGATCGCCGGGGGCCAGCCCCATGGCGAGCGCCACGGCAATGGCCGCCCGGTATCCCACGCTACCGACCAGGGCCGACGAGAGAGCGGCCCACAGCCTTCGCGGGCGGAGGAGCACCTCTCCCACGATGACGGAAGCGAGGCCGGCCACGATGGTGCCGACCCCCATGTTGACGTCCGCGAAGCCCTGGTACTGGGCGGCGAGCGCCCCGGAGAAGGAGACGAGCGCGTTGGAGACGGCGAGGCCGAGGGTCTTGGTCCAGCCCGTCTCGATCCCGCTGCTCGACGCCATCCCTTCGTTGTCACCCGTAGCGCGCAGCGCCAGACCCACTTCGGTGCGCAAAAACCAGTACAGCCCGCCTGCCAGCACGAGCGACGCCACCACGAAGAGCGCGAGCGCCGCCCATCGCGGCCCGATCCCCAGCTCCTGCACGCCCTCAATCAGGGTGGGCATGCGCAGGAGGGCGACATTGGGGCGCCCCATGACCCGGAGGTTGACGGAGTAGAGCCCTGTCATCGTGAGGATGCCTGCCAGCAAGGCCGGCACCTTCAAACGGGCGTGCAGCACGCCGGTACACGCTCCTGCCAGCCCGCCGGCTCCCAGGGCCGCGACGGAGCCCACCAGCGGGTGGTGGCCGGCCCCGATGAGGGTGGCCGCCACCGCTCCGCCCAGCGGGAAGCTGCCGTCCACCGTCAGGTCCGGCACGTTGAGCACCCGGAACGAAAGGTAGACCCCCAGCACCATGATCCCGAACAGGAGCCCCTGCTCGAGGACGGTGCGGACCACGTCCCAGCTCAACGGACGACCTCCGCGGCCTCACGGAGGATGGCGTCGGGGATGGTGACGCCCATCCGGCTGGCGGCTGCCAGGTTGACCACGAGACGCGCGTCCTTCTGGAACTCGATGGGCATCTCCGCGGGAGAAGCCCCGTTGAGCACCCGAAGCGCCATCTCGCCCGTCTGCTGGCCCAGCCGGTAGTAGTCGATGCCCACGGTGGCCAGGCCACCCCTGCGAACGCTGTCTCCCTCACCCACGATGAGGGGCTTGCGAACCTGTTCGGCCACCTTGATGACCGACTCGAGGGCGCTCACGACGGTGTTGTCCGTGAAGACGTAGAACGCGTCGACCCGGCTCGCCAGCGACTGCGCCGCGGTCAGGACGTCGGTGCTGCTGGACGCGCTGGCGGTGAGCACCTCCAGGCCCAGGGTCTTGGCCGCTTGCTGCGTCAACTCGAGCTGCACCTGGGAGTTGACCTCCCCCGCGTTGTAGACGACCCCGACCTTGCGGGCCGAGGGGAGCAGGCGCTTGAGCAGCTGCAGTTGGGCCGATACGGGCGTCATGTCGGAGGTACCCGTGACGTTGGTGCCTGGGCGCTCGAGGCTCTTGACCAGGCGGGCGGCGACCGGGTCCGTCACCGCGGTGATGAGGATCGGGATGGTGGAAGTCGCCTGAGCAGCCGCCTGGGCGGTGGGGGTGGCGATGGCCAGGATGAGATCGACGTTGCTGGCCACCAACTGCTGGGCGATGAGGCGGGCGGTCGACAGGTCGCCCTGGGCGTTTCGGATGTCGTACCGTACGTTCTGGCCCTCCCGCAGGCCATGGGCCGCCAGCGCGTCGACGAAACCCTTCCGGGCGGCGTCCAGCGACGGATGCTCCACGATCTGCACGATGCCGATGTGGTACGTCTTGCCGGTCGAGGCGCTCCCCATCGGCGCCCACGCGACGATACCGAGCGCGGCGATCCACCATGCGAGGAAAAAGCCACGGCCACGCATCATGCATCCAACCCCCTTCGATGCTCCGGCCAGTCGCCTCGGCAGGGTCGGGATCGAGGCTTTTGGACAGCATAAATTAAGACCGCGCCTTCGAAATCCTTCTCGGATGGTGCCGGATGAGCCGTTCCGCTCACCGCCGGATATGGGGAGAGCTGGAGGACGGCGCCTGGCTCGCCTGCATGGCCTGCGCCGCCTTCCTGGGAAGCCGGGCCCTCGCCCGGTGGCGGGTACGGGCCCAGTGCATCCCCGACCCCGAACTGCGTCGCCAGGCCCTGGGCAGCATCGACCACAAGGCGTTCCACAGCCTGGGGGCGGCCACTTTCGGTGCCGCCGTCCCGGCCGTGGCGACGGGTACGATGGTCCGGTTCGTCGTGGCGTACCAGACGATCAGCGACTACCTGGACAGCCTGTGCGACCGCAGCCGCCCTCTCGACGGGCGGCGCCGCCGCCGCCTGCACCAGGCCATGGTCGTCGCTTTGTACCTGCCGGGCGGTGGACCGCCGCTGCCCCTGCCGGACCCCGGGGATGGCGGTTACCTGCACGAACTGGTGCGCGAATGCCGCCGCGCACTCGGCGCGCTGGCAGGGTCCGGGCCCGGCCGGGCGCCGATGCGCGAGGCGCTCGCCAGGGCCCGGCAGCTTGCCCGCCTGTACGCTCAGATGCAGTCACGCAAGCACGGCCCGGCCGGCCGCCGGCGGGCGTCGATGACCCACTGGGCCGCGAGGCTTGCCGTACGAGACTATGCCTGGTGGGAGGTGGCGGCCGCGGCCGGGTCGACCCTTGGCATCTTTGCGCTGGTAGCAGCGGGGGCGCGCCGGGCGGACGGGCATCTGTTGTACCGCATCCGGGCCGCCTACTTTCCCCACGTGGCAGCTCTGCACATCTTGCTGGACTACGCGATCGACCTCCACGAGGACGCGCTGGCGCGCGAGCTCAACTTTGCCGCCTGTTACCCCGGACCGCTCCGCCTCGAGCAGCGCCTGGCGGCCGTCTTTCGGCGCTCGGTGGTCTTCTCCGGCGCCCCGGGCATGGCGGCCTGGCACCGGCTGGTGGTCAGCGGCCTGCCGGCGCTCTACCTGACCGACCCCAAGGCGTCCCACCTGCGGTCGCTCCTCGGTCGGCTGAAGGCGGAGGATCCCTGGGTGAGGCGGCTCGTGCCGGTCTTCCGGGCGTTTCACCGCAAGTTGCCGGCCCCTGACCAGGTACGCCCCCTGGTGCCCGCCTCCACGATGCAGGAGTCGTGCGGCACGTAGGAGAATGCCCGCCGGCAATCCGGCAAGGGCGAGGGGGAGCGCGACCGTCATGCGTCGAGGTTTCGGACCGTCCCGTCGAGCCGAGGAGATCCCGCCCTTCCTGGCCATGGACATCCTGGCCCGGGCTCGCCGCCTCGAAGAGCAGGGCCGCTCGATCATCCATCTCGAGGTCGGGGACCCCGACTTCCCGAGCCCTCCCGACGTCGTCGAGGCAGGGCGCCGGGCGCTGGCCGAGGGCCGGACCCACTACACCGAGGCTCTCGGGATCCCTCGCCTGCGGGAGGCCATCGCCCGCCGGTACTTCACGCTCCACGGCGTGGAGGTCTCCCCGGAGCGAATCGTGGTGGGATCCGGTAGCTCACCCCTGCTGACGATGCTGGCGCTGGCCATCCTCGACCCGGGCGACGAGGTGCTGGTGCCCGACCCCGGTTATTCGTGCTATCCCAATTACGTCCGGGCGGCGGGCGGCGTACCCGTGCAGGTGGACGCGGGCGAGGCGTTCGGTTACCGGCTGAGCGTGGAGGCCCTGGAGCGAGCCGTGACGAACCGCACGAAAGCGCTCATCGTCAACTCGCCCGCCAACCCTACCGGGGTCGTGTACCACCCGGACGAAGTCCGGCAGCTCACGGCTTGGGCAGCCGAAAGAGGCCTGTGGCTCATCTCGGACGAGATCTACCACGGCCTCTCGGATCGACCGGTCGAACCCACCGCGCTCCGGTTCGATCCCGACGCTATCGTGGTCGACGGGTTTTCAAAGCGGTTCGCCATGACCGGATGGCGGCTCGGCTGGTGCGTGGTGCCGGAGGAGCTGGTGCGGCCCCTGATGAAGCTCCAGCAGAACCTGATGGTGTGCGCCCCGGCTGCGGCCCAGGAGGCCGGGATCGTAGCCTTGGAGCAGGGCGAGGGCCACACCCGGGCCATGGCGGAGGAGCTCCGCAGGAGGCGCAGGACCCTGCTCGCCGGGCTGGAGCGCCTGGGGTGGCGCGTGGCGGGGAGGCCGGAAGGCGCCTTCTACGTCCTGGCCGACGTGCGCTCGGTGGCGACCGACTCTCGACGCTTCGCGATCCAGCTCCTCGACCACGCCGGCGTGGCGCTCACTCCCGGCATCGACTTCGGGCCGAGGGCGGAAGGCCATCTGCGTTTTTCGTATGCGGCGCCGGTGGCCGCCATCGAGGAGGCCATCGACCGGATCCACGCCTTCCTCCAAGGCGCTCAGGCGGCCGCAGGAGGAGCCGGGGAGACGGCTGGCCGCACCCGGGTGGCCCCGAAGTAGCGGGCGCCCACCGTACCCACGTAAGCAAGCCAGCCGAGCACCTCGAGCAGCGACGGATCCGCGTTGTAGCCGAACAGCGCCTTGAGCAACTGGCCGGGTACGCTCTGCTCCGGCAACACGGCGCTCATGTCCCACACATGCTCGACGAAGACCGGCAGGATCGCGGCCTCCTGCAGCTCGTGCACGCCGCCTGCCAGCAGCCCGGCGCCGAGCGCGACCAGGAGGGCGCCGGTGAAGAAGAAGAACTTCTGCAGATTGAGCCGCAAGGAGGCCCGCACCATCGCGTACGCAATGGCCACCGCCGCCGCGAGACCCACCAGTGCACCGGCCATCGCGGTCGGATCCGGCTGGAGGAAGAAGACGGCGCCCAGGAACAGCACGCTCTCCACGCCCTCGCGGGTAACGGCCACGAAGGCGAGCGATGCCAGACCCAACAGCTGCCCGCTGGAGAGCGCCCGGTCGACGCGCGCCTCGAGGCGCCCCCGCAGGTGGCGTGCCTGCCCCTGCATCCAGAGGATCATGGACGTCAGCACGCCGGTGGCGAGCAGCATCACCGCTCCTTCGAAGAGCTGCTCTGCCCGCCCTTCGAAGCCGCCGGCGAACCGGGAGAACAACTGGGCCAGCGCCAGGCTCACCGCCACGGCGCCTGCCACGCCGAGCCACACGTAGCGGGACGAGCGGGGCTCACCCACTTTGTGCAGGTATCCGAGGAGGATGGCGACGATGAGCGAAGCCTCGAGACCCTCGCGGAGCATGATCAGGGCTGCGGCTCCCACAAGCTGGACCCCTCTCGCGGGCACCCGGGCAGCCAGCGCCTTACGGGCGCCCCATGGGTTTGCCGCCGCCAGTATACGCGAGGTTACTTAGCCATGTCAATTATGAACGAGAGCAACTATGTGAACCGTCACGGTGCGAGCCCTCTCAGCGGGGCGGGAGCATGGTGAGGGGATCGATGGTCCTCCCGTCCTTCTTGATCCGGAAGTCGAGATGGGGCCCCGTCGAACGCCCGGTCGAGCCGGACCAGGAGATGACCTGGCCCCGCCGCACCTTCTGTCCGACCCGGACGGCCAGCCGGCGGTTGTGCCCGTACAGGGTCTGAAGCCCGCCGCCGTGGTCGATGACCACACCGTACCCGAAGCCGCCCATCCACCCGGCCTGGATGACCACGCCGGACGCAGCGGCCCGCACCGGCGTGCCCACGGGGACCGCGATGTCGACCCCCTCGTGGAACTCCCTCTCGCCGCTGCCGAACGGGGAACTCCGCCAGCCGAAGCTCGAGGTCACCGGCCCCTGCACGGGCCAGAGGAGATACTGGCTGCCCTCGTCGGCCGGCCGGCGATCGGCCGGCAGCCACAGGTGCTGGCCCGGCCTCAGGCTCCGCGCGTCCAGCAGGCCGTTGGCGCGCTGCAGGTCGGACGGGGAAACCTGAAATCGGCGCGCCACCTCCCAGAGGGTGTCCCCGCGCTGTACCACGTAGCGTCCCCACTCGCTCACGGTGCCGCCGATGCCGGCACGGGGCACCAGCAGCCGCATCCCGGCCCGGATCGCCGCCCCGGACAGCCCGTTGAGGGCCTGGAGCGTACGGACGTCGGTGCCGTACAGCGAAGCGATGCCGCTCAACGTGTCACCGTACTTGACCGGATACCACCAGGTGACCTGGACGAGCCGTGAAACGGTGGCCCGATCGGCTCGGCCCGTGGCAGGCAGGCCATGCTGGCGTTGAAAGCGCGCCAGCGCCTGGCGCGTCCCGCTCCCGAAGATCCCATCGAGGCTCAGGTCGTAGCCCAGGCTGAACAGGAGCCGCTGCAAAGCCAGCACGGCTGTGCCTTGCCGGCCGGCGGCCGGTGGGCTATGGGCGAGCGTGCGCAGCCACGGAGGGTACTGCTGAGGCTTGAGGGAGAGCACGGCCGGCGTTGCGGCCCGAGCGGCCAGGGGCCCCGTGGCGCGACCGCCCAGCAAGACTCCCACCGCAAGCCCTGCGAGCATCGCCGCCAGACCCATCCATCCCATGGAACCCCCAAGACGGCGGCGGGTCGTCTCCCGATCCAGCGGCCGGCCGGCCGCCTGGCCATATGTACCCACGTCTCGAACGCCCTCCCCAAGGACCAACAGCCCAGGACCCTCGTGGCAAAACCGTGCCAGGGCACCAGTATGCCCTGCCAGAGTGCGGCCGATTCGCCGGGCGGTACCGGGAGCGGGAGGGCCTTCCACGTGGCGCTCCCAGTCTCCTTCCAGACAGAAACTGGTGAAATCCGGAAAGATGGTGCCCCGCCCCGCCACCGTGGCTTCTTGGCGAAGAGTATACGAGGTAGAAAGCGGTTACAAAACCGCGCTTGCACGCCCGTACGAGACGAGACGTGCAACCCCAGGGGACGACGCGAAAAGAGCTGCCGGCTTGTTGTCCGGGCAGCCCTTTTCACGCTGCGGATCCCTGTCCTGCACTCGCCTCAGCGGGGCAGGGCGTTGAAGCGGCTCTCCACCTTGGACCAGTCCAGGTTGCGGAAGTAGGCGTCGATGTAGGCACCACGGTTGGTGCCGTAGTCGATGTAGTAGGCGTGCTCGTACGTGTCCAGACCGAGGATCGGCGTGGCGTTCCACACGGGGAAGGTGTTTTGCGCGTCGCCGATGTAGTTGAACAGGTACTTGCGATCGTGATCCCACGCCAGCCAGACCCAGCCCCGCGCGGCGAGCCCCGTCGCCTTCAGGTCGGCGGCCCAGCGCTCGTAGCTGCCGAAGTCCTTCTCGATCTGCTGCAAGAGCGCGCCGCCCGGCCTGCCGCCGGTGCCGCCCAGGATGTCGAAGTACAGCTCGTGGTTCTTCATGCCGCCGATGGCGAAGGTGAGATCCACCTTGAGCGCACGGATGAGGCTGTACGTCTGGTTGGCAGCCTTGTAGTCGTCGTCGGTCAGCTCCGCGATCCGCTTCATGAGCTCGTTGTACTTGTTGACGTAGCCCTGGTAGAGCTTGTAATGCTCCGTCATCGTCCGCTCGGAGATGCCGTCCAGCTGGCGGATGGACGCAAAGGTCCTGGCGACCACTTGATCGGCCAAAGCTATCCGCTCCTCCCGAAGATTTGACTATGGTTGACGTTACGAAGCACAGGATAGGATAGCCAGGCCGGTCTCGCCTAGTCAAGAACCCACCGTGGATACGTTGTGTTGCCTCCGCTGGGCCAGGACCGCCTGCACCTTGCTGACCAGGACGTCGATGGCCACCTCATTGAGCCCGCCCTCGGGAATGATGAGGTCGGCGTACCGGCGGGTGGGCTCGACGAATTGCAGGTGCATGGGTCTCACCGTTTCCAGGTACTGGCTCACCACCGACTCGAGGGTGCGGCCTCTCTCCCGGATGTCCCGCAGCAAGCGGCGCAAGACCCGGACGTCGGCGTCGGTGTCGACGAAGAGCTTGATGTCGAGCCGCTCCCGCACCCGGGCATCCTCCAGCACCAGGATCCCTTCGACGATGACGATATCCGCCGGTGCGACCCGGACGGTGGCTCCCGTCCGGGTATACGTGGTGAAGTCGTAGAGGGGCTTCTCGATGGGCCGGCCTGCCGCCAGCTCGTCCAGGTGAGCCACCAGCAGGTCCGTGTCGAAGGCTGCAGGATGGTCGTAGTTGACGCGCCGCCGCTCGTCCAGGGGGAGATGGCTCTGATCCTTGTAGTAGGCGTCCTGCTCGAGGAGCACGGCCTGCGCCCTGGGCACCCGGGCCAGGATGGCGCGCGCCACGGTGGTCTTGCCCGAACCGGTGCCGCCGGCGATGCCGATGAAGACGGGACGTGGCAGGGCTCCTGCACCTCCTCACCCAGGCAGTCTACCACGGACGGGCTCTGGCCCCTTCCTGCGAAACCGGTATACCTTAAATCGCGATGGGACGTATCACCACCTGGAGGGGGCGGCGCCCTCCTGGGCGTACCCCTGTGAGCAGGGGCAGGCGCGCCGGCTGGCGGGCGCTTCCACCGCAGGGAGGGGAGTTGAGAGGAGCATGAGGGCCGACGCTTCCGAGCATCGGGAGGACCAGCAAGAGCGCGCCGGCGGCTTCGCCACGCTCTCCTGGATCCCGTTGAAGCAGGTGTACACGCCGCACGACGTGGAGGACCTGGACTACTCCCGGGACCTGGGCGACCCCGGCCAGTACCCGTTCACCCGGGGGATTCACGCGGACATGTACCGGGGCCGCCGGTGGACCATGCGCCAGTTCGCCGGGTACGGCACGGCCGAGGAGACCAACCGCCGCTTCCACTACCTCCTGGAAAACGGGCAGACGGGGCTTTCGGTGGCCTTCGACCTGCCGACCCTGCTGGGTTACGACTCGGACCACCCGAGGGCCAGGGGCGAGGTCGGGCGCGAGGGGGTGGCGGTCGACACCCTGGCGGACATGGAGCGCATATTCGAGGGCATTCCCCTCGACCAGGTGACCACCTCCATGACCGTCAACGGGCCGGCGGCCATCCTGATGGCGATGTACGTCGCCGTAGCGGAGAAGCAGGGGGTACCCCTCTCCCGCATCGGCGGTACCGTTCAAAACGACATCCTGAAGGAATACATCGCCCAGAAGGAGTTCATCTTCCCGCCGGAGCCGTCGCTGAAGCTGGTGGTGGACACCATCGAGTTCGCCACCCGGTACATGCCCCGGTGGAACACCGTCTCCATCAGCGGGTACCACATCCGCGAGGCGGGTGCTACGGCGGTCCAGGAACTCGCTTTCACCCTGGCGGACGGCCTGACCTACGTGGAGGCGTGCCTCGAGCGCGGTCTGGACGTCGATGCGTTCGCCCCGAGGCTTTCCTTCTTCTTCAACAGCCACAACGACTTCTTCGAGGAGATCGCCAAGTTCCGGGCAGCCCGGCGGATGTGGGCGCACTTCATGAAAGAGCGGTACCATGCCCGCAACCCCCGGTCGTGGATGCTTCGCTTCCATACCCAAACGGCCGGTTGTTCGCTGACCGCCCAGCAGCCCGAGGTCAACGTGGTGAGGGTGACGCTGCAGGCCCTGGCCGCGGTGCTCGGGGGCACCCAGTCCCTGCACACCAACAGCCTGGACGAGGCGCTGGCGTTGCCGACGGAGCAGGCGGCGCGCGTTGCGCTCCGCACCCAGCAGGTCATCGCCGAGGAAAGCGGCGTGGCCAACGTGGTCGATCCCCTCGGGGGCTCCTACTTCGTGGAGGCCCTGACCTCCGAGATGGAGCGGCGGGCCACGGAGTACATCGACCGCATCTTCGAGATGGGCGGCATGATCGAGGCGATCCGCCGCGGTTATCCCCAGCGGGAGATTGCCGAGGCGGCGTATCGCTTCCAGCGGGAAGTGGCCGAGGGGCGCCGCGTGGTGGTCGGCGTCAACCGCTACACCATCCCGCCGGAGGAGGACCGGGGCGTACCCATCCTGCGCATCGACCCCGAGCTCGAGACGCGGCAGGTGGAGAAGCTGCAGCAGGTGAAGGCCCGCCGGGACGACCGCAGGGTGCGGCTCGCGCTGGACGCCCTGCGAGATGCGGCTCAGCGGGACGACAACACCATGCCGGCCATCCTCGAGGCGGTCAAGGCGTACGCGACCCTCGGGGAGATGACGGAGACTCTCAAGAGCGTCTGGGGGAGCTACGTGGAGGAGGCGGTCGTATGAGCGATGCGGCCGGCCCGAAGGCCCTTCCGATCCGCGTCCTGGCGGCCAAGGTCGGATTGGACGGGCATGATCGGGGCATCAAGGTGATCGCCCGCGCGCTCCGGGATGCGGGGATGGAGGTGATCTACTCGGGGTTGTTCCGGACCCCTGAGGAGCTGGCACGCACGGCGGTGGACGAAGACGTCGACGTGGTGGCGATCAGCATCCTGTCAGGGGCACACAATGCGCTCATCCCGCAGGTGCTGGAGAAGCTGCGCGCGCTCGGCGCCGGGGACGTGCCGGTGGTGGTGGGCGGCACGATCCCCTCGGAGGACGCGGAGCACCTGGTGGGTTTGGGCGTGCGCCGGGTCTTCCCGCCCGGGTCGGACCTGGGCGAAATCGTCCGCTACGTGCGCAGCGTCGCTCGCTCCCGAGCGCCGGTGTGAGAGAAGGGACGGGCAGGTCCCCATGACCGGGCGAGCTTACCTCGTGTACATCACCGCGGGCGGCGAAGAAGAGGCGCGTCGTATCGCCCGCTCCCTGGTCGAACGCAGGCTGGCGGCGTGCGCCAGCGTGGTGCCGGCCGTCCATTCGGTCTACTGGTGGGAAGGCCGGTTGGAGGAGGCGGGCGAGGCCCTGGTGCTGGTGAAGACGGTGGCGGAGGCCCTCGAGCCGCTGGAACGAGCAGTACGGGAGATGCATTCCTACTCCGTGCCCGCCATCTCCGCCATTCCCATCGAACGGCTGCACGAGCCGTACTGGCGCTGGATGCAAGAGGAAATCCGGCCCCGGGGGGAGGGGACGGGGAAGTGACGCACGACTCGGCCACGAGCGGGGGCACGCCCGAGGTCGGCCTGGAGGGGCTGCTCTCATACGAACAGGCCCTTTCCCGCGTGCTCGCCGCGGCCAGGGAGCTGGGGCCTGTGGGGGCGGAGGAGGTCTCGTTGGAGGAGGCGGCCGGGCGAGTGCTCGCCGAGGATGTGGTCGCGGAGGAGGACGTGCCCCTGGCCAGCCGCGCCACGATGGACGGGTACGCGGTCCGTGCCCGGGACGTGGAGCAGGCCTCTGAGAAGAGCCCGGTCGTCGTGCGGGTGCTCCAGACGGTGACCGCCGGTTCGCAGGCGTCGGCGCGGGTGGGCCCCCTGGAGTGCGTCCGGGTGATGACGGGTGTGCCTCTCCCGCCGGGGGCCGACGCGGTGGTGCCGCAGGAGGTGACCGCCCCGCAGCCCGGCGGGGCCATTGCGGTGATGCGGCCCGTCGGGACGGGCGCCAACACGTTCGCGGCAGGCGGGGACATCAGGGCCGGGGAGGTCGCCCTCCGGGAAGGCCGCATGTTGACGGCGGGAGCCGTGGGGCTCCTCGCAGCGCTGGGGCGGGTGAGGGTCCGCGTGCGCAGGCGCCCGGTCTTTGCCGTGGTAGCAACGGGCGACGAAGTGGTGGAGGCCTCGGCCCCGCGCCTTGGTCCCGGCCAGGTGCGCAACAGCAACGCCTACGCCCTGGGTGCACAGCTTCGGGCCTGGGGGGCGAGCGTGCGGCTGGCGGGCGTGGCGCGTGACGACGAGGGGGCGCTGCGCGATACAGTCCTGGCCGCCATGGAGCGGGCGGACGCCCTGGCCATCACGGGCGGCATGAGCGTCGGCCTGCGGGACCTGGTGCACGCCACCCTGGCGGCTCTGGGGGTGCAGTGGCGCTTCCACCGGGTCGCCATTCGTCCGGGCCGGCCCGTGGCTTTCGGGGTCTGGGACGGGCGCCCCGTCTTTGGCCTGCCGGGCACGCCCGGGGGCGCCATGGTCGCCGCGGAGCTCTTCATGCGGCCACTGGTCAGGGTGTGGCTGGGACATCCCTGGCACCCTCCGGAGCTCACGGGTACGCTCGCGACGCCCCTCGAGATGACCCCCGGGCGGTTGAGGTGGTTGCGCGCCCGGGCGTGGCTCTCGGGGGGCCGGTTGGTGGTGGAACCCCTGGCCCGCCAATCGTCGTCGTCGGTCCGCTCCCCGGCTGAAGCCCGGGTGCTGGTCGCCATCCCGGTCGAGGTGGAGCGGCTGCCGGCCGGGGCCGAGGTGCGGGTGCGCCTGCTGGCCGACACGGAGTGGGACGGGCTGCCGGGAGCGGCGGGATGAGCCGGGGCCGGGCTTCTTCGGATCTCCACAATCCCTTCATACGCGGACCAGAGCGTCATGGCACAGTAAGCCCCGGAGAGAGGCGCGGGGGGTCGGCAGAGCGCCGGGCTCCGGACGGCGCCCTCCCAGACGAAAGGGCAAGAAAAGGGGCGATGGACTGTGCGCGACTGGATGCGGGGCAAGCGGGTAACGCCATGGATCGTGGCCGTGGCGGCGCTGGGCCTGGTGGTGTCGGTGGCCGCCGTCGGCCTCGCGGCTCCTCCTCGTGGCCGGGCGGCAGGGCCGGGAGCGTGGGGCGCAGCGGGCAGCGTGCCTCCGGTGTGGCAGGCGCTGGGTCTGACGGATCAGCAAATCAGCCAGATCCAGGAGATCCAGACCAAGGCGTATCAGGAGGCGGCGCCCATCCAGCAGCAACTGCTGGCCAAGCGCCAGGAACTGGCGCTGGTGCTGCGGCAGGCGCAGCCGGACCAGGCGAAGGCCAAGTCCTTGCTGCAGGAGATCGGGCAGCTGCAGCAAAAGCTGGCGGAGCAGCGGCTGCAGACTCAGCTGGCGATCCGGGCGGTCTTGACCGATGAGCAGAAGGCGAAGATCACGACCTTCGGGCCCTACGGCGGCGGTTTGGGCATGGGGCCGTGCGGCGGCGGCCTGGGCCGCGGCTACCGTGGCGGCGGCATGGGCCGCATGATGGGCCCGGGCTGGGGCTGGTAAACCGGCACCACCGGAGCCGGCCGGCCGATGCCGGTGACTGCAACGAGGAAGCGCCCGGGCTCGAGCTCGGGCGCTTCCTTCCTGACGCCAGCGAACTGGTCGCATGCTTGCGCTTACCAGGGACGACTGCTCACTTTTCCTTCTTCGGAGCCGGCTTCTTGGTCTCCTTCGCGGGCTTCTTCTCCATGGAACGAGTCCACCTCCTCTCCACCGGAGGGGACGTGCAGGAGCAAGGCCCACACGCCGGGCGGTCGCAAGCCGCCTCGGGCTCCTGACCACGCGGCCCCCATCGGGATGACCACTCCCGATTTCTGCCATCACTCTAGCACGGGTCGCAGGCGGGTCAATGCGCCGCGCGCCACCCCCCGCCGCGCGGCATCTGGAGGTAACTGGCACGAAGGATGAAACCCCGCGAAATCTCCCTCGATCTCCATCGATCTCCTTCGGGCTTCGTCGCACGAACCCGATCGTTGCTCCCTACTCCGTGCCCTCGAAGTCGCCCTCTTCCCGCTCGATGCGCCGGATGAGACCGAGGACGTCCTCGACCGACTCCAGGACGAAGTCGGGGGCCTCGTCGAGGCTGCCGGGCTGCTGATCCTCCCCCGGTTCGGGCACGACGAGCACGCTCTTCAGGCGGTGCCGGTTGGCCCACCGGATGGAGCGCTCCGGGCGGCCGCCCACGACCAGCACTGTGCTGCCTCTTCCGGCCGCAAGAGGCGGGAGGTCCGACAGGCTCTCCGCATGCTCCCACGCACCGCCCTCCGGCGGCGACGCCGGTACCAGGCCGGGAGGCCCCACCACCCAGACCCGCCGGTGCTTCGCTGACTCGTACGCGACGCGGGCGAGACTCCGCGCCAGCTGGTCGCGCGGTTGCCGGTCGACCAGCTCGTCGGCCACCAGGACCACGGTACTCACCATGTCGTCCACCTTCTCGCGCGCTCCCTCCAGGACGGCGGGATGGGATGGCGAACATGCCCCTATAATACCGATGCGAATTTACCATACCCCGGGCGCGGCGCCCCGCCCGGGCCGCCGTACCCGAAAACGGAGGCCTTACGCCACGGCCGGATCGATGAAACACCACGAGGTACCCGACAAGGTATGGCTCCCCTGGGTGCGAGAGGGCCCCTACCTGGTCCGCCGCCAGCACCTGGTCGCACGGGACGAGGGCCTGGTTTCGGTCTGCCCGGTCCCGGTGGGCCAGCAGATCCGGGGCCTGTGCAAGGCCACCCTGGAAGAGCTGGCGGACGCCCTTTCCCGGGACGTTTGGGAAACGGCCCGCAAGCTCGCCAGAACCCTGGTCGAGGGGCGGCCTTACCGGCTGATCGAACGGGATCACCAGAGGGCGCGCCGTGACCTGGCCACGCTCCACGAAGCGTTGATGGCGCTTTGCCGGGCAGGGCTCGTGCAGGTCTACTGCCGCAACCGCCGGCGTGCCGAGACCAGGTGGGAGGTCCGCCACGTGGATCTCACCAACTGGGGCAGGGCCGTGCTCATCGCACTGGAGGCGGTGCCCATCCCGGGCATGGATCACAAGACCGGTGCCCCCGGCTCCCGTAACGGGCACCACGCCAGGGTCTCCCGTGCCGGCGGGACGAGGCCGGTCACGTGACCTTGCGGGAAGGAGCGGCCGGCTCCCAGACGGTCTGCCGCTCCTCGAGCGCCTGCCGCATCTCCTGCGCGACCGTCTCGCGGCTTTCCATGTCGACGGATGCCCGCAGCGCTTCGGCGCTGACCAGCCCTTCCCGCTCGGCCACCGCCGCGAGCACTGCCAGTGCCGCCGCCCGCTTGCCGAGGCGATCGGCGTAGAAAGGCTCGACGCTCGCCCGGGTGGCGCCGATACGCCCTGCCAGGCTGTGCTCGACGTAGATGCGTGTGCCGGGCCCCATCCGGGATGGCAGCGAAGCGGTGACGCCGGCTCCCTCCGGGGCCGTGACCACCAGGATGTCCGGAGCCGGGACGCCGGTGTAGCCGATAGGCTCCGGGCTGACCACGAGTTCGGAGATCGAGTGGCCGGTCATGACGGTCACCGGGTAGTCGTCCCGCTGCGTGGCGTACAGCCCGGACAGCACCGCCGCCCTGGCCAGCACCGTCGCCGCCGACCGCACCTTCTCGCCGGCCGCCCCCGCCAGGGTGAGGGAGCGCCGCCGCTCGAGCCTGCTCTGGAAGCGGGGCTCGATGCCCCCTGCCCGGCCGCCTGCAGCCGGTGCGACCCGGGAGGCCGGGGCGCCCTGCGAGGCCGAGGCCAGGGTCCTGGCAAGCTCCGGGCGCTGCCTGTGCACCAGCACGCCGGAGGCCATGCCGCTCGAGGCGAGCATGGCTTCCATGGCCTTGCGGCTGAACCGGTTGTTGGGCACGAAGTACGCCGTGCACAGCTCCCAGATGTCCAGCAGGGCGAACCCGTCCGTCGACAGGGCCTCGTAAATGAGGGCGTCGAGCCCGGGGTCGAACGCGGTGGTGCGGGCGACGAAGGATGCGCCGTTGACCGCTGCGGTCGCCGCCACGTCCATCGGGGCCTCGAGGTTGCCGGCGGGCGTCGTGGCCGTGATGCTGCCGGAAGGGGTGAGCACGGAGTGCTGCCCGCCCGTCATCCCGAAGTTGAAGTTGTCGAAGACCAGCACCGTGACGCCGACGTTGCGCCGGGCGGCGCTGATGAGGTGGTGGCCGCCGATGCCGCAGCCGCCGTCCCCGATCAGCACGACGACGGTCAGCTCGGGCCGCGCCAGCTTGATGCCCGTCGCGTAGGTGACGGCCCGCCCGTGCAGCCCGTGAAAGGCGTGGGTCACGAAGTACTGGTCGGACAGGCCCACGCACCCGATATCGGTGACGATGGCGACCTCGTGGGCCGGCCTACCGAGGCGCACGAGCGCCCGGTCCAGGGCGTCGAGGATGTGCCCGTGACCGCATCCCGGGCAGAAGGGGTAAGGCAACCGGGAGGGATCGAGCATCGTGGCGGCGGGCGCCTGCATCTGCTCGTCGCTGCCGATTCTCGTGGCCATGCTTTCCCTGCCTCCCTGCTCGCTCACGCCACCGCGCGGGCGATCTCCTCCGGCGTGATCAGCTCCCCGTCGACCCGGTGCACGCCGCTCACCTCCCGGCCTCCGGCCGCGAGGCGCTCCACCTCGAGGCGGAGCTGCCCCAAATTGAGCTCTGCCACCACGACCCGCCGCACGCCCTCGAGCGCCCGGGAAAGCGCCCTGGCGGGCAGCGGCCACACCGAACGCAGCACCGCCAGCGAGACGGCCCGGCCTGCCCGCCGGAGCTCCAGCACGGCGTCCCTGGCGGAACGGGCGCTCACCCCGTAACTGACGATGAGCGTCGTGGCCCCAGGCAGAAGGTCGAGCACCACGTCCTCGATCTCGCGAGCCGCCGCCTCGATCTTGGCGCTCAGGTGCCGGTTGAGCCGGTCGACCTTGGCGGGCTGCTTGGTGAGGTACCCCGCCTCGTCATGGGTAGAGGTGTTGACGCGGGTCACGATCGGCCCCCCGATAGGCGCAAAGGCGGGGACGTCCTCGGGCGCCTCCACGGCGTACGGCCGGTACGGCTTGCCGGGATCGGCCAGGCGTCGCCCCTCGACCGGGTAAGGCACGAGGCGATCCGGATCGACGGTGTCGGCGGTCATGACCACCTCTTTGTCGGCCAGCAGGAAGACGGGCGCCCGAAGCCGCTCGGCCCATGCGAACGCCTTCATGGTCAAATGGTAACACTCCGCGGCATCGGATGGGCTGAACGCGACGATGGGGTAGCCCCCCGACGTGCCCCACCGGACGAACTGCAAGTCGCCCTGCGCGACCGTCGTCGCCCCGCCCGTCGCCGGCCCCAGGCGCTGGACGTCCACGATCACGAGCGGCACCTCGGCCATGATGGCGAGCCCGACGTTTTCACTGTAGAGGCTGATCCCCGGGCCGCTCGTGGCCGTCATGGCGCGTCGTCCGGCCATGGCAGCGCCGATGCACATCCCGATGGAGGCGATCTCGTCCTCGGCCTGGATGGCGACGCCTCCCCGCCCGGGCAAGGCCCGCACCATACCGGCCAGGATGGGGGAGGCAGGGGTGATGGGGTAACCGGCGAAAAAGTCGCACCCGGCGTCGAGGGCTCCCTGGACGATGGCCTGGGCACCCGTGATGAAGGCCCGGCGCATGGGGAATCCGGCCTCCTTTCTCCGTCCCCGGGATCATTCGCCGCCCGCGGGTCCGTCCTCTCCCGGCGCGCTCCCTTTGGAGGGGGCCTCCCTTCAAAGGAATGAGACGGATTTTCGTCGAATGCTCCCACCCGTCCGCGCGCGGCTTGCTTTTCTCGTGGGTCGTTGCTAGCAACCGGTATCCGGATCCGTGAGGGCAACCGTCGCCATTTCAACCTTGCATCGAGGGAGGTCGGTCGAGCCGTGAGAAGCATGGCCGGGACGCGCCTGGCCTTCGTGGCGGCCGCGCTGGTGGCTGCGCTACCGGTAGGGGCGTCGGCGGCAGAGTTCGTAACGATTGCCGCCGGGGGCACCGCCGGCGTGTACTATCCGCTGGGCGGCGCCCTGGCGGAGATCTTCAACCAGCACGTGCCCGGGGTCAACGCGTCCGTACAGGCAACCGGAGCCTCCGTGGCCAACGTCAACTTGCTGGCCCAGGGCCAGGCCGAGCTGGCGTTCATCCAAAACGACATCGCCTACTATGCGGCCAACGGCACCGAGATGTTCCAGGGGCGCAAGGTCGCGACGCTGAAGGGCGTCGCCACCCTCTATCCCGAGGTCATCCAGATCGTGGCACTCAAGCAGGCCAACATCCGGTCCGTGGCCGACCTCAAGGGGAAGCGGGTCGCGGTAGGCGACATCGGCAGCGGTACCGAGGCCAACGCCCGCCAGATCCTCGAAGCTGCGGGGCTCACGTACAAGGACGTTTCCGTGAGCTACCTCTCCTTCGCCGAGGCGGCCAGCAACCTGAGGGATGGGCACGTGGACGCCGCGTTCGTGACGGCGGGGATCCCCACCGCCGCCATCCAGGACATCGCCGTCCAGAAGGAAGTCACCATCGTGGCCGTCCCCTCCGACCTGGCCCGCAAGCTCCGGCAGCGGTACCCGTTCTACACGGCCGTGACCGTGCCGGGGGGTACGTACCGGGGGATCGACCAGGACGTTGCGACCGTGGCGGTCAAGGCGATGCTGGTGACGCGGGCGGACCTGCCCGACGACCTCGTGTTCCGCCTGACCAGGGCGCTGTTCGACAACCTACCGCGCCTCGGCCAGGCCCACGTGCGCGGCAAGGACGTCAGCCTGGAGGGGGCCCGGGACGGCATGTCGCTGGACCTCCATCCGGGCGCGGCCCGTTTCTACCAGCAGGCCGGAGGCTGACGGGAGGGCAGCGTCGACGGCAGGGCTTCGACGGGTGACGGCCGAGGCCCGGGCGGCCGGCGGGCGGGCGCTCCGTGGGGGGTGCCGGCCCGCCGTGCCGCGATGCGCTCAGATGCTCGCCGGGGCGGCCCGGGCCGGAGGGCTCGCGATCGCGCTGGCCGCGTCGGTCGTGCTGGCAGCACCGGGCGGTGTCGCCGGCGAAGTTCCGGCGGGCGAGGCGGTTTGGGTGGAGGTCCGGGACGCCGCGTCGGGCGCCTTGCTGCTGCGGCTGTCACCGGACCATCCGGATGCGGCGTTTTCGATCGAGTATCGCCACTCGGTGGAGAAGACCCGGGTGCGGGAGTATTTCCGGTGGGACGACGGGATCGTGCTCTACCGCACCGAGTATTCCTCGCTCGGGGCCGGGCTCCCGCCCGAGGGCCGGTTGGAGTGGCGGGACGGACAGGCGATCCTGGTGCTGGACGGCCTGCACCGGGTGATCCCGCACCTCGTCGTGCGGACGTGGCCCTGGACGGAACACCAGCTGTGGGTGAACGGGCAGGCGTATCCCTTGAGCCGGCTGGCAGGGCCGGGCGCGGCCCTGGAGCTGGAGATCGTGGGGGTAGGGGAGGAGCATGGCGGAACTTAGAGGCGGCGCGACCGCGGCGGGCTCAGGCAGCGACGCCGCAGAAGAACGCATCGACATCGACGAGGTACTGGCGCGATACGACCGGGAGTCTGCCTACCGGAGGCTGCGGGGGCCGGTCGGGGCGGCCGTGGCGCTGCTAGCCATTGCGTTCTCGGTGTTCCAGCTCTACACGGCCGCCTTTGGAGTCTTCGACGCACGGATCCAGCGGGCCGTTCACCTCGCCTTCGGGATGGCCCTGGTCTACCTCCTCTACCCGGCTCGCCGCAGCGGTGACCGCACGCGGCTCGTCTGGTGGGACGTGGCGCTCGCGCTGGCGGCGGCGGCCTCGTCGCTCTATCTGGTCGTCTTTTACCAGGAGATCGTGCTGCGCGCGGCCATGCCGACCCGGGTCGACATCGTGGTGGCGCTGGCGGCGCTCGTGCTCGTGCTGGAGGCGACCCGCCGGGTGGTGGGCTGGCCCATCGTGATCATCGGGATGGGGTTCATCGCCTACGCCCTGGCCGGTCGCCACCTGCCGGGCTTCTTCGCCCACCGGGGGTTCTCGCTCACCCAGGTGGCGAGCCACCTGTACTTCACGACGGAGGGGATCTTCGGGATTCCGCTCGGGGTGTCGTCGACGTTCATCTTCCTGTTCATCCTCTTCGGGGCTTTCCTCGAGAAGACCGGGATCGGCCGGTTTTTCATCGATCTCGCCAACGCGGTCGCGGGATGGGCCTCCGGAGGGCCGGCCAAGGTGGCGGTGATCACCAGCGCCCTGGAGGGAACCATCTCGGGCAGCTCCGTCGCCAACACGGTGGGGTCGGGCAGCTTTACCATCCCCATGATGAAGCGCCTGGGCTACCGGCCGGAGTTCGCCGCAGCGGTGGAAGCGGCGGCCTCCACCGGGGGCCAGATCATGCCGCCCGTCATGGGAGCGGCCGCGTTCCTCATGGCCGAGTTCACCGGGATCCCGTACATCGAGGTGGCCAAGTCGGCCGCGGTGCCGGCGCTCCTTTACTTCACCGGCATCTTCATCGCGGTGCACTACGAGGCCAAGCGCCTCGGCTTGCGCGGCCTGCCGCGCAAAGACCTTCCCGGATTCTGGAGCGTGCTCGCAAGCCGAGGACATCTCTTCCTGCCGCTCGTCGGCATCATCTGGCTGTTGCTCGAGGGCAGCACCCCCATGAAGGCGGCCTTCTACGGGATCGTCCTCGCCATCGGCGCCTCGATGGTGCATCCCTCGACCCGGATGAGCTGGCGCGATTTCGTGGCAGCGCTCGAGCAAGGCGCCAAAGGGGCGCTGGGCGTGGTCATGGCCACGGCGGCGGCGGGCATCATCATCGGCGTCGTCACGCTGACCGGGCTCGGGCTCAAGCTGGCGAGCGGCCTGGTCGAACTGGCGCGAGGCAACTTGCTGTTGACCATGCTGTCCACGATGGTGACGTCGCTCATCCTCGGCATGGGGGTGCCGACCACCGCCAACTACGTCATCACCTCCACCATCGCCGCTCCGGCCCTGCTGCGGTTGGGCGTGCCGCTCCTGGCGGCCCACATGTTCGTCTTCTACTTCGGGGTCGTGGCCGACATCACGCCGCCCGTGGCGCTGGCCGCGTACGCAGGCTCGGGCATTGCCGGCAGCAACCCGATGCGAACGGGCGTGATCGCCACGCGCCTTGCGGTGGGCGCGTTCTTGGTGCCGTACATCTTCGTCATGTCCCCGGTGCTGCTGCTGCAGGACGTGCACCTGCTCCAGGTCCTGCAGATGACCTTCACGTCGCTGGCCGGAATGTTCGCCGTGGCCGTGGCGCTCGGGGGCTTCATGAGGACGCATCTCACCGTCGTCGAGCGCGTGATGCTGTTGGCCGGAGGGGTCATGATGATCGACCCCGGCCTCGTAACGGATCTCATAGGGGTGGGCTTGATGGCGGCGGTCGTGGCCCGGCAGTGGCTGGCGACGAGAGGGTATGGGTCCCGGTCCGTGGCCGCGGCGCGGTGATGGCGTCCTGGCCGGAGGCGGTGGCCGGCGCCGCCGCGGCCGCTTTCGCCGCGGCCTGGGGGGCCGGGCTGTGGGAGGCATCACGCCTGGTGACCCGGCACCTCTCGTTCACGGTGAGCTCCGACGGGCTCTGGCCGGTACCCCCGGGGAAAGGGCCGCTCCCGCCCGGGGAAGGGGGCCACGAAGAGGGCCGCCCGACGGGTCGGGTCGCTTTGCGGGTCGTCCAGCTCTCGGATCTGCACCTGCATCGCAGGCCAGGCCGGTCCCACCGGCTGGCCCTGGAGGCCCTGGCCGAGCTGCGGCCCCAGCTGGCGGTGGTGACGGGGGATCTGGTGGACGGCGCGTCCCGCCCGGGCGTGGCCGAGCGTTTCGTGGAGGAGCTGGCGGCGCTTGCCAGGACCGTCGTGGTGTGGGGCAATCACGACCACGACCGCTCGGACCTCATGGGGCCGCTTCGCGAGCGCCTCGAGGCCCGGGGCGGGTGGGTCCTGGTCAACCGGCGGGTGGAGCTCGTCTCCCGTGGCCTGAGCCTCCAGCTCGTAGGAGTCGACACGCCGGACCTGCGCCTCGATCGGTGCCGCCAGGCGATCGAGCGAGCGCCGGTGGCGCAGGCGCGGTGGGACGACGAGGCAGGACGCTGGGTGCAGGGGACGGCCCTGTCCGGGTGGGACGGGCCGGAGGACGCCGGGTCGGGGCCCGTGGCTACCGCACGGCTGATCGCCGCGCACACCTACCACGTCGTCGACCACGACGAAGGGTGCACCCATGGGGCGCTGGTCCTGGCAGGAGACACGCACGGCGGCCAGGTGGTGCTGCCGCTGTTGGGCCCTGTCTGGGCCCGGTGGGTCCACCACCACCGCTACGTGGAAGGGCTGCACCGGGTCGGGTCAGCGTGGCTGTACGTCAACCGGGGCCTGGGCACCATCGGCGTGCCGGTGAGGTTACGGTGTCCCCCCGAGCTGACCGTCGTTGACCTGATGGTCTCCCATGCGACATGATCCCCTGGGCAGGAGGCCACAGCGACAGCCGTGATCATCGGGTGCCACCTCAGTACCGGAGCCGGCTTTTCCCGTGCCGTGGACAATGCCGGGCGGCTCGGCGCCGACGCGTTCCAGTACTTTCCCAAGAACCCCCGCAGCTACCGCATCAAGGCGGTCGATCGCCACGCCTGGGAGAAAGAGGGCCGGCTGGCCCGGGAGCGAGGGCTCGTGACGGTAGGGCACTCCGCCTACGTCACCAACCTCTCCACCGCGGACCCCGCGCTGCGGGAGACGACCATCGCCTCCATCGTCAACGAGCTCGAGATCTGCGAAGCGTACGGGACGCCATGGCTGGTGGTCCACTGCGGGCGCCACATGGGAGAGGGATGGGAGATCGGGCGGCGGCGGATGGTGGAGGCGGTCGACGAGGTCATGCGCCGCTTCCAGGGGCGGTGCCAGCTGCTCCTGGAGAACACTGCGGGCCAGGGAAGCGAGATCGGCCGCACGGTGGACGAGCTCCTCTCCATCCATGAAGCACTGGAGAGCCGGCGACGGGTCGGCTTCTGCCTGGACAGCTGCCACGCGTTCGCTTCGGGGATGCTGGAGCCGGGGGCCTACGAGCGGTTCGCGGCCGAGGTGCGTCGCCCGGAGTTTGCCGGGTACTTGCGGGTCGTGCACTTCAACGACTCCAAGGGCGGGGCCGGGGAGCAGGTGGACCGGCACGCCTTGCTGGGGCAGGGGCGGATGGGTGCCTTGCTGGTGGAGATGCTCCGGGATCCCTTCTTCCAGGCTCTTCCCGTGATCATCGAGACCCCGGTGGCCCAGGAGGACGACTACGCCGCGGAGATCGAGAAGGCCCGGCGGTGGGCCATGGGGGAGGACTCTCACCAGGAGGGGGGAGAGGCGGCTCCTCTTGTGGCAACGGGTCAGGGCCGCAAGACGGAGCAAACCGGAGCAAAGCCAAGCCGCGCCAAGAAGCCCGGGAGAAAACCGGCGGGTGGCTGAGCCTTCACGTGCGCCTGCGGCGGGCACGGGTGTGCGCGAGTGGCCGGAGGCGCTGTATACCGGGTACACTATACATGCATGAATGCGGCAGGAGCATGCCGATGGAGGGCGGGGATGGGCCCGTGGATGAGAAGGTGGGTGTGACCACCCGATCTGCCGGGCAGCCGTTGGGAGTCGGTCAGCCACAGACCGAGGACGTGGGTCTGGTAGGGCTGGCCGATTTCATGGTGCAGCGGGCGGCGGGCGTGCTCGGGGTGCCGTCCGACTTCGTGGCGAGGCTTTCCGTGCCGGACCGCGAGGTGACCGTGCACGTGCCCGTTCGGATGGACAATGGCCGATGGCGGGTCTTCAAGGGTTATCGCGTGCAGCACTGCAACGCCCGCGGGCCGTACAAGGGCGGGATCCGATATCACCCGGAGGTCGGCATCGAGGAGGTCCGGGGTCTTGCCGCACTGATGACGTGGAAGTGTGCCGTCGTGGACGTGCCGTTCGGCGGCGCGAAGGGCGGCGTGGAGGTAGACGCCACCGAGCTCTCCCAGGGGGAGCTCGAGCGGTTGACCCGGGGTTACACGCTGCTGATGCTCCCCAACTGGGGGCCGCAGACGGACATCCCGGCACCGGACGTCAACACCAACGAGCAGATCATGGCCTGGATCATGGACACGGCCAGCTCGGCCCTGGGGCGCCCCGTACCCGCGATCGTGACCGGTAAGCCGGTGGCGGTCGGGGGTACCGTCGGCCGGCGGGAGGCCACCGGGCGCGGGGTGGCCATCGTCACCATGCGCATGCTCGAGCGCCTGGGCTGGCGGCCTTCGAGCACGAGACTGGCCGTGCAAGGGTTCGGCAACGTGGGGCGCTGGGCGGCCCGTATCCTGGCCGATGCCGGCTTGAAGGTCGAGGCGATCAGCGACATCTCCGGCGCCGTCTACCGGCCCGGAGGGCTGGACCTGGACGACGTGGAGCGCCACCTCCGGGAGTCGGGCGGGCTCCTGGCGACCTACCGGGCGCCCGGCATCCAGCACCTGACCAATGCGGAGCTCCTGGCTCTGGACGTTGACGTGCTCATCCCGGCGGCCATCGAGAACCAGATCACGAGCCGCAACGCTTCCCAGGTGCGCGCGCGGATGATCGTGGAGGGCGCCAACGGGCCCACCACGTCGGGTGCGCACCGGGTCCTGCTCGAACGGGGCGTGACCGTCGTCCCCGATATCCTCGCCAACGCGGGCGGTGTGGTGGTCTCCTACTTCGAGTGGGTGCAAAACCTGCGGGGTGAGGTCTGGGGCGTGGGTCAGGTCAACGAGCGCCTGGAGCAGATCATGGCCCGCGCCATGGATGACGTCTGCCACACCGCCGAGCAGTACGGGATCGACCTGAGGCTGGCCGCCTTCGTACTGGCGCTCCACCGGGTCGTGGAGAGCCTGGAGCGGCGCCGGGCGCCCGTCGAGGCCATGGCGTAGGAGAGAGAGCCGAAGCGGCGCCCGCGGATGGCCCGGTCCCGGGGGCGGAGGGGCTTTTCGCAGAGCAGGATGATCGGCCGGCCAACCGAACCCTTCGGTTGGCCGGTTCGCGCAGAACACGGCCGGGGGCGAGGCGTGGCAAGATCGACGGAGACCCCCTACGCCATCGAGACCCGGGCGCTCTGCCGGGTGTTCACGCGGGTGAGCGAGGGCAAGGGCCGGGTGGTGCGATGGCCGGGCAGCCGGCGAGGCGAAGGAGGGCCGGTCCGGCAGCAAATCCAGGCCCTGGACCGGGTGAACCTCACCGTTCACACCGGTGAGGTCTTCGGGCTGTTGGGGCCCAACGGCGCCGGCAAGACGACCCTCATCAAAGTGCTGGCGACGTTGCTGCTGCCCACCAGCGGAGAGGCCCGGGTGCTCGGGCTCGACGTGGTCACCGATCCGGTGGCCGTGCGGGAGCGGGTCGGGGTGGTCTCCGGTGGGGAGGTATCGGGGTACGGGATCCTGACGGTGCGGGAAAACCTGTGGCTGTTCTCGCAGCTCCACGGGATCCCCTCCCGCGAGGCGCGGGGCCGCATCGACGAGCTCTTGCGTGCCTTCGGGCTGTGGGAGTACCGGGACACCCGGATGAGCCGGCTTTCCACCGGCTTCCGGCAGCGGCTCAACGTTGCCAGGGGTTTCGTGTCCGACCCCGACGTGCTCTTCCTCGATGAGCCCACCCTGGGGCTCGACGTCGAGGTGGCCCGTACCATCCGAGCCCACGTTCGCGAGTGGGTGAGTACCCGCCCCGGGCGCACCGTGTTGCTGACCACGCACTACATGCTCGAGGCCGACGAGCTGTGCGACCGGGTGGCCGTGATCGACCGGGGCCGCATCGTGGCCTGTGATACGCCGGCTGCCCTCAAGCGGCTGCTGGCCACCGACGTCATGCTGCGCTTGCGCACCACCCTTCCGCCGGCGGCGGGAGACGGCGAGCGAGACGGGGCGGTCCGCCGTCTGGAGACCATCCTGTCCGGGCAGCCTGGCGTGCGGCAGGTGTCCGCGCGGTTACGCCCTTCGGACGGCTCGGTCGAGCTGTTCCTCCTGCTCGCCGACGACGCGGGGGTAGGAGGCGTGCTGGGCGCCATCGAGTCGACCGGGGGCCGGGTGCTGGAGCTGCACAAGCCCGAACCGACCCTGGAAGACGTCTTCTTGAAGCTCGTGGGGCGCAGGCTGGACGAGGGATCCAACGGGGCAGGGGAAAGCTGATGGGGCCGTCCGACGCCTCGACGGGGCCCGGCAGACGCGCCGGCCGGGGGATTGCGAGGAGCGGGGCGCGGGCCTTACGGGCCTTTTGGGCGCGGGCTTACGTCCGGGTGGTGGCCGCCAACCGGGACCTTTCGTGGATCCTGTTCGACGTGGCGCTGCCCGTGCTGGGGACGGCCGCGTACGTGTTCGTCTACCGTTCGCTCCGGGCTCCCGAGGCGTACCTGGGCTTCGTGACCATCGGCGGAGCCATGACCGCTTACTGGCTCAACGTGCTGTGGAGCATGGCGAGTCAGTTGTTTTGGGAGAAGCAAAGCGGCAACCTCGAGGCCTACATCGTGGCGCCGGCCCCCATGATGGCCATCCTGGCGGGGATGGCGACGGGCGGGCTGTTCATGACCACCATCCGCGCGGTGGTCATCGTGGCGGTGGCCGTCGCGTGGTTCCGGATCCCGCTGGTGGCCGTCGATCCGGCCGGCGTGGCAGCGGCCTTCGTCGTCAGCATGGTGGGCCTGTACGGCCTGGGGATGTCCCTGTCGTCTGCCTTCCTGCTGCACGGCCGCGAGGCGTGGCACCTCTCCAACTTGATGCAGGAGCCGGTCTACCTGTTGTCGGGGTTTTTCTTCCCGGTGCGGGCGCTGGGCTTTTGGGTGAGCGTGGCGGCCTCGATCGTGCCGCTGACGCTGGGGATGGACGCGATGCGCCAGGGCCTCTACGGCCCGGAGGCGGCCATGGCGCTGTTGCCCCTGCGCGTGGAGCTGGCGATCCTGGCAGTGCTGGCCATCGTCTTCCTGCTTGCGGCGTGGTGGCTGCTGCGGGTGATGGAGCGGCTCGCGCGGCGTGAGGGGAGGCTGACGCTCCGGTGGCAGTGAGACGTCGGAGCGTGGCCCACACGATACTGGGCGGCGTGTGGCTCGGCTGGAAAGTCGACAGCAACTGGGCCGACCCGTGGCTCTTCGCCGGCTACGCCATCCTGCGGCCGCTGGCGCAGAGCCTGATCCTGGTGGTCATGTACTGGGTCATCGCGCACGACACCACCACGGGCTACTTCGGCTCCCTCATGGTGGGCGGGGCGTTCTTCACCGTCGTGCAGTACGTGCTCGCCGGCACCTCGTGGTGCGTCATCGAGGATCGGGAGTTTTACAGCACCATCCGCTACATCTACCTGGCCTCGCGCAGCCTCGTCTGGTACCTGCTCGGGCGGGCGGTGGCCAAGCTGGCGCTCGCTCTGTTGTCGGTGGGGGTCATCCTGGTCTTCGTCAGGGTCGCGCTCGGTGCCCCGGTATGGGTGCACGGCCTCCAGACACCGGCGGGGCTCGCCGCGCTCGCGGCCGGGGTGGGCGCCACGGCGGCGATGGGTATCGGGCTGTCGGGCGTGCTACTGTTGGCGGCTCGCCGGGGCGAGTTTTACTCCGAGGCCGTCGCAGGCAGTATCTTTCTGGCGGCCGGCGCGGTCTTCCCGCCCGACGTGTTGCCCCGCTGGCTACAAGGGGTAGCCGCCGTGTTACCCCAGACCTACTGGCTCGAGGCGACGCGGCGATGGCTGGTGGAAGGCTCGTGGCAGTGGAGCGCGTGGCTGAGCCGGCTGCCGGACGGCGAGCTCCTCGGGCGGCTGCTCGCCAGCGGCTCGGGGTGGGGTCTTGCCGGCGTCGCCGTCTTCCTGGCAGCTGAAGCTTACGTCCGTCGCACGGGCACGCTCGACCATCACACCGAAGACTGACCGCCTTTTCCCTCCTCCCATCGGCCGGCTTTCCAGGAGGTGGCCGGCCCTCCGTCGAAAGTCCCTGTATGCGTAATGGATACCGTACTCTGCGCGCAAGGCCGGTAAGACCGTTTCGTCGCGATGGAGAAAGGTGGTCAGCAAGCCCATGAAACGCGTGACGGCGGAGGAGGCGCTCGCCTACCACGAGCGGGGGCGGCCTGGCAAGATCGAGGTGACCATCACCAAGCCCTGCGCCACGCAGCGGGATCTCTCCCTCGCTTACACTCCCGGGGTCGCCGAGCCGGTGCGGGCCATCCACCGCAACCCCGACGACGCGTACCGGTACACCGCCAAAGGCAACCTGGTGGCCGTGATCTCCAACGGCACCGCCGTGCTGGGCCTGGGTGACGTGGGCGCTCTCGCCGGCAAGCCGGTCATGGAAGGCAAGGGCGTACTGTTCAAGCGGTTCGCCGACGTCGACGTCTTCGACCTGGAGCTCGACACGGACGATCCCGACGAAATCGTTCGCATCGTGAAGGCCCTCGAGCCCACCTTCGGGGGGGTCAACCTCGAGGACATCAAGGCACCCGAGTGCTTCTACATCGAGGAGAAGCTCCGGGCGATCTGCAACATCCCCATCTTCCACGACGACCAGCACGGCACCGCCATCATCTCCGGGGCGGCCCTGCTCAACGCGCTGGAGCTGGTGGGCAAAGCGTTCGCCGAGGTGCAGATCGTCATCAACGGGGCCGGGGCGTCGGGCATCGCCTGCGCGGAGTTCTTCCTCAAGCTCGGGGCCCGCCGGGAGAACATCCTGATGCTCGACTCCAAGGGTGTCATCTACGAGGGCCGCACCGAGGGGATGAACCCGTACAAGCAGCGGTTCGCCCGCCCGACGAGCAAGCGCACCCTGGCAGAAGCCATGGAGGGCGCGGACGTCTTCCTCGGCTGCTCGGTGGCCAACGTGGTGACGCAGGACATGGTCCGGTCCATGGCCGAACGTCCCATCGTCTTCGCCCTCGCCAACCCCGACCCCGAGATCCCGTACGACGAGGCGAAGGCGGCGAGGCCGGACGTCATCGTGGCGACGGGGCGGTCCGACTACCCCAACCAGGTCAACAACGTGCTGGGCTTTCCGTTCATCTTCCGAGGGGCGCTGGACGTGCAGGCGAGGGCCATCAACGACGAGATGAAGATCGCCGCAGCGCGGGCTCTGGCCGAGCTCGCCCGCCAGCCGGTGCCCGATGCGGTGCTGCGGGCGTACGGGCTCGATGCGCTGCGCTTCGGCCCGGAGTACCTCATCCCGAAGCCGCTCGACCCCCGGGTGTTGACCTGGGTGGCGCCGGCGGTGGCCAAGGCGGCGATGGACAGCCGGGTAGCCCGGCGCACGGTCGACGTGGAGGAGTACCGCCAGCAGCTCGCCCGCAAGATGGGCAAGGGGTGGGAGCTGCGGAGGAGCATCCACGTCAAGGCGGCCCGCGACCCGCGGCGGGTGGTCTTCTCCGAAGGGGAGGAGCCCAAGATCGTCCGTGCGGCGGCCATCCTCAGGGACGAGGGCATCGCCCGGCCCGTGCTGGTCGGCCGGGAGGCCGAGGTGGGGGCGCTGATGGAGCAGCTCGGGCTGCGGCGTAACGGCATCGAGGTCGTCTGGCCCCGGCAGTTCGCTCGCCTCGACGACTACGCCCGGCGGCTCTACGAGCTGCGCCAGCGACGGGGCGTGACGTTGCGGGAGGCGTCGGAGCTCGTGCGCCAGCCCAACTACTTCGGGGCCATGATGGTGCACATGGGCGACGCCGACGCCTTCGTGGCCGGCCTGACCTACCACTACCCCGAGGTGTTGCGCCCGGCGCTGCAGATCATCAAGCCCGCCGAGGGTATCCGCAACGTGGCCGGCTGTTACATCATGATCGTCAAAGACCACGTCTACTTCTTCACGGATGCGACGGTCAACATCGAGCCCACCGCGGAGGATCTGGCCGACATCGCCATCCTGACCGCGCAGCGGGCGCAGTCGCTGGGGATCGAGCCCCGGATCGCCATGCTCTCCTTCTCCAACTTCGGCTCGACCCGCCACCCGCTCGCCGACAAGGTGCGCCGGGCGGTAGCACTGGTGCAGGAGAAGCGGCCCGACCTGGTGGTGGACGGGGAGATGCAGGCCGACACGGCGGTGGTGCCGGAGATCCTCCAGGAGCAATACCCCTTCTCGCGGCTGGCACCTTTCGGAGGGGCCAACGTGCTGGTCTTCCCGGACCTGGAGGCGGCCAACGTGGCGTACAAACTGCTGGCCCGGCTCGGCGGAGCGGAGACCATCGGGCCGGTGCTCATGGGAACGGAGCGGGCCGTGCACGTGCTGCAGCGGGGCGACCAGGTCGAGGACATCGTCAACATGGCGGCCCTGGCGGTCATCGACGCGCAGGAGCGGGATCGGAGGGCTGCCGCAGCGGCCGCGCTGAGAGGCTGAACGGCGGGAAGAGCAGGACTTCAGTCCCAGAGGGCCGGTCCCGCCATGCGTCGAAAGTCCAGGTCGCGGCGGGCGCCGGCCCGCATCGTCCCTCGGGCCGGCGCAGTCGGCGGGAGAGGCTTGCAGGCACGGTCGCCGGGGGCTGCGAGGGCCTTCCGGCGGCCGTTTGTTGCATGCGGCAGCCCGGCCGGCGCCCGAGCGTCACCGGGAGAGGAGGCCCGTCCGTTGAGCGATGCCTCGAGCGACGCAGCCATGGCCGTTCCACCGATGCAACCGCACCCACTGCCACGAGCCGGCCCTCGCGGGGATCTCCTGAGAGTGGCCATCCAAGCGGCCTCGGACACCGCTTACGAAGGATGGGATGCCCTCCCCGAGCTGCTCGTAAGGCTCATCGCCGAAGACCGGGAGAGGGCAGGCCGTCTCCTGGGCGACCCGGACCGGCGTATCCGGCGTTTCGTCACGATGGCGCTGGCCGGCGTGGATGACCCGTGGGCCCCGGAGCTCCTGGCGGAGGCCGTGGCCGACGCCGAGCCGGAGATCCGGGCGCTGGCGGCGGAGAGCGCCCAGCGCTGGTACGACGATCATCCCGGCAACGAGGTGCTTCCCTCGTTGCAGCAACGGGTGCCTGCGCTTCTGGAGGATCCCTGCGAAGAGGTACGGCTCTGCGTCGCCGGAGCCGTCGCCCGGCTGGGCGGGGAGGCGGGGGTGGCTCGCCTGGTCGACTGCTTCGCCGCGGCCGACGAGGTGCTCCGGGGTGAGATCCTGGGGGCGCTCGCCCTTTACGGTCACTACCCGCTGGTGTGGCGGCTGGCAGGGGCCTACGCCTCCGATGAGCGGAGCCCCTACCTGGTGCGGCTGCTGCAGCGCCTGGCGGAGGCGGACCCGCGGTCCGGGCGGCAGCGGGAGGCAGACTTGGGCACGGCCGACTAGGAGAGCGCCAAAGGGTCCCGCAACCGGTGCGCCTGGTCGGGGTCCGCATGGAGGACGGGAGGAGAGCCGGCGGTGACGAGGCAAGATGCCATCCAGCAGCTGGAGGCGCTCGAGGCCTCCTTCAGCGGGACGATCGGGGTCGCCGCATCATGGCTCGGTGCGCCGGGCGAGAGCCCGGCGTGGGCGCACGTCCCGGCGCTCCGGGCGCTGGGCGAGGGGCGTCGCCCGGGCCGCGCCGACCAGCCGCGCGATGGCGCCGAGCCGCTGCGCTACCGCGCGCGTGAGCCCTTTGCGGCTGCGAGCGTCATCAAGCTCCCGATCCTGTGCGAGGTGTGGCGGCAGGCGAGAGCCGGGAGGTTGAGCCTGGGAGATCGGATCCGGCTCACGGCCGAGGATCAGGTCGGGGGATCGGGCGTGCTCAAGGATCTCACCCCGGGTCTGGAGCTCTCCGTCCGCGACCTGGCGGTGCTCATGATTTCCGTCAGTGACAACACGGCCACCAACATGCTGATCGACCGCATCGGCGGGCCGGAGCCGGTCAACGCCTTCGCGGCGCAGCTGGGCCTGGAGCAGACGTTGCTCGCCGGCAAGCTCCAGGTACGGCCGGAGCAATACGGCCCGCTGCAGCGCAAGGGCCTGCGAAGCACGACCTCGCCGGAAGACATGGCCCGCCTGCTCGCCCTCCTTCACCGGGCAGCCGTCCCCGGCCTCTCGGAAGGCGACCATTGGGAGATCCTGGACATCCTGACCCGCCAGCAGCATCTTCCCTCCATCGGGCGCTACCTGCCCTTCGACCCCGACAGCGTGGAGGACCGGGAGCCGGTCGGCGCCGTCGTGGGCAGCAAGAGCGGCAGCATCCGCGGCGTGCGTAACGACGTGGGCATCGTCTGGACGCCGGCGGGGGCGTACGCCATCGCCTTGATGAGCCGCGACTGCCGGGACCTTCGCTTCCACCCGGAAAACGAAGCGGAAGTGGTGCTGGGCCGGGCAGGGCTGGTGGTCTACCGCTACTTCGTCGGCGAGGCCTCCGCAGCGTGACGGGCGCCGGCGCCCGCCTCACGAGCCGTCGAGCACGGCCTCGAGCGCCGCGTCGACCGCCCGGATGGTGCGTTCGACCTCCCGTTCGGTATGCGCGGCCGAGAGGAACCACACCTCGTAGGGCGATGGGGGCAGCAGGATGCCCTGGCGCAGCATGGCTCGCACGAACCGCGCGAAGGCCCGGGCGTCCGTGCGCCGCACGCCAGAGAAGTCCCGGACGTCGGGCTCGGAGGTGAAGAAGAGGCTCACGGCCCCGCAGCGCTGGTGGACCACCAGGGGTACGCCCCGCCGCGCGGCGCCGTCCCGTACGCCGGCTGCCAGGGCTCGCCCCAGGTCGTCCAGGCGGCGGTAGAGGCCGGCGTCCTGCCCGATGAGGTCCAGCGTGGCCAGCGCGCACGCCACCGACAGGGGGTGGCCGGCCCAGGTTCCATCCTGGTAGACGGGGCCGGCCGGAGCCACGAGCTCCATGATGTGCCGGCGCGCCCCGTACCCGCCGATGGGCAGGCCCCCTCCGAGGATCTTGCCGAAGGTGACGATGTCGGGCTCGACGCCCAGCTCCACGTAAACGGGCCCCGGCCGGAAACGAAAGGCGGTGATGACCTCGTCGAAGATCACGAGCGCCCCTACCGCTCGAGCCGCCCGGGCCACCCGCTCGAGAAAGCCGGGCACCGGCTCCACCAGGCCGAAGTTGCCCACGATGGGCTCCACGAGCACGCAGGCGGCATCCCGGCCATGGGCCTCCAACCACCGCTCGGCCGCCGGCGCGTCGTTGTACGGCAGGGTGACGACGTCCGCCTTGATGCCCTCCGGGATGCCGGCGCTCTCGTCGAGCCCGAGCGTCGAAGCGCCGGAACCGGCTCCCACCAGTACGGCGTCGAAGTGGCCGTGATAGCTGCCCTCGAACTTCACCAGCACCCGCCGCCCGGTGGCCGCCCGGGCCAGGCGCACCGCGGTCATGACCGCCTCGGTACCCGAGGCCGTGAAGCGTACCTTTTCGCAGACGGGAAACAGCTGCCGCAGCCGCTCCGCCAGCTGGACCTCTCCGGGATGACAGGCCCCGAAGAGGAGGCCGCGGCGGGATGCTTCGTCCAGCGCCCGCAGCATCTCCGGGCGGGCGTGCCCGAGGATGAGCGCGCCGAACGCCTGTACGTAGTCGATGTACGCGCGCCCGTCCACGTCGTACAGGTAGGCGCCCTCTGCCCGCTCGATGAAGGGCGGAGCTCCCCCGCCCAGGGCCTCCATTCCCCGCGAGGGGCTGTTGACTCCCCCGGTGATCGCCTCGAGTGCGCGCCGGTAAAGGGCCTCGCTCACGGGCCCGGCCAGGATGTCGGCGTGTGCCACCGGATGTCGTCCATTCCTTTCCGTTGCCGGTCGATGGAAGAGAAGGGTGTGCACGGCCGGCTGAGAAGCTTTATCCTTTGAAAGGAGCCGTCAGGATGCGTTTCATTCACAGCCGTCCCCGCCAACTCCTCCCCGTGGGCGGCGGCCGGGGTCTACCGCAGGCGACGTGGGCCCGGGCGATCTCCAGGTGGGTGGTGCCGGGGATCCTTGCCCTGACGTGGGCTCTGCCCGCCCCGGCCCGAGCCGCGCAGGAGCCGCCGCCGGCGCCTGCGCGCCTTTCGGTCGAGGTGTTCAACCTCGGGGGCGGGGCGAGGATCTACCTCCGTCCCACGATGGCGGCCACGGTGCTGCTGGATTCGAAACAGGAGGGGAATGAGCGGGCAAGCTACGTCCAGGCAGGGCTGGTACTGATCTCCACTCGTGACTTCTACGAGTGGCAGCTGTACGCAGCGGCAGGCGCCTCGTACCGGCTCTCCCGAGACCCGAGCGCCGGCTCGTCCGCACTGCGGCCCTTCGTCGGGATCGGCGGGCAGTTCGAGATCTTCTTCCTGGAGTACCAGGTGGCCTGGGATACCCAGGGATGGGAAGGCCAGGGCAACTTCCGATACGGGGTCCGCATCCACCTGTGAGCTTCGGGCGACGCGCCGGGCGATGAGAGAGCAGGTCGAAGGAGGCTCGATACCGGGAGATGGTCGTGGAAACAGGGACCGAGCAGGCGCAGTCCGACCCTCTCGCCGAGCGCCTCATGCGGCTTTCGGCGGCCACCGGCGTCTCGGGGCACGAAGGCGAGGTGGCTCGCCTGATTGCGGGAGAGATGCAGGCCTGGGCCGACGAAGTGCGCACGGACCGCCTGGGCAACTGCATCGCGCTGCGCCGGGGACAACCCCCCGCCGGCGTCCGGGCGCCCCGGGTCATGCTGGCCGCCCACATGGACGAGATCGGGATGGTCGTGTCCCGGATCGACAAGGGCGGCTTCTTGCGCGTGAGCCCGATGGGTGGGGTCAACGTCCAGACGTTGATGGGCCAGAGCGTCACGGTACACGCGGCCGGCGGGCCGGTGCCCGGGGTGGTGGGTCTCAAGCCACCGCACCTAACCACCCCTGAGGAGCGCAAGGAGTTTCCGCGCTGGGAGGACCTCTTCGTCGACTGCGGCCTCGACGAGGAGGAGGCCAGGAGCCGCATCCAGGTCGGCGACATCGTGAGCGTCGATGCCCGGCCGGTGACGCTGCTTAGCGACCGGGTCGCCGGCAAGGCCCTGGACAACCGGGCCAGCGTGGCGGTGCTGATGGAGGCGATGCAGCGGCTGTCGGAGTTGCGCCATGCTGCCGACGTGCTGGCGGTCGCAACGGTTCAGGAAGAGGTGGGCCTGCGAGGCGCCGAGGTGAGCGCGTTCGGCCTGGAGCCCGATCTGGCGGTGGCCGTCGACGTCACCTTCGCCCGCCAGCGGATGGTCGGTGAACCGGACGTGACGGAGCTGGGCAAGGGGCCGGCGATCGCCTGGGGGGCCAACATGCATCCTCGCATCGTGGAGCGCCTGCACCAGACGGCCCGGTTGCACGGCGTGCCGTTCCAGATCGAGGTGGTGCCGGGTCGCTCCGGCACCGATGCGTGGGCCATCCAGGTGGCCCGGGCCGGTATCCCGACCGCGCTCGTCTCCGTACCGCTCCGCTACATGCACACGCCGGTCGAGGTGGTGGACCTGCGGGACATCCGCGAAACGGGGCGCCTCCTGGCGCACTTTGCCGCAGGCCTCGACGCCGGCTTGCTCGGCGCGCTCTCGGACTGGGGGGTGGCGACGGTTGGCAGGTGAGGAAGGCACGTCCCTGTTGCCGCCGGAGAGCCTGGTCGAGACGCTGCGGCGCCTTTCCGAAGCGGCGGGGGTCTCCGGGGCCGAGGACGAGGTCCGGCGGGCCATCGTCGAGCAGGTCCGGGCCCGGTTGCGCCCGGGGGACCTGCTCGAGACGGACACCATGGGCAACGTCGTGGTCATCAAGCGGGCCCAAGCGCCATCCGCCGGTGGCGGAGAGCCGGGCCCGGCCCCGCTGGTGATGCTGGCGGCGCACATGGACGAGGTGGGGTTGCTCGTCTCCTCCGTCGAGCCGGACGGGACCCTGCGCTTCAAGAAGGTCGGCGGGATCGACGACCGGGTGCTCCCGGGCCGGCAGGTGCACATAGGTCTCAAGCGGGTGCCCGGGGTGATCGGTGCGCGACCCATCCACCTGCAGAAACCCGAGGAGCGTCGCCGCGTGGAGGACGCCTCCAACCTCGTCATCGACATCGGGGCCGATTCGCGCGAGCAAGCCGAGCGCGCGGTCAAGGTGGGGGACTGGGCGGTCTTCGCCACGCCGTTCGTGAGGATGACGCCTCGCCGGGTGCGAGGCAAGGCGCTCGACGACCGGGTAGGGTGCACCGTCTTGCTGGGCGTGCTCGAGCGCGCCTACCCGGTGGACGTCGCCGCCGTTTTCACGGTCCAGGAAGAGGTGGGCACCCGGGGAGCGGCCATCAGCGCTTACCGGGTGGCGCCGGACCTGGCGCTCGTGCTGGAGGGCACCACCTGCGCCGACATCCCTGCGAGCGAACCCCACCAGGAGGCGACCCGGCTGGGCGAGGGCGCGGCGCTGAGCGTCATGGATCACACCTCCATCGCCCATCCGGCCCTCGTGGAACAACTCGTGGCCGTGGCGGAGCGCCAGGGGATCCCTTACCAGTGGCGCCGGACGACCGCCGGCGGCAACGACGCCGGGCCCATCCACGTCAGCCGCTGGGGCGTCCCGTCCGCCTCGGTGTCGGTGCCGTGCCGCTACATCCACGGCCCGGCCGCGGTGGCCGACCTGGGGGATCTACAGGCGGCCATCCGTCTCGTGTCGGCTTTCCTCGAGCAACTGCCGCATAACGCTCCACTGGCCTCGGTGTGGCAAAACGGCCACGAGCAGCGCATGCGCGAACGCGCGTGGTTGCGCGACTTCTCACGGCGGGGATGATGCATGGAGATGGCGAACGACGTGACTTCCCTCGCTCTCGTCGACCGCATCGAGCGGCTGGCCAACCTCACGGGGCCTTCCGGGCACGAGGCGCCGGTGCGCCGGGAGATCCGCGCCCAGGTCGAGCCCCTGGCCGATGAGGTATGGGAGGATGCCCTCGGCAACCTGTACGCCGTCAAGCGCCCCCGAGACGGCGGATGTTCCGGGCGTCCCCGCAAAGTCATGCTGGCGGCCCACATGGACGAGATCGGGGTCGTCGTGACCCACATCGACGAGCGGGGCTTCCTGCGTTTTGCGGCGGTCGGGGGCGTCTCGCCCGCGGTGCTGCTCGGCCAGCGGGTGGTGTTTCAGGACGGCACCGTGGGCGTGGTCGACGCGGAGCACCTCGAGGAGATCAAGGATCTCAAGCTCGAGCGCATGTTCATCGACATCGGGGCGCCCAACGCAGAGAGGGCCAGGGAGAAGGTGTCGGTGGGCGCCATGGCCACCTACCACCGGACGGCCGAGCGCCTGGACGGCGGGCGGCGCCTGGCCGGCAAGGCCATGGACGACCGGGCAGGCTGTGGAGCGGTCATCGAGGCGCTGGCGCGATTGGAGCGGCCATGCCACGAGGTCACCGCCGTCTTCACGGTGCAGGAGGAAGTGGGGAGCCGGGGAGCCAGGCCTGCGGCCTTCCGGGTGGCCCCGGACGTGGCGCTGGCCGTGGACGTGACGGCGACGGGGGACACTCCCAAGGCCCGGACGATGGCCGTCAGCCTCGGGCAGGGAGTTGCCATCAAGGTCAAGGACCGATCGGTCATCACCCATCCGGGGCTGAGGCAGTTGCTGGTGGAGCGAGCCCGGCAGCACGGCATTCCCTACCAGATGGAAGTACTGGACTTCGGGGGCACCGACGCCGGGCCCATCCATACCAGCCGGGACGGCGTACCGTCGGCGGTCCTCTCGATCCCGACCCGCTACGTCCACACGCCGGGCGAGGTCGTGGATCTCGGGGACGCGGAGGCGACGGTCAGGTTGCTGGTACAGCTTCTGCAGGACGAGATCCCACTGTAAAGGTTGCCGTCCGGTCGCCCTCACATGCCGAGCAGGCTCAGGACTCGCCGGGGAAAACTCGGCCGTTCGACGGTGCGATCGTGGCGGCCCCGGGCCTTGGGGCGCATCCAGAGCCGGACGGCCCCGGCCGCGAGAGCGAGGGCAGCAGCTCTACGCCACCACATCGTGGGGGTGCACCTCCCTCCGGCCAGAGCTTGCCCGGGAAGGCGAGAGCTCATGCCGCGCGGAGGGGGAGGACAGGCGCCGACGCCAGGGCCCGGAGCACGAGGACGGCCGGTCCGGGAAGGAGCGAGAGCCTCCATGGATCTGGACATCGCAGGGAAGGTCGCCCTGGTGGTGGGCGCCAGCCGGGGCATCGGCCTGGCCATCGCCACGGCGCTGCAACGCGAGGGTTGTCATGTGGCCTTGATGGCCCGCCGGGCACCGGGCCTCGAGGAGGCCCGCCGGTCGCTCGAAAGCGGCGCCTCGCGAGTGGTGGCGATCCCGGCAGACGCCACCGACCCCGTGCAGATGCAACGGGCGCTTCAGAGCACCGTGGATCAGCTGGGCGGGCTCGACATCCTCGTATACAACGCCGGCGGGGCCGGGGGAGCGGGGCTCTTCGAGACGACGGACGACGAGTGGCGCAACGCCTTCGAGCTCAACGCCGTCTCGGCGGCCCGTGCGGTGCGGCTGGCCGCGCCCTACATGATCCGGCGGGGCGGCGGCTCCGTCGTGCTCATCGCCTCCATCTGGGGGCGGGAAAGCGGCGGCCGGCCTGCGTACAACGCCGCGAAGGCGGCCGAGATCAGCATCGGCCGACAGCTCGCCCGGGAGCTCATCCCCAAGGGGATCCGGATCAACTGCGTGGCGCCGGGCTCGATTTGGTTCCCGGGCGGCTCCTGGGATCGGCGTCAGAAAGCCGATCCCGAGGGCATCCGCCGGTTCGTCGAGACGGAGATACCGGCCGGACGGTTCGGCCGGCCCGAAGAGGTGGCCGACGTGGTGGCTTTCCTGGTCTCGCCCCGTGCCCGGTGGATCGTCGGGGCCTGCCTGCCGGTGGACGGGGGCCAGTCACGCTCCAACATCTGAACCCGGCTTGCGGGCCGTGGCGGCGACCGGCCGGCGGCCACCGGCAGCCCGGGCCTGCTCCGGACGGGCCGGCTCCGCCTGCGGGGCGGCTCCGGCAGGTTGCCTTCCGGCGACGCCCGCAGCCCGAGCCGCCTGCTCCTGCGCCACCCGGGATGCCGCCGGTGCGGTCCTGGGCGGCAGCACGAGCAACGCCCCGATCCCGGCGAACGCCCCCGTGATGACCAGCCACAGCCCGACCCGAGCCGCGGCGGGCATGGCCATGGCCCCGACCGCGTACATGAAGAGGACGTACAGCAGCAGCAGGCCGACGGCCGTATACCCCCGTACGAGGAAGCCGAGCGCGCGCCTGCCGGCGCGAGCCGGCCGGGGCGCCGGCGCTCCGGATGCCGGCCCGTGTGCCGGCCCGGCGTCCACGTGGGCCCGACGGAAGTCGTAAAACCCCGTGGTGCACCCGTTAGGGCAGAAGTAGTGCCTCACCCGGTGGTACGTCACGAAGCGACCATGGCCGTCCGGTGCGGTGTAGTCCACGGTTTCCACCTGCATGACCGCGCCGCACAGCCGGCACGCATGATGCCGCTGCCATCCCCACTGCACCGGTCAATCCCCCCGTACCGGCCCGGCCTGCTGGTAGAGCTCGACGGCACGGGCCAGTAATTCGCCGGCTCGTTCGTGATCCCCATGGGATCGCAGGACGCGCCCCACCTCGGAGCAGGCGAGCGCCATCTCCCGTACGAGCCCCGGATCGCCCTGGTGACCTTGCAGAAGGTGGAGCGCCTCGTCGATGTATCCCTCGGCCTCGTCCTCGCGGCCTTCTCGGGCCATGAGCCGGCCCATTCGGGCCAGGAGGCGGACGCGCTCGACTCCCCGGTCCACGACCGCCAGGGCGTGCTCGGCCTGCTGCAGCGCCTCCGGCACCCGGCCGGAAGCCTCCAGGATCTCGCTCAGCCGCGCCAGTACCCGGCCCTGGTCCGAGGCCCGGCCCGTCTCCCCCCACAGCCGGGCGCTCTCCGACAGGGCCTGAGCCGCCTCCGAAAGCCTGCCCGTCTCCCGGGCGAGCTCCGCCCTGGCCTCCCAGACTTCGGCCAGATCGGACGTCGCCCCGATGGCGCGCGCCACCGATTGCGCCCTCTCCACCAGCTCCGCCGCCTCGTCCCATGCGTGCACGCTCGCCGCACACCGGGCGAGGGCGAGCAACACCTGGACCGGCATGAACGCGGAGCGGCTCGCACGCTGCTCCTCGAGAGCCTGCCGGAGCATCGGGGCGGCTCGCTGCTCCTGGCCCGACCGAGCGTATGCGATGGCAAGGCAGGTCGTGACCCGCTGGACCAGGCAGGTCTCCTGCCCCTCGCTCCCGGCCAGCAGGCGTGCCGCCTCCTCCAGCGGCGGCACGGAGTCGGCCCACCTGCCCTGCCGTGCCAGCACGAGGCCCCTGGCTGCGAGCGCGTACCCTGCCTCCCGGGTCCATCCCGGCGAGGCCCGCAGGCCGGCCAGGGCGCGCTGCCACTGCTCGGGCGCGTCGGTCCCGCTCTTCTCGAGGGACGAAAGCACGCGCACCGCCAGCACGGCGGCCTCCAGGGCGCTCCACGTACCGTTGCCCGCCTGGCCGTCGATAGAGACGGGGGAGAGCTCGCCCAGCAGCTCCTCAGCCCGCCTCGCCCCGGCGCACGCCGCTACCTCGAGAGCCCGGGCAAGGATCGCGCGAGACGCCTGCTCTTCGGACGGCAGCGACGCCGGCGTCTCTTCGAGGAAATAGGCCACCGGCTTGTAGAGCCGGGCGGCGATCAACTCGAGCGACTTGAGGGAGGGCAGGACGATACCCTTTTCGAGCTGGCTGATGAAACCGCGGGTGAGCTCCGGACCCGCCAGCTCTTGCTGGGTCATCCCGAGCTCCTCGCGACGGCGGCGAATGCGCTGGCCGATGCGAGCCTGCAGCTCCAAAGGGCTCCTCCTCAGCTCGTCGTCCGCCGGGGGCCGCCCCGCCGGGTCCATGCCCCTCTGGCAGTTCCCGAACGTTATACTATCACTGCCCGGCCCCGGATCGGCACACTAAAGTTGGGCGGCACCCCGCGTGCACCCCGACGAACGAGGGAGTCCCATGACGCCTGACGACCTGTGGGAGCGTTACACGCAGCTATCGGCCGAGCAGCCTCTCGACCTGGAGGCGTTCGTCCGCATGGCAGCGCAGGGAGAGCTCGGCGAGCCGGTGTCGCCGCCGGCGCTGGAAGCGTTCCTGCGGCGGGTGGAAGCCATGATGCTTGCCAACATCGATACGAAGCTGGAAGAAGCCCCGCATTTCCACGCCATGCGGGACGACGCCGTGGAGCGCACCCAGGCGATGATCGCGGACCTGATCGCTCGCTTCGCTACCCCCCGGAGCCACCCTGCCCCGCCGGGGCCTTCTGCCCCAGGGCCGAGAGCGCCCGGCGCTTGAGGCCGCGGGCGTTGATGTCCCGGGGGTTGAGCGCCAGGGCCCGGTCGAGCGCCTCGATGGCCTTCCCCGCGTGACCGAGCCGCAGCCAGCAGCCTCCGATCACCCTCCAGACCCGGGAGTCATCCGGCGCAATGGCGCCGGCCCGGTGCGCGAGGCGCATGGCCTCGGCGACCCGGCCCTGCCGCAGCAGCACCGAGGCGAGGCCCACGATCCCCTCCACGTACCCCGGGAGGCGCTCCACCGAAGCCTGGTAGGCGAGCTCCGCCTCCTTCAGGCGGCCGGCGCGCCCGTACAGCCGGCCCACCTCCGCCCATAGCTTGGGCCGGTCGATGCCGAGGCGCAGCGCCTGCAACAGCGCCGCCGCTCCCTCGAGCCAGTGGCCCTGCCGGCTCAGCGCCTGGCCGAGCCCGTGCCAGGCGGACGCCTGCTCGCCCTTGGAGTGAGAGACCGCGCAGACGTGATGGAAAAAGCCGCGCGCCTCCTGGACCCGCCCCGCTCGAAGCAGTTGCCAGCCGGCGTCGAGCAGCAGGGCCGACTCCCTGCGCGCGGCCCCGCGACGACTGCGGGGACTGACCCGGTCCACCGCGCGCTGGAACTGATCCACGGCCTGGCGCAGCCGCCCGCGCTGCAGCGCGATGCGCCCGAGGCTGAACAGGGCCTCGGGGTCCGCCTCGCCGATGCGCTTGAGGCGGCGCAGGAGCGCCTCGGCCTCGTCCACCGAGCCGCGGGCCTCGAGCAGCCGGCCCAGGGTGCTCAGCGCCTCGGCGTGATCCGGGTACTGGCGCAACACGGAGCGCAGCGCCTTCTCGGCCGAGCTGTTTCGCCCCTGGAGCAGGCGCACCCGGGCGACTCCCAGCCGGGCGTCGAGATCGAGGGGACGGTCGGCCAGGATGCGCCAGAAGTAATGGAGAGCGGCCCGCAGCTGCCCCGACCGCACGAGCCGGTCTCCCTGGGCGAGGTAGAACCGGCGCTCCGTCTCGGTCAGGGGCAGCGCGTCAGGCGGCGCCACGAGGATGCCCTCGTCGGTGTTGAGGATGAGGTCCCGGAACAGCTCCGGCTCGAGACGGGCCATCAGGTGCCGCCACGCCCGCTCGGAGTAGCGAGGACGCAACGCCTCGAGCGGCCCCAGCAGATCCCGGGCCGACGGGGGCAGGACGAAACAGCACGTCGCCAGGTGCCACCGCCCGCGCCATCGCAAAAGCCGCGTCCAGATGACGTCGCCACGGCTCAGCCGCCGCGAGGCCGCCGGCTCCTCGACCCAGATCGCCTCGCGGCTCGCCTCTCCGGCATGGCGCCGTCCGGGCGCAGGGAAAACCGTCAACCACATGCCGCCCGCGCCGAAACCGACCACCTCGAAGAAGCCGGGTACCGTGTCGCAGAGCTCGAGGTAAGCCCGGCGCTCGTCTCCGCTCAACGTGGGAGAGGCCAGCGCGTACTGCTGGGCGGGGGTGTCCCCGCTGCCCATCGGCCGGTCGAAGAGGAACCACTCGATGAACAGGGCGCCCGTAGAGCCTCCGGGTAGCTCCCTTGTCTCCACGTCCGGCCCGAAGAACTCCGCGAAGGCCTGGCGCAGCTCCTTCGCCGGCGGCCCGGAGCGAGCGTAGACGACCAGGTCGCGAATGGCTTGCCGGGGAGAGTCCGACAGAAGCCGGGGTGGCTGTCCGGTGCTCGGCAACGTCATACGCCTTGCCAACCCTCTCCCAAAACGCGTCGTGCCCTGCCCGCTGCCCCGGGCCTCACGACGCGAGCCGTCGGTGAGTGGTTTCATTCTAACAAACTCTCGGAGTACCTGTCGGCGTGTGTTATCATGGGATGGAGTTGAAGCAGACGGTGACATCTGTCCTGCTGGCAGGGTTGCGAGGCTCCCTGGTGGAGCGCACGGCGGCGGTGATAGCCGCCCGGACCGGGTGGCGCATCGAGGCCGGGCGTTTCCAGGCCATCCCCGGTCAGGGACGGCCTGCCGAGAGCGCCATCCATCTCGGGTGGCCCCTGCCGGGAAGCCAGGAGACTCCCGCGGAGAGCGGTGCCCGGCTCCTGCGCGTGCTGCTGACCGCCTCGTGGCAGACGCGAGTGCGGCGCATCGCCGTGGAGCAGGGAGTCGACGAGGTCATGGCCGCCGGGCTGGCGGCCGCGGAGGAGCGGGAGCTGGACGAAAAGGCCCGCCTTTCGGGATGGGAGCGGGCCGAGGCTCCCGGCCGGTTCGACCTGGTCATCAACACCGACAGGGTGCCCGCGGAGAAGGCCGCGTCCATCATCGTGGCGGCGCTGCGTGGCGGGCGGCGAGCTCGGCGGCGTCGCCCGTCGGTCGAGCGTCCTCCTGCGCCGGCTCCGACGCCGGCCGTCGCGGATGCGGTTCACCCCCGGCCAGCCGGGTCGCCTCCGCGAGTGGCTCAGTTGCCGGCCGCGGCCGGCCTGGCCCACGACGGTCTCGCCCCGGTGGTCGAGGGGACGGCCGTGACGCTCTCGCCCCAGGGGCGGCCGTTGCCGATTCGCCATGACCGCCCTGCCGGCGCCGGCCGGCCGGCCTTCGCCCACCCGAGCGAGGAAGAGTTCGCCAGGATGCTGGACTTCTACCAGGTACGGTGGGAGTACGAGCCCATCACCTTTCCTCTGGAGTGGGACGAGCAGGGCCGGATCACCAGCGCGTTCACTCCGGACTTCTACCTGCCGGAGTACCAGTTGTACGTAGAGCTCACTACGATGAAGCAGAGCTTGGTCACGCGCAAGAACCGCAAGCTCCGCCTGCTCAAGCAGCTGTATCCGGACGTCAACATCAAGATCTTCTACGGGCGTGACTTCGAGCGCTTGCTGCACAAGTTCGGCAAGGAGCCCTTGGCTCAGGCGGCGGCCACGCCGCCGGTATCGGTCGCCCCGAGCGCGCCGGCTCCGCCCACCGTCCCGTCCGGGACGGCCGCCGCGGCGACGGCCCTGCCTGCTGCCGCCGGGGCCGCGCAGGGAGAGGCGTCGCCGGAGGTGGCCGCCGCCGGCGAACCAGGGGCGCCCTCCCGGTCCAGGACCGGGGCCGCCGCCAGGCGTCGTCCCAGGCGCAGGCGATCGACCGGGACCCGGCGCAGCACGAGCGCCGCCTCCCGGAAGAGGGCCCAAGAGGCAAGGGAAGAAGAGGAGGCGGCCCTGGCGACTCTACCCGTGTCCGAGAGGCCGGGGCATCAGGAGGGTGAAGGCGCCCGGTGACGTCCACGCAGCAACCTCCCGCGAGCATCGGCCGGGTCGTCTACAGCGAGGAGGCCATCCGGCGGAGGGTCCAGCAACTGGGAGAGGAGATCAGCCGGGACTACGAGGGCTTGCATCCGATCCTGGTCAGCGTGCTCAAGGGAGCCATCTACTTCGTCGCCGACCTGACCCGATCCATCCGCATCCCCATCCACCTGGACTTCCTCGCCATCTCCCGGTACGGCCAGGAGTCGGAGCAAACCGGCGTGGTACGTATTACCAAGGACCTCGACATCCCCATCACGGGGCGCCACGTCCTGATGATCGAGGACGTCATCGACACGGGGCTCACGTTGCGCTACCTCTTGCTGATGCTGGAACGGCGCCAGCCGGCGAGCCTCTACGTCTGCACCCTGCTGGACAACCGGGCGCGGCGGCTCGTGGAACTTCCCATCCGCTACCGGGGCTTTGCGATGCCGGACGAGTTCCTGGTGGGCTACGGGCTCGACTGGCGGGAGGACTTTCGCCACCTGCCGTACCTGGCTGCGCTGGCCCGCACCCCGTGAGAAAATCCCAGGGCCTCGACGCCTGCGCCTCCCGGTTGGCTAGCCAGGGCTGGCGTCCGCTGGATCCAGGCGAGGAGGCTGTTTCGCCGGGCGATCCGGGGGTCTTCGGCCGCTCCGGCACCCTGCGTGGTGCGACCGGACTGCGGTACCCACCTGCCGGCACCCGCTCTCCCGGAACAACGCCCGAAAGCTCGAGCCGCCTTCAGGTCGGCCCGCCTCCTCGTCGTACCGCCCGGGCACCGTTGCGCCGTCTCTCCCCGGACAACCCACCGCAACCGCGCTCGTCGTCCCTCAGGGCGGCCCAGCCTCTCCGGACTTCCGGGAAGGCCACCGACGATCGAGGCCCTGCACCCGTACCATACCATCCGGTTCTCGGGAAGGCGACCGGGAAATCGCCCCGTTTTCCATCGAGGGGGGCGGCCCGTGACTCCAGCCTCCCTGGTTCGTCGCCGGGCGAACCCGAGCGACCTTGTAAGCGGTTTTAGAATGTCGGGGTGCGCCGGCACGGGCAGGAGCAGCCGCGCGCTCCGGGAAATATGTCTCCTGCCCGGGATTGCCGCGCACGGCGGCTCGAGGAGCGCCGGCGAGGATGAGCAAAGGTGGGGCGAGGTGCATGAGTGCAGGGGCCGCTGGGGGAGCGGCCGCCCCCGAGGAGGTCGCGGCCCGCGCGAAGCGGCTGCACGAGCAGGCGCTCGTCTTCGACGCTCACGCAGATACGATCGCCATCGACGTGCTCCAGGGCAAGCGCCACCTCGTCGACTCGGGCAAGGGCGGGCACGTCGACCTGCAGCGCCTGCGGGCCGGAGGAGTGCGGGTCCAGGTGTTCACCCTCTTCGTGTCGCCCGAGGTGCCGACCCCGTTCAACGCGCTGCGGGCCCTCGCCATCTTGGATGCCCTTTACGCGGAGAAGGCCCTGGCTCCCGACGACCTTCTCCTGGTTCGCCGGGCCTCCGACATCGACGATGCCGTGGCGCGCCGCGCGATCGGCGTGATCGTGAGCCTGGAGGGGTGCGAGGTCCTGGCGGGTCAGATCTCCATGCTCCGCACCTTCTACCGCCTCGGCGTACGGGCCGCCGGGCTCACCTGGAACGTGCGCAACGAGCTGGCCGACGGGGTGGGGGAGAGGCGGGGTGCCGGGCTGACGGCCTTCGGGGTGGAGGTCGTGGAGGAGATGAACCGCCTGGGCATGGTGGTGGACGTCTCCCACCTCGCGCCGGCCGGCTTCTGGGACGTCATGGAGGTCAGCCGCGCCCCGGTGATGGCGTCGCACTCCAACGCCCGGGCTCTGTGCGATCATCCCCGCAACCTGGCCGACGACCAGATCCGCGCGCTGGCGCGAAAGGGCGGCGTGATCGGCATCAACTTCTACCCGGGCTTCCTGCGCAGGGATGGCCCTGCTACCCTCGACGATGCGGTGCGGCACATCGACTACCTGGTGGAGCTGGTAGGGCCCGATCACGTGGGTCTCGGATCCGACTTCGACGGGATTTCGGTCACGCCTCAGGGGCTGGAGGATCCCTCACGGCTGCCGGCCCTGACCGAGGCGCTCGTCCGGCGGGGGTATGATGACGGGTCCATCCGAAAGATCCTGGGGGAGAACTTCGCGCGCCTGTTCCGTACTGTGCTGGGGGACGGCCGGGGCGCGCCGGGGAGCGGATGAGCAGGTGCGGGTCAAGAAGGCGGTCATTCCGGCGGCGGGCCTCGGGACGCGCTTTTTGCCGGCCACCAAGGCGCAGCCCAAGGAGATGCTGCCGCTGGTGGACAAGCCTACCATCCAGTACATCGTCGAAGAGGCGGTAGCGTCCGGGATCGAGGATATCCTGATCATCACGGGGCGCAACAAGCGGGCGATCGAGGACCACTTCGACCGTTCCGTGGAGCTCGAGGTGGCGCTCAACGGGACTCACCGGGAGGACCTGCTCAAGCTGGTGCAGGACGTCTCGGACATGGTGGACATCCACTACGTTCGCCAGAAAGAGCCGCGCGGGCTGGGGCACGCCGTCTGGTGCGCCCGCAAGTTCATCGGGTCGGAGCCGTTCGCCGTGCTGCTGGGCGACGACGTGGTGCGCTCCGAGGTGCCTGCGCTGCGCCAGCTCATGGAGGTCTACGAGCGTCTGGACGGCTCGGTGCTGGGGGTGCAGGAAGTGCCGGCCCCGGACGTGAGCCGTTACGGCATCATCGCTCCGGAGCCAATCGAGCCGCGGCTTTTCGCGGTACGAGACTTCATCGAGAAGCCGGCGCCTGCCCGGGCGCCCTCGAGGCTCGCGGTATTGGGGCGCTACATCCTGGAGCCCGAGATCTTCCCCATCCTGGAGCAGACCCCACCTGGAGCGGGTGGGGAGATCCAGCTCACCGACGCCATCCGGCAGCTGGGGCAGGTACGGCCCGTCTACGCCTACTGGTTCGAAGGGCGCCGCTACGACGTAGGGGACAAACTGGGCTTCCTCGAGGCGACGGTGGAGCTGGCCCTGGAGCGACCAGACCTGGGCCCTGCGTTCCGGTCGTATCTGGAGCAACTGATCCACCGGCCGGGCGGGCCCGCGGTGGCGTCCGGCGTCAGCGAAGGGAAGGCATGACCATGATGAGCTTATCCGTCGGCAAGCTCCGGGGTTTGCAGCAGATCAGCACGCCCGATGGGTTCATCCTCCTGGCGGCGATGGACCACCGGGGAGGCTTGCGCAAGCTCCTTCGTCCGGACCATCCGGAGGCGGTGGACGACCAGCAACTCGTCGACTTCAAGATGGATCTGTGCCGGGCCCTGGCGCCCCACGCCAGCGGGGTGCTGCTCGACCCGGAGTTCGGCGCGGCCCAGGCGATCGTCACGGGGAGCCTTCCGGGCCACGTCGGGTTCCTGGTGGCGCTGGAGAAGACCGGCTACTCCGGCGGCGAGCAGGAGCGCCGGGCCGAGATCCTGCCGGGATGGAGCGTGGAGAAGGTCAAGCGGATGGGCGCCTCCGGGTTGAAGCTCCTGGTCTACTACCACCCCGACGCCCCCTCGGCGGCGGCGCAGCGAGAGCTGGTGGAGCAGGTCGCCGAGCAGTGCCGGCGGATCGACCTGTTGTGCGTGGTGGAGGCCATTTCGTTCCCCGTGGACCCTGGGGTGAGCAAGTCGAGCCCCGAGTTCGCCCGCACCAAGGCGGACGTGGTGGTGCGCACGGCGGAGGATCTGACCCCGCTCGGCATGGACGTATTCAAGGCGGAGTTTCCCGGGGATCTCCGCTACGAAAAAGACCCCGAGCGACTGCTCGAGGCGTGCCGCAGGCTTGACAGGGCTTCGCAGGTGCCGTGGGTCATCCTTTCCGAAGGGGTCGACTACGAGGACTTCGCGATCGAGGTCGAGATCGCCGCCCGGGCCGGAGCAAGCGGCTACATGGCCGGGAGGGCCGTTTGGAAGGTGGCGCTGGCCGAGAAGGATCGGGCGCGCCGGCGGGATATCCTCGAGAGCGTCGCCGCAGGTAACCTGGCCAAGCTCGCGCTGGTCGCCCGGCGCTTCGGCAGGCCGTGGCACGAAAAGGCCCGGCCGGCTCTGGATGCGTTGGCCCGGCAAATTACCCCCACATGGTATGCTTCGTACGCAACGGACACGTCGATGAAGTAAAATCCTTGAAGGCGACACGGGCAGGGGGTATCTGCCCGTCCGCCGGAGAGGAGGGGGTACGCAGGCCATGCAGACGCAGGTGTTGCGGGTACCGGGGGTATCGTGCGAGCACTGCCGCCGGGCCATCAGCGAGTCGGTCGGCAAGCTCGGCGGCATCCGGTCGGTCGAGGTGGACCTGGCCGCCAAGCGGGTGACCGTGGCGTTCGACCCGGGCAGGACCACGCTGAAGGCCATCCGGGAAGCCATCGAGGAGGCAGGCTATGACGTCGAGGAGTGATCCGCCCGGCACGGGACGGCCCCGAACGGTGCCCCGGGTCGAGGGGTCGCCGGCCCTTCCCATGCTCTCGCCCGGCAAGCAGGTTGCCTTCGGGGCGCTGGCCGCCGCGCTGACCCTGGCCGCGACGCTCTACCTGAAGGTGCCGGTCTCCGCGGGGGGGCAGTACTTCAACCTCGGCGAGGCCGTCATCTACGCGGGCGCGCTGGTCGGCGGGCGATGGATCGGGGGGGCGGGCGCGCTGGGCGCGGCCCTGGCTGACCTGCTGCAGGGCTTCGGCGCCTGGGCCCCCCTCACCCTGATCATCAAGGCGGTGGAGGGCGTCTTGGTGGGTGCCCTCGCCCGCCCGGGCCCGTGGGGCCGGGACCTCCTCGCCATCGTGCCGGGCGCGCTCTGGATGATGGCGGCCTACGCGGTCGCTGCATGGGCGCTGCTCGGGCCGGGCGCCGTCCCGGTCGAGCTCGTGACCGACGCCGTCCAGGTGAGCACGTCGGCCCTGGCCGCGGTCGCGCTGGCCCCCGCGCTCCGGGCGGCCCTGCGCGCCTACCTCAGGCCGTACGGGCCACCGCCGGCGCAGGAGCGATGACGTAGTCGCAGCTGGCCTGCCCGTCGAGCAGCTGGTTGCTCTGTTGCTGCAACACGACCGGGCCCACGATGCCCTCGAGGATGCCCCGGAGCAGGGCCCTGTGGATGGAGCAGACGCTGTCGACGTGCTCGCAGGCGAGCTCCCGGAAGGGACAGGTCGTGAAGCGCAAGCCGAGCGAACCGTCCTGCCGGCGCCACACCTCGCTGGTGCCCGCCGCATCCTCCAGCTTGCCGGCCAGGCTCTCTACCGGGATGCCTTTGAGCCACTCGCCGGCGGGCGAATGCCCGTTGGCCTCCCCCGCGACGTGAGCCGCGGCCGCCGCAACGGAGCGCGCCTGCTGGCCCGAGGTGAGCTGGCGCACCCGCCACTCCTGCCCCTCGCGTAAGCCCTCCTGGTAGGCCACGGACTCGGCGGCATGGAGAGCCTCCGGCCCGAGACGCTCGAGGGTCTCCACCAGGAGGCGGGCCAGGAGCATCCAGTCGCGGCGCGGGAACTGCAGCGTCACCGGCTCGTCGGACGCCGAGTACCGCTTGCCCGGCCGCCCTCCCCGGCCGCTCTTCTCGAGCGCCAAGGAGACCAGGCCGATCTCCTCGAGCCGGCTGAGGTGCGTGCGGGCCACGTTGGGATGCAGCGAAAACTCCTCGGCGATCTCCTGCACCGTGAAGCTCTTCGGCCGGTTACTCGCCAGCTTCTCGTAAATCGCGAAACGGGTCGGGTCTGCGAGCACGGCCGCGATATCGGTGGGTTGTGTCGTGGGCATCCGCGATCGTCACCTTCTGGTACCTGTTGTCGGCCTCAGTGTAGCGGCCGGGTTTCCAACGTGTCAACCGGACGAATGCCACGGAACGTCGGGACGTTGGACATGGAAGGGGTGCGCACAGAGGACGAAGAGCACCCGTTCGGTGGCCGGGAGGGGCTGCTCCCGCAGCCTCGAAACAAGGCTCCATCGGCGGGAGAGGGGACGAGGGGAGCTTCGTGGCGCCGGCCGGGCACGTGATCGTGGTGGTCAACCAGAAGGGCGGGGTGGCCAAGACCACCTCGGTCTTCCACCTGGGCGCTGCCCTGGCCGAGCTGGGCATGCGGGTGCTGTGGGTCGACCTGGACCCCCAGGCGGCGCTTTCGGCCTGGTGCGGCGTGGCGCCGGACAGGAGCCCCAACGTCTATCACGGGCTCCTGTCGCGCACGCCTGCCGGGCCGATCCTGGTGGAAGGCTGCCAGGGGGCCGACCTCTTGCCGGCGGGGATCGAGCTGTCGCTGGCGGAGCTCGAGCTCGTCAACCAGATGGCGCCGGAACGAAGGCTCTTGCGCTTACTGGCCGAGCTGCGGGACCGGTACGACTACGTGCTGGTGGATACCCAGCCGTCGCTCGGCATCCTCACCCAAAACGCGCTGGTGGCGGCCGACGAGGTGCTGATCCCGGTCGCCTGCGAGTACCTGGCGGTGCGGGTGCTCTCCTTGGTGCTCCGGGCGCTCGGGCGGGTGCGCGTGCAGGCCAACACCCGGCTGACGGTGGCCGGCATCCTGCCGACGATGTACGACGGGCGGACCCGGCATGCCCGGGAGGCGTTGGAGGCCGTCCGGTCGGCCTTCGGCGCTCGCTACCGGATCTTCGAGTGGCCCGTCAAGAAGAGCATCCGCTTTGCCGAGGCGGCCGCCCAGCACCGGGCGGTGTGGGAGATCGCTCCGGACCACCCGGGTGGGGCCGCCTACCGATCGGTCGCCTCGGTGCTGGCGGGCAGGGTGCCCATGGGAGTGCCCGCAGGGCGGCTGGAGGAAGACGAGACGTTGCAGTGAACTCACCACTGGCTCCCGCCCGGCCCTCGACGGAAGAAGGGAGAGTGCTCCGAAGTTGAAGTCCATCCCCGCACCATACGAGCTCCGGCCGGAGGATCTACGGCTCCACTTTTCTCCCAGCCGCATACCCGCCGAGACCACGGAGGAGATCGAGCCCCTCCAGGGCATCATCGGGCAGGAGCGGGCCGTTCGGGCCATGGAGTTCGGGCTGCGGGTCAAACACCCCGGATACAACATCTTCATGGCGGGCCCGACCGGCACGGGCAAGAACACTTACGCCCGGCGGCTGATCCACGAGGTGGCCCGGCGCGAGCCCGTGCCGGACGACTGGATCTACCTGTACAACTTCGAAAACCCGGACGAGCCTCTGGCGCTCAACCTGCCGCCGGGGATGGGGTCGAAGCTGGCCCAGGACATGGACGAGCTGGTCGAGGAGTTGAAAGTGGAGGTGCCTCGCCGCTTCGACTCTGACGACTACGAGAAGCAACGGGACGCGGTCATCCGGGAGTTCCAGGAGCAGAGCCAGGCCCTCATCGACGAGGCCGAGAAGGTCGCCTCCGAACACGGCTTCGCGCTGCGACGCACGAGCACGGGCTTTGCGACGGTTCCCCTGGTGGACGGCCGGCCGATTACCCAGGAGGAGTTCGAGGCCCTGCCCGAGGAGCGGCGCAAGGCCCTGGAGGCGGCCAACAAGGAGATTCACTCGCACATGGCCGACGTGACCCGGCGCATCCGGGCCCTGGAGAAGCAGGCCAAGGAGCGGGTGCGGGAGCTCGAGCGGCAGGTTGCCCTGGCCGCGGTGAGCCAGCCCATGGCCGAGCTGAGGGAGAAGTATGCCTCGGTACCGGGGGTCATCGAGTACCTGACGGCCGTGGAGAAAGACATCATCGAAAACATCGACGAGTTCAAGGACGACGAGGAGGCCGAGGCCCCCGTCCCATGGATGCGGCGAAGGTCGCGACGCAGCTTCGTTCGCTACAAGGTCAATTTGCTGGTGGACAACCATGCCACCCAGGGGGCGCCCGTGGTCATCGAGGCCAACCCGACGTTTGCCAATCTGTTCGGCAAGCTGGAGTACCGGCACGAGTTTGGAGCCATGGTCACCGATTTCACCATGATCAAGGCGGGGGCGCTTCACCAGGCCAACGGCGGCTACCTCATCCTGCAGGCCCAGGACGTCCTCAAGAGCCCGTGGTCCTGGGACGGCCTCAAGCGGGCCCTCAAGAGCGGCGAGGTGCGGGTGGAGAGCGTGGCGGAGCAGATGGGGATGCTCCCGGTCTCGACCCTCAAGCCGCAGCCCATCCCGGTGCGGGTGAAGGTGATCCTGGTCGGGAGCCCCTACCTCTACCACCTGCTGTTGTACATGGACGAGGAGTTCCGCAAGTATTTCAAGGTGCTGGCGGACTTCGACGTGGAGATGCCCCTGGACGACGAGCACGCGCTCAAGTACGCGCAGTTCGTGGCCGCCGTGTGCCGGCGAGACAACCTGCGGCCGTTCCACCGCGACGCCATCGCCCGGATCATCGAGTACTCGGCGCGGATGGCTGAGCACAAGCAGCGGCTGTCCACCCGCTTCAACGAGATCGTGGAGGTGGTTTACGAGGCGTCAGCCTGGGCCGACGCGGACGGAGCCCCGGTCGTGCGGGCCGCGCACGTGGACCGGGCGATTCGAGAGAAGGAGTACCGGTCCAACCGGGTGGAGGAGAAGCTGCAGCAACTCCTGGCGGAGGGCCAGATCCTGGTCGACGTGGACGGGGAGAAGGTCGGCCAGGTCAACGGGCTGTCGGTCATCGAGCTGGGGGACCACTCCTTCGCCAAGCCGACCCGGATCACGGCGTCAGTCGCCATCGGCGACCGGGGCGTGATCAACATCGAGCGCGAGGTGGAGCTGTCCGGCCGCATCCACGACAAGGGCGTGCTCATCCTGGCGGGATACCTGGCCGACAAGTACCCCATCGGGATGCCGCTCGCCTTGTCGGCGAGCCTGGCGTTCGAGCAGCTGTACGAGGAGATCGACGGCGACTCGGCGTCGAGCGCCGAACTCTACGCGCTGCTCTCGAGCCTGGCTGGGGTGCCCCTGCGCCAGGGCATCGCGGTGACCGGGTCGGTCAACCAGAAAGGCGAGATCCAGCCGGTGGGCGCCATCAACCGCAAGATCGAGGGGTTTTTCGACCTCTGCCGCATCAAGGGCCTCACCGGGCGCCAGGGCGTCATCATCCCGAAGCAAAACGTCGTCCACCTGATCCTCAAGGACGAGGTGCTGGAGGCCGTTCGCAAGGGGAGCTTCCACATCTATGCCGTCAGCACCATCGACGAGGGCCTGGAGATCCTGACGGGCATGGAGGCCGGGCAGCCGGGGCCCGACGGGCTGTATCCCGAAGAGAGCTTCAACGGGCGCGTCTGGCGGCAGCTCGAGGCGATGTCCCGCAGGATGGCGGAGTTCGGAAGGGGTGCCGGCGGCGGTCAGGCCGACGAGGAGGACGACCCGGACGGCTGCGGCGCGCCGGACGCTTGATCGGATGGGCGCCCGAGGGCTGCGGCGCAGGCATGGCGCACCGCGGGCGAGGGGTGTGCCTCCGCCAGACGCGCGAGGAGCTCCTGCAAGATCCGGCCCTCCTCCTTCCGGCCCGCTCGCCTGAGCGCCTGGCCGGCCACGAAGGCTGCGTTGCGCTGCAGCAACGAGAGGCTGCGCCAGGCCACGGCCGTGGCTCCGTACCGGGCACGGAAGGCGGCGGGCGTCATGGCCAGCACTTCGGCCAGCGGCAGCGTGCCGGAGGCGCCCGGCGCCGGCTCGAGGGCGAGGGAAGAGGCGAAGGCGAGTGGCGCCCGGTCCGGGGCGTTGTGAGGGCAAACCATCTGGCAGACGTCGCACCCGAACAGCCACCCGTGGAGCTGCCTGCCCTCCTGCTCGACCCGCAAGGGGCCCGGGCGCTGGGAGAACTGAGCGATGCACCGCCGGGGGTCCATCACGTAGGGCCGCAGGGCCCCCGTGGGACAGGCTTGCACGCAGCGATTGCAGCCGGCGCAGGGGTCGGACAGTTGCGGGGCCGCCCGTCGCTCGGGAAGGCCCGGCGTGGCCGCTGCGCCTGCTTCGGGGGGCGGCGGCAGGGTCGTGGCGACGACCCCGAGCACCACCCACGAGCCGCCGCCCGGCACGTAGGCGCACGTGTTCTTGCCGATCCAGCCGGCGCCCGACAGCCGCCACAGGTGCCGTTCTACCGGCGGGCCGGTGTCGACGAGGATACGGAAGTGACGGCGCCGAGGCAGGCCCGTTCGCCTGGAGGCCCAGCGCACGAGGGTGCGCAGCCGGCGGCGCATGGCGTGGTGGTAATCCTCGGCAAGCGCGTAGGCCGCGATCCGCCCGGCGGGCCCGCCAGGCCGCGCCCCTTGCGGCCTCGGCCGGGGCAACCTCACAGCGGCGGGCGGCCGGTAGGGCAGGGCGGCGACCCAGAGGCTGCGGCAGCCGGGCAGCCACCGCTCGGGCTCGGTGCGAAGCTGCACGTCCCCGGGGCAAAAGAGGGGATACGTGCCGTCCTGCTGGCGCTCCCGCAACGTCCCTGCCAGGTCCGCCTGGGGCTCCGCCTCGACCACTCCCAGGGCGGCAAGCCCCAGGGAGCGGGCGACGTCGTCGAGCGCTGCATAAAAACCCGCTCCTCCCGGCCGGTCGTGCGTCGGCGTCTCGCTCCTTTTCTCCGGGGACATCATAGTATCCGCCTCAGGTATACACGCGTCGACCCGGGAGCGCGTGCAGGAGGTCGGCCCGTCGAGTCGTACTGTTGCGGTCAACATATTCTCACCGGGCGGGAGCGTTGGACAAGATGGCGGATGCGGGATCCGGCATGGCTACCCTCGCGCACCAGGCGCACAAGGGCTCGCCTCTGGAGATGGCCCTGGAGCAGCTCGAGAAGGCCGCTGCCCTGGCCGGTATCGACGAAGGGCTCGTGAAGATCCTCAAGACACCGAAGCGGAGCCTCACGGTTTCCGTCCCGGTGCGGATGGACGACGGGCGGATCGAAGTGTTCACCGGGTACCGGGTGCAGCACAACCTGGCCCGGGGGCCTGCCAAGGGGGGCATCCGTTACCACCCCGGCGTGACCCTGGAAGAGGTCACTGCCCTCGCCATGTGGATGACGTGGAAGTGCGCCGTGATGAACCTGCCGTTCGGGGGCGGCAAAGGGGGGGTCATCTGCGACCCCCGGACCCTTTCCCCCCGGGAGCTCGAACAGCTGACCCGGCGCTACACGGCTGAGATCAGCGTCATCATCGGGCCCGACCGGGACATCCCGGCTCCCGACGTCTACACCAACCCACAGGTCATGGCGTGGATCATGGACACCTACAGCATGCAACAGGGGCGCCCGGTGCCGGCCGTGGTCACGGGCAAGCCCATCGCGGTCGGGGGGTCGCTGGGCCGGGAGCAGGCCACCGGCCGAGGCTGCGCCATCGCCGTCGAAGAGGCGGCCCGGCGCATCGGCCTGCGGCTCGAAGGAGCTCGGGTGGCGATTCAGGGGTTCGGCAACGTCGGCCGCTACTCGGCCCTCTCGCTGGAGGCGATGGGGGCGCGGATCGTAGCCGTCAGCGACTCCTCGGGCACCATCCGCAACCCCGCGGGGCTGCCGGTGCGGGAGCTGGTGGCATACAAGCGCCAGCACGGGCACGTGATGGGATTCCCGGGCGCCGAGGCGGCGGGCGGCCCGGATCGCGTGCTCGTGGAACCCTGCGACGTCCTGGTCCCCGCCGCGCTCGAGGAGGCCATCACGGCGGAGAACGCCGGCGACGTCCAGGCCCGGCTCATCGCCGAGGGGGCCAACGGGCCCATCACGCCGGAGGCGGACGCCATCCTGGCCCGGCGGGGCATCACCGTGGTACCGGACATCCTGGCCAACGCCGGGGGCGTGACGGTCTCCTACTTCGAGTGGATCCAGGGCCTCCAGGAGTTTTTCTGGCCGGAGGAGCAGGTGGAGCAGGAGCTGAGCCGGCGGATGCGCCAGAGTTTCGCCGACGTCTGGGAGACCGCGCGCCGGTACGGGACCGATCTCCGCACCGGCGCGATGGTGCTGGCGATCCAGCGCGTCGCCGAAGCGACGCGCCTTCGGGGCGTCTATCCCTGATGCTCGCCGGCCGGCCAGGGGTCGAAGGGCTCGCCGTCCTGGCACAGCGACCCGAGGCCGCAGGTATCGTACGCCACGATGTGGCGGCGCAGCACCTGCTCGACCCGGGCGCGCACCTCGGGGAGGTAGCGCCTGCGTTCGCTCTCCGGTAGGGCGAGCAGCGCCTGCTCGGCCACCTCGTCGACGAGCTCCATCAACGTCAACCCGCCCAGCTCCACGTGAAGCTGGTACGTGGACCGGGTCCTGACGGCTGCCATCGACCATGCGCCCCCTGAGCCGAAGAGAATAGTTCCTACCAAGAGCTTACGGCTGCCGGGAGCGCCCAGTAAGGGACGGTTGCCCCTGATCCTACGGGAAAAAACTCACTGGCTCTCGTTCTGGCGCGGATGCGCGGGATCCGGCTGGGCCTCCCGGCGCCGGTGCCCGCCGGCCAGCCGGCCGAGGAGCCATCCGCCGCCGGTCACGGCCCCGATGAAGGCGGCCACGCCCAACCACAGCGGCCCCGCGGCCACGAGGAGCGCGAGAGGGCCCACGCCGTGCCGGGCGAACCAGACCACGTTGGCGCCGGCGGCTGCCACGGTGAGCAGCGCCGCCAGCGTCCCCATCCATCGAAGGGTGCGGGTGTCGTCCCTCAGGCCGGAATCCCTGCCTCCTCGAGGACCTTGGGCGGCGGAACTACGATGGCCCCCTTGGCGCAGACGTCCTCACACAGCCCGCAGCCGACGCAGGCCTTCGGATCGGCGAGCACGGCCACTCCTTCGAAGGGGCCCCCGCCCTCCAGGCTCAGGCAGCTCTCCGGACACACGTCCACACAGAAGTTGCATCCCGAGCAGAGCACCGGGTCGATGACCGGCTTGGGCCAATCGGCCCGCTTCTTGATGCGGGGGATGGTGCGGCCCCACCGGTCCACGATCGCCTCCACCGGGCAGATGTAGGCACAGGCGTGGCAGTCGATGCACTGGCCGGCGTCGATGACGTGGAGATGGTCCCGTTGCCCCGTGATGCAGTCGACGGGGCAGACGTTGACGCACGCCGTGCACCCGATGCACTTATCGGTGATGTAATGGGCCACTCGCCCTCACGCTCCTTCGATCTCGGGCCGCGCGAGCGGCTCGAGCACGGCCGGCAGGTGCTCGGGATTGGCGAGGCCGCATCCGAGCTTGCGGAGCCTGTCGGCGTCCGCCGCGCTGGCCCGCCGGCGCAGCAAGACGACCAGGGCGTAGGCGACCGGGCTGCGGGACTGCTCGGCCTGGCGCCGGCGCTGCAGCGATCGCGCCGTGTCCCGGGCGCTCCTGGCACAGGCGTCGACGGCCCGAGCCGCAAGCCCCCTCCACGCCGCGTGCGAGACCGGGCAGGCCGCCACGACCATCAGCTTGCCGGGCCCCTCCACGACGTACCCGGCCGCCCAGCGCTGCCGGGCCGCCCATCTGTCCGGCAGGCGCTCGAGCGCCAGGCCGTACTTCTGGCTGGCCGCCGAAAGCCGCTCTTCGAGGGCACGCAGCCCGGCCGCCACCTGCTGCCCCTCCAGGGCCAGCGTCAGCAACCACCCGGTCGCCACCAGCAGGATGGTCCCCGCCATGCGGTAGCCCGGCTCGCCCGTGGAGGCGGCCGCCCGGAAAGCGGCTCCGCCCGCCAGGGCCGCAGCGCCTGCGCCCGCCACGACCCACCCCTTCATGCTCGCTCACTTCAGCCCCATGAGATAGCGGGTGACGACCTCCAGCTCCTGGTCGGTCAACCCGAGCACGGGCATGGTCGTCGGCCCGTACTCGATCCGGGTGCCCGAGGGCTGACCGGTCTTCGGGTCGATCCCGGCGCTGTTGGAGAACCAGACCGGCGCCCGGTGCTGCTTGGCCGGCGGGTTCTTGATCCACTCCTTCAAGAACGCCTGGTCGACGCCCCACGAGCCGACGTGGGTGAGGTCGGGCCCGATGTGCCCTCCGACCTGGCCGATGGTGTGACAGGTGAGGCACAGCTTCTGCCGGATCACCTGCTCCGCCTGCTGCTGAACCTCAGGGGGCACGCCCTCGGCTTTGGGCAGCGGGCCTTCGAGCTTGGCCTGCGGGATGCGCAAGTTGACGTCGTTCCAGTTGCCGGCCATGATGAAATACGTGACGGCCCGCAGCTCCTGCTCGTTGAGAGGGCCGCCGTTCTCGCTGCTCCATGACGGCATCTGGCTGAACGACGCCAGCTCTCCGTTGGGCAGCATCTGCCACCGGGTCACCACCGAGCCGGGCCGCCCGCGGCTCACCGTATCGTAGACGAACCGGTAGGTGTCCGCATCGTTCTCGGGGTCGCCCCGCAACGCGTCCCGGTTGAGGCTGGGACCGACGACGCCCTCGCCCAGCGGGCCGTGGCAGATGACGCAATTTTGCGCGTAGATGGTCGCGCCCTGATCGATCAGCTGCGCCTTGAAGGTAGCCGCCGTAGCGGCCATGCGGGAATTCTCCCGCGCCCAGTAGGCTCCCCAGAGGACCACGAGAGCCCAGCTGAGCACCGTGACGACGATGTACGTTCGGCCCTTCAACGCCGGGAGGCTCCCTTCCGTGTGGCCCTACTCGTCATGGATCCAGCGGTCGATGAAGTAGAGCGCCGTCTCGGCCACGACGACCAGCAAGAAGACCAGCAAGAGCTCGACCGACTCCGGGACCTCCACGCCCGTTCCCTCCCCCATGCGCCGGACCCAGCGGCTCAAACCGGGGTCATGTGCTGCGGCAGCGCCACGGCCCGTTCGTGGATCTCACCGGTATTGACCACGAGGTGCCCGTTGACGACCTCGACGGTCATGTAGTCGAGCGGGCGAGGCGCCGGCCCTGCGATGTTCTGCCCGTTACGCTCGTAGATGGAGCCGTGGCAGGGGCAGTGGAAGAGCTGTTCGTCCTCCCGCCAGGGCACGGTGCAGCCGAGGTGGGTGCAGCGCCAGTAGAGAGCGATGGCCCCCTGCGGCGTTCGGGAAAGCCAGAACTTGCCCTGCGCGAACTTGGTCACCGAGTTGACCGGAAAGGCGCTGACCGGCCCGACGTCCATCTTGGTGCCGAAGCCGACGACCTTGCGCGGCCAGAACATGGCCAGGCTGGCGGCCGCGCTCTGGGCGAAGAAGAGGAAAGCCGAACCCCACATCACCCACCGCATGAAGATGCGGCGCTTCACTTCCGGGCTCTCGACCCGTTCGACCGGCGGCAGCGACCGTCTGGCCGCGCCGGGCGCGCCGGCCTCGCGACCGTCGGCCGAAGCTTTCGCCTTCCTGGCCGGTTGCTCTTCGGTTGCCATGCCCTATCGCTCCCCCGTCTTCCGTAGCGGGTCAGTGGTTGGCCTGTTTGACCTGCCACGGCCACATGAGGTTCATCCCCTCGCCGCGGAAGGCCGTGCCCACGACGGTGAGCACCACGAACGAGGCGACGAAGAAGGTGAACAACCCGATGAGGACTTCCCGGGTGTCCGCCTGCCACCGCCGCCGGACGATGAGCGCCAGGGACGTCGGGATCAAGAGCATGATGAAGATCGGGACGATCCAGCCGGCGATGCCGTTGACGACGCTGTCCGTCAGGAAACCGTAGCCGCCTCCCTGGCGCAAGGAGTGCAACCAGTACCGGATGATGGGCCCGATGCCGTGCCCGCCCTGCTCGCCGGGCACCATGAGGAACTGGTCGACCAGGATGAGCCCGACGTTCCAGACCGACGTGTAGGCGAAGCTGAACAGGGCGATGGGGACGCCCTTGGGGCTGTAAAACCAGATCCCCGTGCCCTTGCGGCGGTGGTCGACGTAGGGGATGGCCGCCAGGAGCACGAGCACGGCCCCGGGCACGATGACTCCGGCCAGCGCCTTGTCCATGTGGAGCAGCAGCTCCTGCAGGCCCAGGAAATACCACGGCGCCTTGGCCGGGTTGGGCGTGACGTCGGGGTTGGCGAGGGAGGCGAGGGGCGCGTCGACGAACACGGACATGAGGGAGAGCAGGAAGAGGTACAACAGCGCCCCCACGAACTCGATGCGCACCAGGTACGGCCAGGTGTGCACCTTCTCGTCCGGGTTTTCCTGGGACGGCCTGGGCCTCGCCGCCGGGGACGGGGCGGCCGCGGACTCCAGGACCGCGACGCGAGACGCAGCTCGATCTTCTTGCGGTTGTGCCGTGGTCATGGCGACGCTCCCTCACCCCTCCTGCTCGATGACCGGGGGATAGCCCGGCGGCTCGGGCTCGTCCTCGAGCACCGGGGTCGAGATGTTGCCGTCCTTGCGGACTCGCCAGAAGTGGAGCGACATGAGCACGATGGTCAGGAGCGGCAGGAAGATCACGTGCAGGGTGTACCAGCGCACCAGCGTCGCCTGCCCGATATCGAGACCGCCCAGCAGCATGCGCCGGACCTGATCGCCGATGAACGGCGTCGCGCCCCCCATGTTGGTGCCGACGGTGATGGCCCAGTAGGCGAGCTGATCCCAGGGCAACAGGTAGCCGGTGAAGCTCAGCAGGAAGGTGATGGTGAGCAGCGCCACCCCGATGACCCAGTTGAACTCCCGCGGCGGCTTGTAGGCGCCCGTGTAGAAGACCCGGCACATGTGCAGGAAGACGATGATCACCATGCCGTGGGCCGCCCAGCGGTGCAGGTTGCGCATGAACTGCCCGAAGGTGACCTCGCTTTCGATGAAGCGGATGGACCAGTAGGCGTCCTGCGTGCTGGGGATGTAGTACCACATCAGGAAGACCCCGGTAATGGTCAGAAGGACGAACATGTAAACCGAGAGCCCACCCAGCCCCCACGTGTACGTGACCCGGGTAGCCCGCCGGGGCACGCGTACCGGGTGCAGGTGCAGGGCCAGGCTGTTGAGGATGACCGCGACCCGGGTACGGGGCGTCGTCGGATACCCTTCCCGGTAGATGGAGCGAAACAGGCGGGTGGACTTCACCCACCGGATGATGGCACCCATGGGCCGTTTCCCTACCCCTCACGCGCCGGAGCCGGAGGCCCCGGACCGTGGCCGGCAAGCTCGGGAGCACGCCACGACACGGGCCGGGGCAGCCGCTCTCGCGGACTCGGTTGCTCGCAGACGCACGGCAGCGGAAGCGACGAGCGTCAGCGCACGATGAGCTTGCCGGTCATGCCCAGCTGGGCGTGGCCGGGGACCGTGCACATGATGTTGTACTCGCCCGGTTTCGACGGGGCCTGGAACGTGAGCGTCTTTTCCTGGCCCGTCTGGAGCTGGCCCGTCTCCACCTTCAGGTCGGGCACGGCCCAGTCGTGGGCGCTCGGGCCCTTGTTGACGACTTTCACCGTGATGGGCTGGCCGGGCTTTGCCTCGATATCGGCGGGGATGAACTTGAACTGGCCGCCCTCGTCCGTGGCCACGACCTCGATCGAAGAGCCGGACGAACCGCCCGAGGCGGCCGTGCTGCCGGACGGGCTGGCCGTCTCGGCCGGCGGCGTCGGAGACGCCGTCTGAGAGGAGCCGGACGTCGTCGGCGCCGAAGAACTGGAAGAGGAGGGAGTGCCGCCCCCGCCTCCGCACGCCGCGGCCAGCACCGCAAGAGCTACCAGGAGCACGCCTAGCACCGTGAAGCGAGATACCCAACCTCTGCGCTTCATCGACCCCCACGAACCCACCTTCCGTCCCCGGTCGGGGCAATGATGGCGTCGGGCAAGAAAGGGTTGCGCGGTCCACCCCCGTTTGCAACCCACCGGCAGTATAAAGTGCTTGTGGTCACGGGTCAAGAATACAAACGGTTACTTATAATCTTCGCTCTCCCGATTCGGCCACGGCCTCCCGATCCCTTTCTCTTTCGCGGCCGGCGCCGGTGTGATACGATGAGGCGCGATGTCACAGGATCGGACGGGAAGGACGCACAAGCGGCTTCCCGGCACGGCCCGGGCGCTCCTGGCTCTGCGGGGGGTCGACTTCGACCCGCTCGTGCGGCTGGTCTTCCGGCTGCAAAAGCCGTACGTGCCCGACCTGACGCTGGAGATGTGCCGGGAGAGCGTGGATCACGTGGTGGAGAAGAGGGAGGTCCAGTACGCCATCCTCACGGGCGTGACGCTCGACGTCATGGCGGAGGAGGGCCGCCTGGACGAGCCCCTGGCCACGATCTTGAGGGAAGAGCGAGAGCTGTACGGGGTCGACAGGGTGCTTGCGCTGAGCATCGTCAACGTGTACGGAAGCATCGGGCTGTCCAACTTCGGCTACCTCGACGAGGAGCGCCCGGCAGAGCTGCTGCAGGCGTTGCCCGGCGACGGGCCCCGGGTGCACACGTTCGTCGACGACATCCTCGCGGCCATCGTCGCGGCGGCTTGCGCCCGCATCGCCCACCGGGCCGCGGATGCGCGCCAGGCGGCGGCCCCACCGGAGGGCGCGCGCTGAAGGTCGTGGACCGCACGTCGCTCATCCAGCAGGCCCCTGCCACCTACCGGGGGTTCCAGCTGGATCCGTTCCAGCAGGAGGCCGTGGCCGCCGTCGAGGCCGGGTGGTCCACCCTGGTGGTGGCCCCCACGGGCACCGGCAAGACGCTCGTGGCGGACTACCTCATCGAACGTTCCCACGCGCAGGGCCACCGGGTCGTCTACACGGCCCCCATCAAAGCGCTGTCCAACCAGAAGTTCAAGGAGTTCAAGCGCCTGCTGGGGCCGGAGGCGGTCGGCATCCTGACGGGCGACGTCGTCATCAACCCGGACGCGCCCGTCACCATCATGACCACCGAGGTCTTCCGCAACCTCTTGCACCTGGAGAGCCACCGGCTCGCAGGCGTGCGCTGGGTCATCTTCGACGAGATCCACTACATCGACGACCCCGAGCGGGGATCGGTGTGGGAGGAGAGCCTGCTCTTCCTTCCCCCCGACGTGCAGTTTCTGGGGCTTTCGGCCACCATTCCCAACGCGCAGGAGCTGGCCGAGTGGCTCGAGACGGTGCAGGGACGCCACGTTCACGTCGTGACGTCCTTCGAGCGCGCCGTGCCTCTGGAGCATCATCTGTTCGAGCCGACCCTGGGGCTGTGCACCCGGGAGCGGCTGGAGCGCCACGCCCGCAAGCTGGAGGCCCGGGGCGGCTACTGGCCCGCGGGGCGGCGGATGAACGGGCACGGGCCCCGGCTGCACTACCCGCCGGTGGAGCCGCTGGAGCTGTTGCAGCGAGCCGGGCCCGATCGGCTGCCGGCGCTCTTCTTCTTCTTCAGCCGGCGGCTCACGGAGTACTACGCCCACGAGCTCGCCAGGGTGGAGGACTACCTGTCCGCGCAGGACAGGCAAGAGGTCCGCCGCGTCATCGACGAGACGCTCCGGCCCTATCCCGACAGCGCCGTGGCAAGGGCGCAAGCCTATTTCGGCCTCTGGGAACGGGGCATCGGGTTTCACCACGCAGGGCTCCTGCCGGCCATCAAGGACGTCGTCGAGGAACTCTTCGAGCGCAGGCTCATCCGGGTGCTCTTCTGCACCGAGACCTTCGCGGTGGGGGTCAACTTCCCTTGCCGCACCGTCTTCTTCGGTGCCCTGCAGAAGTACGACGGGGTCCAGTACCGCCCCCTGAGCAACCGGGAGTACTTCCAGATGGCGGGTCGGGCCGGCCGCCGCGGCATCGACGAGCGAGGGTACGTCTATGCGGCGGTCGACCTCAACGACCTTTCCATCGATGCCCTGCCCAGCCTGGACGAGGCCGACGTCGAGCCGCTGCGCAGCCAGTTCACGCTCTCGTACAACACGGTCCTCAACTTGCTGCGCCGGTTCCCCCGCCCCGGCGAGGCGGAAGCCGTGCTGCGGCGCAACTTCGCGGCTTTCCAGGCGGGCCGGGCTCGCCAGCGCCTCGAGTCGGAGATGGCCAAGCTCGCCCGCCGGGCCGAAAGCCAGGACGGCAGGCCTCCTGGCAAGGCCCAGCGCAAGGCTCGCCGGGCCCTCGAGAGGCTGCGCAAGGAGCTCGAGTCCTATCCGGGACCCGAGCAGTTCGAGCAAAACTTCCGCCGGCGCACCCGGGTGCTGGAGGCGCTCGACTACCTGCGAGGGCGGGAGCTCACCTCTCGAGGGGAGATGGCCTGTCACGTCCACGTGCAGGAGCTCCTCGTCACCGAACTCCTGGCAGACGGCTTCCTGCGGTCGTTGGGGCCGGCCGAGCTCCTGGCGCTGGCAGTGGCGGTCGACTACGAGCCTCGACGCAGCGAGTTCGTGCCGGCCCGTCTGCCCTTCGCCCTCGGGCCGGTGCACCAGGCGATGCGGGCGATCTCCCACGCGGAACTGCGCCACCTGGGCTATACTACGGTGCGTTTCGCGCCCCACCTCATGAACGCGGTGGCGGCCTGGGTTCACGGCAAGGGGCTGGACGAGTGCCTCAAGCTGGGCGCCGTGGACGAGGGCGACTTCGTCTTCGCCGTGCGGCGGGGCATCGACCTGTTGCGCCAGGTCCGGACGGCGGCCGAGGGCGATCCCTTCCTCGAAGCGGCGGTGGCGGAGGCGATCCGGGCCGCCGACCGGGACGAGGTAGCCGTGGTCTTGTAGGCGGGAAGGTATCACCCGGGGTGCGACGAAACAGAATGGAGCCTGGGAGCTACGGCTCCCAGGCGGTGCCGGCCCGGAGGCCGGCACGCTTTTTCCATGGAGGACGGTGGCGCGGTCATGACCGGGCAGGACGGGGAGAGCCGGTGGTTCGAGACGCGGCGGGTCGCGGGCGTCTCGGTGCACGTGCTGACCACGCGCAAGTTCAAGGTCGAAAGCGCCCGGCTGGTCGTGCCGCTTCCGCTCCGTGTCCAGGACGTCACGGCCAACGCGCTGGTGCCGTTCGTGCTTCGCAGGGGTACCCGCACGCTGCCCACCCTCCAGGCCATCACCCGTCGTCTCGAGGGGATGTACGGCGCCAGGTTGAGCGTGGACGTCGGCAAGGTGGGGCGCACCCAGACCGTGGAGGTACGCGGCGAGACCGTCGCCGACGCCTGTTTGCCGGGGGAGGGCAAAGGGAGCCGGCAGCTGGAAGGGCTGCTCGGGATCATGTTCGAGACCCTGCTCGACCCGGCGACGCAGAGCGAGAGCTTCGTGCCGGAGTACGTCCTCCAGGAGCGGGACATCCTGCGTCGGCGGATCGAGGGGATCATCAACAATAAGCGACAGTACGCCGTTTTCCGGCTGTTCGAGGAGATGTTCGCCGGCACGCCCGAGGCGTTGCACCGCCTCGGGCGGCTGGAGGACCTGCCCCGCCTCGATCCGGCCACGCTGTACCGCCACTACCGCGAACGGGTGCTGGCGCGCCCGCTCGACCTCGTCGTCGTGTCGAGCCTGCCGGCGGACACCGTGGCCGAGCTCGCCGAGAAGGTGCTGCACGACCTGGGGGTGCCCTTGCGAGGGACAGCGGGGGTCGAGGAGGGCCACGGCGGGAGCCGGGAGCCTGCGGCGGGAGGGGCTGGCCGTCCGGACGGCCGGGGCGTGCGCAGCGTGACGGAGACCGAAGAGGTCAAACAGGCCGTCCTGGCCCTGGGATACCGCACGCCGGTGCTGTTCGACTCGCCGCGATACCCGGCGCTGGTGGCCTACAACGGGGTGCTGGGCGGCTTTCCTCACTCCAAGCTGTTCATCCACGTGAGGGAGCGGCACTCGCTCGCCTACTTCGCGTACAGCCGCGTCGACTCGAGCGTGGGGGCGCTGGTCGTGAGCGCCGGCATCGACCCCAGGCACCGGGAGCGAGCGATGGCCATCATCGAGCAGCAGCTGGCGGCCATGGCGGCCGGCGAGATCTCCGACGAGGAGCTGGAGGCGACCCGGCGGGCGTTGGTGCGGCGGTGGCGGACGAGCGAGGACGATCCCGGGGCGCTCACGGATCACTACCTCGACGGCCTGCTCATGGGCCGCCAGCGCCCCTTCTCGGAGCTCATCGAGGACGTGCGCCGCACCGGGCGCGAGGAGATCGTGGAGGTCGCGACGACCGTCACGCCCGACACCTTTTACTTCCTGACGGGCCGCCAGGCTCGGGACCAGGCGGCCGAGCAGGCCGCGATGGCGGAAGGAGGGAGCCGGCACGATGCAGGGCAGCCCGGGAGTGCGGCTCGCTGAGCAGCGCGTGCGCGACCTCGTGGGCGATCGGCTCCACGTGGCCCGGTTCGACTCGGGGTTCGTCGTCCTTACCGTGCCGAAGCCCCATTTCCGGCAGCGGTACGCGGTGTTCGCGGTGCGCTACGGTTCCATCGACAGCCGGTTCACGCCGCCGGGGAAAGACGCGCCGGTGGACGTGCCGGAGGGCATCGCCCACTTCCTGGAGCACAAGCTCTTCGAGAAGGAGAAGGGGGACGTCTTCGCCGACTTCGCCCGCCTCGGCGCGTCGGCCAACGCGTACACCTCCTATACGCTGACGGCGTACCTGTTCTCGACCGTCGAGCACTTCGAGGAGTCCCTCGACCTGCTGTTGCGCTTCGTGCAGGAGCCCTACTTCAGCGAGGCCTCGGTGCGCAAGGAGCAGGGGATCATCGAGCAGGAGCTGCGCATGTACGAGGACGACCCGACCCGGGTGCTGCTCATCGACCTCATGCGGGCCCTGTACCACGTCCACCCGGTGCGGGAGGAGATCGGCGGGACGGTGGAGTCGATCCGACGCATCGGGGTGCCCGAGCTCTACCTGTGCCATTCCACCTTCTACCGCCCGTCCAACGCGGTGCTCGCCGTGGCCGGCGAGGTGGACCCCGATGCCGTGGCCCGCCTCGCCGCCGAGCGCGTACCTCCTGGGGACGACGGCCAGGTGGTGCGCCGGTTCGACCCCCAGGAGCCGGACGGCGTCCGCCAGGTGCGGATCGAGGCGCAGCTGCCGGTTTCGAGGCCGCGCCTCGCCCTGGGGATCAAGGACGTGCCCCGGCGGTACTACGGCCGGGAGCTGGTGCGCCGCGACCTGGCCATCTCGCTGGCGCTCGACGCGGTGCTGGGGAGGGCGTCGCAGGCCTTTACCGAGCTGTACGAATCGGGCCTCATCGACGACGCGTTCTCGGCCCGCTACATGAGCGACACCCGGTTCGCCCACACCGTCATGGGCGGCGAGACGCCCGACCCGGACGCCCTCGAGGCCCGGTTGCGGGCCATCCTGGATAGGGCGGTGGACCAGGGCATCGACCGGGACGCCTTCGAAAGGCTGCGGCGCAAGGAGATCGGCGACTTCGTCGCCTCCATGGACAGCCCCGAGATGGTGGCCAACGCGCTCGTCAACCTGCACTTTCGTGGGGTGACTCCCCAGGTCTACCTCGAGGTGCTCCAGGAGCTCGACCACGAGGAGGTCACCGGCATCTTCCGGGAGCACGTCCATCCGTCGCGCCTGGCGGTCTCCGTCGTCTTGCCCGCCCGGAGCGGTAACGGCGGTTGGGGGCCAGGGCCCGAGAGGCCTTCCGCCGAAGACGGCGCAGTCCGGCCATGACCGGGGACGCTTCCGATCGCCGGGCCTACCCTTTGCTGGCGGTGGGGGTGGCCGCGGTCTCGTCGGCGGCCATCTGGGTGCGCCTCTCGGAGCTGCCGCCGGTGGTGCTGGCCTTTTACCGTCTCGCCTTCGCCGCCGCGGCGCTGGGGCTGGTGCTGGGGGGCCAGAAGCTCCTGGGGCGGGGCGCACGCTCCTCGTCCGGCGCAAGCCCGCCGCCCCGGGGATGGTGGAGGTGGGCCGCCCTGGCGGGCGTCAGCCTGGCCGCCCACTGGTCCATCTGGTTCGCCTCCCTGGGCATGACCTCGGTCCTGAGCTCGACGGTGCTGGTCACCACCCAGCCGCTCTGGGTGGTGCTGCTGGCGTGGCTGTTGTGGCGGGAGCGGATCGGCCGCGGCCAGGCGGCGGCTCTCGGCGTGGCCCTGGCGGGGAGCGCGGCCGTTGCCGGCGCCGACGCCCTGGCGCCGGGACGCCTGGGGCCGCAGCCCGCCGAAGCGATGTGGTCGTCGCACAGCCTGGCCGGGGACGCCCTGGCCCTGGCGGCCGCCGTGCTGGTGAGCGTGTACCTGCTGGTGGGACAGCGCCTGAGGCCGCACGTACCGCTGCTCGAATACCTGGGCGTCGTCTACGGCGCCGGGGCTGCCACCTTGCTGGGGGTGGCCTGGGGGCTGGGCGTGCCCGTGGCGGGGTGGCCCGCGCGGGAGATGTGGCTGGGAGCCGGTATCGCCGCCGTGCCCACCCTGATCGGGCATTCGGCTCTCAACGCCGTGGTGGGACGGCTGGGGGCCTCGGTCGTGGCCACGGCCGTGCTGGGAGAGCCCGTGGGGGCGTCGGTCCTGGCGCTGGCCCTGTTCGGTGAGTGGCCATCGGCGCTGCACTGGGTCGGCGCGGCGATGATCCTGGGTGGGATTTACCTGTTCACCAGGCGCTCCCGCGTGGGCGCGCCGGGGGAGGTGCAGGCAGGAGATGTCACCGTTGGCTCGTGAGGTAACGCCGGAAGCCATGGCCCGCATGATCGACCACACTTTGCTGAAGCCCGAGGCCCGCCCGGAGGACGTGGAAGGCCTCTGCCGGGAGGCGGTGGAGTGGGGGTTCGGGGCCGTCTGCGTCAACCCGCTCTACGTCCGCCGGGCGGTGCGGGCGCTCGAGGGCCACCCGGTCAAGGTCGCGGTGGTCGTCGGCTTTCCGCTCGGGGCCACTACGGTGCTCACCCGGGTGGTCGAGGCGGTCGAGGCGGTGGCGGCGGGGGCGCGGGAAGTCGACATGGTGGCCCCGGCAGGGCTCTTGCTCGCCGGGGACGAGGGCGGGTACGCCGAGGCGATCCGGGCGGTGGCCCGGGCCATCGGCGGCGACGTGATCCTCAAGGTCATCCTGGAGACGGGCCTCCTGCCGTCGGCGGAGTGGAAGCGCCGGGCGGCCCTGGTGGCCGTGCGAGAGGGGGCGCACTTCGTCAAGACGTCCACGGGCTTCGGGCCGGGCGGCGCCACGGTGGACGACGTGCGGCTGCTGGCCGAAGCGGTGGCCGGACGGGCCGGAGTCAAGGCATCCGGGGGGATCCGCACGGCCGAAGCTGCGTTGCAGATGGTGGAGGCCGGCGCGACCCGGATCGGGACCAGCAGCGGTGTCGCCATCCTCCGCGAGATGCGAGGGCTGCGGTGACGACGCGCTCGCCGGGCGGCCGGCAGGGGGAGAGAGAGGCCCTCTTCACGCCGCGCATCGGGCTCGACGAGTCAGGCAAGGGCGACTACTTCGGCCCGCTCGTGGCTGCCGCGGTGGCCGTGCTCAACGGCGCCGTCGAACGGCAACTGGCGAGGATGGGCGTCAGGGACTCCAAGCGGGTCTCCGACGGGAGCTGCCTGCGCCTGGCCGCCGAGCTCGCGGGGATGGTGCCGCACGAGGTCGTCGTCATCGGTCCCGCCCGGTACAACGAGCTCTACGCCCGGATACGCAACGTCAACCGCCTCCTCGCCTGGGCCCATGCGCGTGCCCTCGAGAACCTGCTGGCCCGAGCCCCGGTGGGCCTGGTGATCGCCGACCAGTTCGCCTCGGATCCCCACCGGCTGGCCGGCGCGCTGATGCGGCGGGGCACCGCGGTGGAGCTGCGACAGGCGCCGAGGGCCGAAGCCGACCTGGCGGTGGCGGCCGCCTCCATCCTGGCGCGGGCCCGCTTCCTGGAAGAACTGGAACGACTTTCCGAGCGGGTGGGCGTGAAGCTCCCCAAAGGGGCCACCCACGTGGAACCCGTGGCCCGGGAGCTGGTGGAGCGCGGCGGGGTCGAGCTCTTGGGCAGCGTGGCGAAGCTCCATTTCGCGACCACCGGGAGGGTGGCAGGCGATGCAGGAGCCCCGATACACCACACCGAAGAGGGAGCCGGGTAGCGAACAGACGCGCGCCGGTGGCAGGGGGCAGCACGGGATGCGGGCCAACAGGGCCGAGGGATCGGTGCTCGGGGTGCTTCTCCGGGCCGTGGTGATGATCGCAGCCCTGGTCGTATCGGCCGGGGCAGGGCGGGCCGCCCCGGCCCAGACGCCGGCCCGGCCCGTAGGCCCGGGTACGCTGGCGTTGCGCATGGCCGACGCCATGAGCTGGCCCGACCGCTTCGTGATGCAGGTCTCCGTGGAGAGCACCGGCGGCTCGGGCGGCGCACAGAGCAGGTCTGCCACTACTTTCGAGCTGACCGGCTTCCCTCCCGACGTCTTCTCCTGGCGGCCGGCCGACGACGGGCACAGCAGGGGCCTCGCCTCGGGAACTGCGTGGCGCAACCTGGTGCAGCTCGACGTCCAGGGGCCCGGGCCCAAGGTCGCGTACGACTACCAGGGCTTCCCGTTCCTCGAGGCGCTCCGCCTCTTCTTCGCCGTCTTCCGTCCCCTTCCGGAGGGTTCCCGGCTGGAGCTGTCGGGTGAGCTCAAGACGGTAGGCCGCCCGGCGATGCGCGCCACCCTCGTCGAGGGGAGCACGGGGCGCCGCGCCGAGCTCGTGGTCGACCTCGAGACAGGGCTCATCCTGCAGGCGTCGGCGCTTTCGCCCGGCCAGTCCCCCCAGACCATCGTCAAGGCCGTCCGCTTCGATACGGGAGCGGCACGCAGCGCCGTCGAGTACGAGGCGCCTGCGCTCGGCCCCGGTGGCAAGCTGGTGCTGGTGCGGCTCCCGTCGGGCCGCTGGTGGATCGGAGAAGCGGTGGTGGTATCGGAGCGCTCGTCGTCGCCGGCCTCGAGGGCGAGCCACCGGGTCCGCTTCTCGTCGGCCAGGCTGGGGACGGAGGCCGGTAGCGTCGTCCGACCGGACACGTCGACGCTGGAGCGCATCGGGGCGCTCACCGAGGAGGGCCGGGCCCTGGCGGCGGCGGGCAGATACGAGGAAGCGCTCGCGCGTTTTCGCGAGCTCGTGCGCATCGACCCTTACAACATCGACGCACACAACCGCCTCGGCAACGCGGCCATGGAGACGGGCGACTGGCTCACCGCGGCCAGCGAGTTCGACCAGGTCATCCAGCTCTCACCCGACTCGCCCATCGGGTACAACAACCTCGCGTACGCCTACGCGGAGTTCCAGGTCAACCTGCCGGAGGCTCTCAAGCTCGCCCAGCGTGCGCTGGAGCTGTCCGGGGAGCACCCGGACGCTTCGGTGCTGGATACGTACGGGTGGGTCCTCTTCCAGATGCGCCGCCTCGACGAGGCCCGCCAGCAGCTGGAGAGAGCCGTGGCCGCCTCCGGGGAGGACCCCCAGGCTCAGGCCGAGATCCTCTATCATCTGGGCATGGTCCACCTGCAGATGCAACGCGTGGACGAGGCACGCCGGCTGTTCGGGCAGGCGCTCGCGCTGCGGCCGGATTTCGCCAAGGCGCGGGAGGCGCTGGCCCGCATCGGGCAGGAGGGGCCGCCGGCGGGCCAGCCGTAAGGCGGCGCCCGGCACCGAGCGGCGAGGGGACGGGCCGTGGTGCATTTCCACCAAGGGGTCGAGTGGCGGCCTCTAGGGGCGCCCGGGGCGGTGTGGCGGTGGGACGGCATCCTTCCTCCGGCAGCCGCGCCGGCTCCCTGGGACGGGCTGCAGGGCCCCCGTCCGGAGGGATGGCAGGGCCGGCTCACCCTGGTGCGCGGGGTGGGCCCGGTACGGCAGGAGTGGCTCCGGCAGAGGGGGTACGCCGACCTCTTACAGCTCCAGGCCCACCCGAGGTACGGCGAGGACGCCCGCCAGGCGTGGGACGAGCTGCGGGCCCGCTATGTGCCGGGCTTGCGGCGGCGCAAGCTTCGCGACGGAGAGCTCCTGCACCTCTTCGCGCCCGAGGAGCTGCTCTTCCTGGACATCGAGACCATGGGGCTGGCGCCGGTCTTTCCGTTGTTCCTGGCCGGGCTGGCCTGGTGGGACGGAGGCTGCTGGCGGGTCGTGCAGCTGTTGGCGCGAGACTTCGACGAAGAGCCGGCCGTGCTGGCGGCGGTCCGGCAGGAGGTCGGCAGGGCCACGGCGCTGGTCACGTACAACGGCAAGAGCTTCGACCTCCCGTTCCTGCAAATGCGGCTCGCCTTTCACGGGATGGACGAAGGCGTACAGGAAGCAGAGCAGCCCGGGCCGTGGGTCTTCGATCTCTTGGGAGAGGTGCGCCGGCGCCTGCGCGCCGTCCTTCCTGACGCACGGCTGGCCAGCGTGGACAGGCTGCTCACGGGCGATCGGCGAGCCGGGGATCTGCCGTCGTCCCTGGTGCCCGAATACTACCGCCACTTCGTCGAGACGAGAGACGGCCGGTGGATCGATCCCGTACTGGTCCACAACCTGGAGGACGTGGCGGCGATGATCCGGGTTTACGCGCTCTTGCTCGGGCGTGCCGCTCCGACGAGCGTGAGGCCGGCATGACGGAGCCGCCGGGCGGTTGCGGCGGGCGGGGCGAGCATTACTTCACCCGCCGCCCCCAGGCGCCGCACGAGATCCGGGAGGTACCCTTTTCCGCCGGGCAAGCCCGGCTTTGGCTCAAGACCGACAGGGCCGTCTTCTCCTTCCGGCGGGTGGACCCGGGCACCCGGCTCCTGGCGGAGGCGTTCGACCCGCAGGGCGCCGCCACGGTCGTCGACGTGGGCGCTGGATACGGCGCTTTGGGCCTCATGATCAAGGCCCGGTACCCGCAGTTGCAGGTGCTCATGGTGGAGATCAACGAGCGGGCGGCAGGGCTTGCCCGCCGCAACGCTCTGCGCAACGGGCTGGAGGTGCCCGTGCTCATCGGGGATGGGTTGAGCGCCCTCGGCGGCGCGAGCGCGGGGGCGGTGGTCACCAACCCCCCGGTCCGGGCCGGCCGCCACGTGATCTATACATGGATGCGGCAAGCGAGCCAGGGCGTACTGGTGCCGGGGGGTAGCTTCTGGGTCGTGATCCGGACCCGGCAGGGCGCCGAGAGCCTGGCGAGGGCCTTGGAGCAATGGGTGGGGCCCGTGGAGACGGTGGAGCGGGGGAGCGGGTACCGGGTGCTACGGGCGCGCCGCCCCGCGTAGATACCGCAAGGTCTTGGAAAGGGCTCCACCCGGTCCCGGCAGGGTGGGCCCGTCGACCGGCGAAGGAAACGATGGTATGAGCATCGCTGGTACTCGAGGTGTGCAGTTGGCGAGCGCAGAGCTTCACGTGACCCGCAAACCGGAGGACCCGCCGCCCCTGCTGTGGGGAGAGACCGGGCAGGCGCCCAGTGACAGGGTGCGCATCCGGGGTGGACGCCCGCTGTCGGGGCGGCTCAGGGTGAGCGGCGCCAAGAATGCCGCGGTCGCCCTGTTGCCCGCCTGCCTGCTGGCACGCGACGGCGTCTCGGAGCTGGCCCAGGTGCCGGACATCGTCGACGTCGACGTGGTCGTGCAGATCCTCGAGCAGCTGGGCGCCACCCTCGATCGCGCCGAGGGCACGGTGCGGGTGGGAGCGGCAGGCCCGATAGCGGACGAGGTGCCGTACGACCAGGCCAAGCGCGTCCGCGCTTCCTCCCTCTTCCTGGGAGCCCTCATCGCCCGTAACGGCCGCGCCGTCGTGCCCCTGCCGGGCGGGTGCGACATCGGACCCCGTCCCATCGACCTGCACCTCAAGGGGCTGGCCGAGCTGGGGGCCGAGGTGCGGGTGGAGCGGGGCTACGTCATCGCGCAGGCCCGCAAGCTGGTCGGCAGCGAGATCTACCTGGACTTCCCGAGCGTAGGGGCTACCGAAAACCTCATGATGGCTGCGACCGCCGCCTCCGGCACGACCGTGATCTACAACGCCGCCAAAGAGCCGGAGGTCGTCGACCTGGCCAACTTCCTGGTGGGCATGGGGGCGCGGGTCGTAGGGGCCGGCACCGATCTGGTGCGCATCCAGGGAGGGCTCCCGCTGCATGCGACCTCGTACACGATCATCCCCGACCGGATCGAGGCGGGCACTTACCTGCTCGCCTCGCTGGCCAGTCGCGGCGAGATCGTGCTGGAAAACGTGATCCCCAAGCACCTCGAGTCGTTGCTCGCCAAGCTGGAGGAGGCCGGAGTGCAGATCGAGGTCGGGCTCGACAGCCTGCGGGCCTCCCTGCGCCGCCGGCCCTCCGCCATTTCGGTGAAGACGCTGCCCTATCCGGGTTTTCCCACCGACCTGCAGCCGCAGCTCTCGGCCTTCTTGCTGACCGCGGAGGGTACGAGCATCGTCACGGAGCGCGTCTTCGAGGACCGCTTCCGCCACATCGACGAGCTCAAGCGGATGGGCGCCCAGATCAAGACGGAGAGCAGGACGGCCGTGATCATGGGCGTGCCGCAGTTGAGCGGCGCGCCGGTCACCGCCACGGACCTCCGGACGGGGGCGGCGCTGGTCATCGCCGGGCTGAGCGCGACCGGCGAGACCACGGTCGACGGTTTCCGCCACGTGCGCCGGGGTTACGCCCGTATGGTCGAGAAGCTGGCCTCCCTGGGCGCGGATATCCGGTACGATTGATGCCCGGGTGGGGTTGCATATATATCCACCGGGCGCGATAATGCGCCCATGCAGCACGACGGCCTCGGCCCCGTGGGTGGGGTTTCGCATCCCCGGTCGCGAAGGGTATCGGCGGGCATCGTCGGGGGGTCCGGCTACTCCGCGCTGGAGCTGCTCCGGTTGCTCGCCCGCCATCCGCGTCTCGAGCTGAAGTGGATATTCTCTCGCTCTCATACGGGCGAGCCCGTCGCATCCGTCTATCCCTCGCTGCGCGGGGTGGTCTCCGCCTCCTTTGCCCCGGTGGAAGAGCCGGCTGCCCTGGCAGGACAGGCGGACGTCGTCTTCTTCGCCACCCCCGCGGGCGTGGCGGCCGAGCAGGCGCCCCTGTTCCTCGAATCCGGAGCGGCCGTGGTCGACCTCTCCGCCGATTTCCGGTTCAGGGACGAGGAGACGTACCGGCGGGTGTACGGCAAGTCTCACCCGCATCCCGAGTGGCTGGCTTCCTCGGTGTACGGCATCCCGGAGCTCTTCCGAGACGAGCTGGCGCATGCGCGGCTGGTAGGCAACCCGGGGTGTTATCCGACGGCGGCGCTGCTGGCGCTGGCGCCGCTTGCGCGCGAGGCGCTGCTGGACCCGGACGCTCCCATCGTGGTGTCGGCCACGTCGGGGATTTCCGGCGCAGGGAGCCAGCCCGGCCCGGCTTACCACTTTCCGGGCGCCACCGAAAACGTGCGGCCGTACGGGGTACCGGGACACCGGCACGCGCCCGAGATGGCCGCGGTGCTGGGCCGGCTCGTGCCGCCCGGCAAGAGCGCGCCGGTGCTCACGTTCATCCCTCACCTGGTACCGGCGAGCAGGGGGATCCTGGCGACCTGCGTGGCACGCCCGGCGAGGGAGATGCCCGACGAGGAGCTCCTGGAGCGGTACCGGCGCTTTTACGCCTCGCACCCATGGGTGAGGGTGCTGGAGCCGCCGGAGCTGCCCCAGACCAAGGCGGTGCAGGGTTCCAACTTTTGCGACCTGGCCATACGGTGGGATCCGGTCGCCGGGGTCGTGGTGGCGATGGCCGCCATCGACAACCTGGTGAAGGGGGCCGCGGGCCAGGCCGTTCAAAACGTCAACGTGCTCATGGGCTGGGACGAGCGCGAAGGGCTCGAGGTCGTGCCCCTCTATCCGTGAGGGCGCGGCGCGCTGCCCGGAAGGGAGTCGCTGGCGGTGGGGTCGATGGCTGGGGATTTCGCCACAGACGGCGCGGCGCTGGGTGCGCCGGTGACGGCGCCGCCCCGTCCGGTTGCGCAGTCCGGGATGGCCGAACGGGGGGAGCCGGATGAGCCCGCGCCGGCGCAGAGGGAGGGGGTGACCTTCCCCGAAGGTTTCGAGGCGGCCGGGGTGCACGGGGGTATCAAGCGTCAACGGCCGGATCTGGCGGTCCTCTTCGCGCCGGATCCCTGCTCGGCGGCGGCGGTGTTCACGACCAACCGGGTGAAAGCGGCTCCCCTGATCGTGACCCGGGAGCACCTGGAGCGGTCGGCGCACCGGGTGCAGGCCGTGGTCATCAACAGCGGCAACGCCAACGCTTGCACGGGCGAGCGGGGGCTTGCGGACGCACGGGCCATGGCCGTCGAGTGCGCGGGGCTGCTGGGGCTGCAGCCCGACCAGGTGCTGGTGGCTTCCACCGGGGTCATCGGCGTCCCCCTTCCCATGGACGCGGTGCGGGAGGGGATCCGGCGGGCTTGCTCGGAGCTCTCGCCCTTCGGGGCGGAGGCGGCGGCTCGGGCCATTCTCACCACCGACCGGCGGGTGAAGCAGACGCACCTCGAGGTGCCGCTCACGGGCGGCCGCGTCGTGCGGATCGGCGGGATGGCCAAGGGCTCCGGGATGATTCACCCCAACATGGCGACGATGCTCGCTTTCCTCACCACCGATGCGCCCGTGGAGGCAGGCCCGCTCCACGAGGTACTGCGCCGGGCGACCGACGCGTCGTTCAACCTCATCACCGTCGACGGCGACACCAGCACCAACGACATGGCGGTGTTGCTGGCGAGCGGGAAGGCGGGAGGAGCGCCGTTGGCCCCGGGCACGGAGGATTTCGATCGCTTTTCGGAAGGAGTCCGGCAGGTCGCCACGTATCTGGCGAAGGAAATCGCGCGGGACGGGGAAGGGGCGACGCGCCTCGTCGAAGTCCGGGTGCGGGGAGCCCGTACGGAGCACGAGGCGCGCCTTTGTGCGCGCGCCGTCGCCGGTTCCACCCTGGTCAAGGCGGCGGTGCACGGCCAGGACCCCAACTGGGGACGCATCGCGGCCGCCGCCGGGTACTCGGGAGCGGAGATGGATCCCGGGGGCTTCTCGATCTGGATCGGGTCGATCCTGGTGGCCCGGGAGGGCCGGGAGTGGCCCTTCTCGGAGCAGGCCGTCAGGGAGGCGTTGGGGCGAGACGAGGTGCACCTGGCCATCGACCTGGGCACGGGGGGGCGGGCAGAGGCGACCGCCTGGTCCTGCGACTTGAGCGAAGAATACGTCCGCATCAACTCAAGCTACCGCTCCTGACGGGGACAGGGCGAGATGGACGCAGGTCCCGGGTGGCGGCAGCGGGGGGTCTGACGACGGGTGACCTTGGAACAAACCATCCAGAAAGCTTCGGTGCTGGTCGAATCCCTGCCCTACATCCGCACCTTCTTCGGCAAGACGTTCGTCATCAAGTACGGCGGGAGCGCCATGCCCGATCAGGACGTCCAGCGCGACATCGCGCTGGACGTCATCCTGCTTCGCTACGTCGGGGTCAAGCCGGTGCTCGTCCACGGGGGTGGCCCGGCCATCACCGAGACGATGCGGGCCGTGGGGAGAGAGCCCCAGTTCGTCAACGGGCGCCGCGTCACCGACGCGGAGACGATGCGGATCGTACGGATGGTGATGATGGGGATCATCAACACCGACATCGTCTCCACCATCAACCGCTTCGGGGGCAAAGCGGTGGGGCTCTCCGGGCACGACGGCAACCTCATCGTGGCCCGCAAGCGCCTCGAGCGGGCTCCGACCGGGGAGACCGTCGACCTGGGCTTCGTGGGCGACGTGGAACGGATCCACCCCGAGCTCGTCCAGGAGCTCGCCGAGAACGGCTACATCCCGGTGGTGGCGCCCATCGGGGCCGGCTACCAGGGCGAGAGCTACAACATCAACGCCGACAGCGTGGCCGGCGAGCTGGCGGCGGCGCTCCGGGCCGACAAGCTCATCATCCTCACCGACGTGGAGGGGATCCTCGAAGAGCCCGGCAACCCCGCCTCCCTCATCTCCGCGCTCCAGGTGCAGCGAGCGCGCCGGATGATGGAGGAGGGCAGCATCGCCGGCGGGATGGTCCCCAAGGTCGAGGCCTGCATTCGCGCCCTGGAAGCAGGAGTGCCCAGGACCCACATCATCGACGGGCGCGTCTCCCACTCCCTGCTGCTCGAGATCTTCACGGATCGCGGCATCGGCACGATGGTGGTGAGCTGAGAAGTGGGCGTGCCCGAGGGCACAACGATCGGCGAGGGGAGCACGGGCCAGCCGATCATGGAGCTGGCCGATCGGTGCCTCATCCCCGTTTACCGGCGCCAGCGGGTGGCGCTGGCCCGGGGGCAGGGCTGCCGGGTCTGGGATACGGAGGGCCGAGCCTACCTCGATTTCATCGCCGGCATCGGCGTGCTCGCGGTGGGACACTGCCATCCCCGGGTGGTACACGCCCTGACCCGGCAGGCCGGGCAACTGTGGCACACTTCCAACCTCTTCTATACCGAGCCGCAGGCCCGGTTGGCCGAGTGGCTCGTCCGGCGCTCCCCCTTCGACCGGGCCTTCTTCTGCAACAGCGGCGCGGAAGCGGTGGAGGCGGCCATCAAACTGGCCCGGCGCTGGGCCCGGGAGCGGGGTGAAAGCGGCCGCTTCGAGATCGTGACCGCCGAGCGCTCGTTCCACGGGCGTACCCTGGGCGCGTTGTCGGCCACGGGGCAGCGCAAGTACCAGGAGCCCTTCGAGCCTCTGGTGCCGGGCTTCCGCACCGTGCCCTTCAACGACGCCGCCGCCCTTGCCGGGGCCGTGGGCCCGTCCACGGCGGCCATCCTGCTGGAGCCGGTCCAGGGCGAGGGCGGGGTGTACCCTGCGGATCCGGCCTTCCTGCGGGCGGCCCGGGAGATCGCGGACAGGGCCGGGGCGCTCCTGATCCTGGACGAGGTCCAGACGGGGTTGGGCCGTACGGGGCGGCTGTTCGCCTTCGAGCACTTCGGGATCGTCCCCGATGCGGTCGCCCTGGCCAAGGCACTCGGAGGGGGCACGCCCATCGGCGCCCTGCTCGCCCGGGAACCGGCGGCCTCCGTGCTGCAGGCCGGCCAGCACGCCTCCACGTTCGGAGGCAACCCCCTGGTGGCGGCCACGGCCCTGGCGACGCTGCAGGTCATCGAGGAGGAGGGGCTGGTCGGCCGTGCCGACGCGATGGGGCGCTACCTGAGCGGGAAGTTGCAGTCCATGTCCTCCCGTACCGGGCACGTGCGCCAGATCCGCGGCCTGGGCCTGATGGTCGGCGTGGAGACGGACGTACCGGCCGCCGCCGTGGTAGAGGCCGCCCTGCGGCGCGGGCTCTTGGTCAACGCGGTGGGGCCCACCACCGTCCGGATGCTCCCGCCGCTCGTGGTCGGTCCGGCCGAGATCGACGAGGCCGTGGACATTCTCGGGGCCGCCATCCTGGAAGCGGCCGGGGAAAAGGGGTAAAGAGGCAAGCCCGCACGTCATGCCGAAGCGCACGGATCTCCACAAAGTGATGGTCATCGGCTCGGGGCCCATCGTGATCGGGCAGGCGGCCGAGTTCGACTACGCCGGTACCCAGGCGTGCCGGGCCCTGCGGGAAGAGGGCCTGGAGGTGGTGCTCGTCAATTCCAACCCCGCCACCATCATGACCGACGAGCACATGGCGGATCGCATCTACCTGGAGCCGCTGGTGGCCGAAGTCCTGGAGCGGATCCTGGAGCAAGAACGCCCCGACGGCCTGCTTCCGACCCTCGGCGGCCAGACGGGCCTCAACCTGGCGTTCGAACTCGCCCGCCGCGGCGTGCTCGACCGCCTCGGCGTCGAGCTGTTGGGCACGCCCCTTGCGGCCATCGAGCGGGCCGAGGACCGGGAACAGTTCAAGACCACCATGCTGGCCATCGGGGAGAGCGTCCCGGAAAGCCGTATCGTCACCTCCGTAGAACAGGCGCTGGCCTTTGCGGAGGAGATCGGCTACCCGGTCATCGTGCGCCCGGCCTACACGCTGGGGGGGACGGGCGGAGGCGTTGCCCGGCGGCCCGAGCAGCTGCAGCAGGTGGTGACGCGAGGCCTCAAGCGCAGCCTCATCGGCCAGGTGCTCGTCGAGAAGAGCGTCGTGGGCTGGAAAGAGATCGAGTACGAGGTGATGCGAGACGGCGCCGACAACTGCATCACCGTCTGCAACATGGAGAACTTCGACCCCATGGGGATCCACACGGGCGACAGCATCGTGGTGGCTCCCAGCCAGACCCTCACCGATCGCGAGTACCAGGCGCTGCGAACGGCCTCGCTCAAGATCATCCGGGCGCTCGGCATCCAGGGCGGGTGCAACGTGCAGTTCGCGCTGGCTCCTGACGGATCCGGGCGCTACTACGTCATCGAGGTCAATCCTCGGGTGAGCCGTTCCTCGGCCCTCGCTTCCAAGGCGACCGGGTACCCCATCGCCCGGGTGGCGGCCAAGATCGCCGTCGGGCTCACCCTCGACGAGATCCCCAATGCGGTGACCGGCGCCACGACGGCCGCGTTCGAGCCCGTGCTGGACTACGTGGTGGTCAAGATCCCCCGGTGGCCCTTCGACAAGTTCCCGCTGGCGGACCGGAGCCTGGGCACCCAGATGAAGGCAACGGGCGAGGTGATGGCCATCGACCGCACCTTCGCCGGGGCGCTCCAGAAGGCGGTCCGCTCGCTCGAGGCCGGGTACGACGGGCTGTACCACCCGGAGATCGCCCGGATGACCGACGGCGACCTGCGGCGGCTCGTGCAAGCGGCCGACGACCGGCGACTGTGGGCGCTCGCCGAGGGGTTGCGGCGCGGCTTCGGGATCGAGGAGATGCACCAGCTCTCCGGGGTGGCGCCGTACTTCCTGGCGGTCTTGCACGAGCTCGTGCAGGCGGAGCATGCGCTCGAAGAGGAGCCCGGCCTGCTGCCGGGCGCGCTACGGCTGTACAAGCGGATGGGCTTCTCCGACCGGAGGCTGGCCGCTCTCGTGGGCTGCACGGAGAAAGAGGTGCGGGAGTCGAGAGAGCGGGCCGGGGTACGGCCCGTTTTCAAGAGCGTCGACACGTGCGCCGCAGAGTTCGAGGCCCGCACGGGGTACTTCTACTCCACCTACGAACAGGAGGACGAGGTGAGCGAGGGGCGCCGGCCCCGCGTCGTCGTGTTGGGCGCCGGGCCCATCCGGATCGGGCAGGGGATCGAGTTCGACTACTGCTCGGTGCACTCGGTCTGGGCCTTGCAGCGCCTGGGGTACGAGGCGGTCATCGTCAACAACAACCCCGAGACGGTCAGCACCGACTTCGACACCTCGGATCGCCTCTACTTCGAGCCGCTGACCCTGGAGGACGTGCTGGAGGTGGTGCGCCGGGAGCGGGCGCTCGGCGTCATCGTGCAGTTCGGAGGGCAGACGGCCATCAACCTGGCCAAGCCGCTCTCCGAGGCGGGGGTGCCGGTGCTGGGCACCAGCGCGGAGGCCATCGACCTGGCCGAGGACCGCCGGCGCTTCGCCGAGCTCGTGGCGGCCCTCGGCATCGCCCAGGCAGAGGGAGCCAGCGCCTCCAGCGTGGAGGAAGCCCTGGGGGTCGCCAACAAGATCGGCTATCCGCTCATGGTCCGGCCCTCGTACGTCCTCGGCGGCCGCGCCATGGAGATCTGCCACAGCGAGGACGAACTCCTGGAGTACATGCAGATGGCGGTCCGGGTCAGCCCCGACCACCCGGTGCTCCTCGACCGCTACCTGCCGGGCCGGGAGATCGAGGTGGACGCGGTCTCCGACGGCACCCGGGTCGTGATCCCCGCCATCATGGAGCACATCGAGCGGGCCGGGATCCACTCGGGCGATTCCACCGCCGTCTTTCCCCCGGTCCACGTCACGCCCGAGCAGGCGTCGGCCATCGCGGCTCACACCCGGGAGCTGGCGCTGGCGCTGGGCGTGCGGGGGTTGCTCAACGTGCAGTTCGTCATCAGCCAGGGCCGCATCTACGTGCTGGAGGCCAACCCCCGTGCGAGCCGCACGGTGCCGTTCATCAGCAAGGTGACCGGCGTGCCGCTGGTGGCGCTTGCCACCCAGGTCATCATGGGCGAGAGCCTGGAGCGCCTGGGATGGCCCGACGGGCTGATCTACGGCCCCGATACGCCGCCTCCCTACGTGGCGGTCAAGGCGCCGGTCTTCTCCTTCGACAAGCTGGACGACGTGGACGTCTTCCTGGGGCCCGAGATGAAGTCGACGGGCGAGGTGCTGGGCCTCAACGGGACCTACCCGTGGGCGCTGTACAAGGCGCTGGTGGCGGCGGGGCTGCAGGTGCGGGCCTCGGGTGGCAAGGCGCTCGTCACGCTGGCCGACAAGGACAAGGAAGAGGCGCTGCCCATCGTGCGAAGGCTGGTGGAGGCGGGATACCGCATCGTGGCGACGGAGGGGACTCGCCGGTTCCTGGAGGCGCAGGGCATCCCTGCCGACTTCGTCCACAAGATCGGCGAAGGCCACCCCGACGTGGTGGATCTGGTACGGGCGGGACAGGTCGACCTGGTGGTCAACACGCCGACCCGAGGTCGGATCCCGCAGCGGAGCGGTTTCAAGCTGCGCCGGGCCGCGGTGGAGTTCAAGGTGCCGTGCTTCACGTCGCTGGATCTCGCCGGGGCGCTGGCCGAGGCCCTGGTGGCGCTGCAGGCCGGGGAGGTACCGAGCCCGGTGGCCCTGCAGGATTACACGGCCCGCCTGCCGAGGCGGGCGGGGAGCCCCGCCGTGACGGGGCTTCAGCGTACTTGAAGAGCCTTGGGAGCGGGGAGGGGTGGCAGTGGCGATGGCAGGACAGGTGCACAAGGTGGTGCTGGCTTACTCCGGGGGACTGGATACGTCGGTGATGATCCCCTGGCTGCGGGAGACCTATGGTTGCGACGTGGTCGCGATGATCGCCGACGTGGGCCAGGGAGAGGATCTCCAGGCGATCGCCGAAAAGGCCAGGCGCAGCGGAGCGAGCAAGGCGGTCGTGGAGGACGTCCGGGAAGCCTTCGCTCGGGAGTACGCCTTCCAGGTGCTGCGAGCGGGGGCCGTGTACGAGGGGCGCTACCTCCTGGGTACGAGCTTCGCCCGGCCCCTGATCGCGGCGTGCCAGGTCAGGGTGGCCCGGGAGGAAGGGGCCGACGCGCTGGCCCACGGGTGCACGGGCAAGGGCAACGACCAGGTGCGCTTCGAGCTGGCCTACCGGGCGCTGGCGCCGGACTTGAAGGTGATCGCTCCCTGGCGGGAATGGGACCTGCGCTCCCGCGAGGACGAGATGGCCTACGCCAGGGCCCGGGGCATCCCGGTGCCGGTCACGGCCGAAAAACCGTACAGCGTCGACCGTAACCTGTGGCACATCAGCTACGAGGGCGGCATCCTCGAGGATCCGGACCGGGCGCCCGATCCCTCGATGTTCCAGTGGACCGTCGACCCGTCGCGGGCGCCCGACGTGCCCGAAGAGGTGACCATCGCCTTCGAGGCCGGATACCCCGTCCAGCTCGACGGGCGACAAATGGCGGCGCACCAGCTCCTCGACGCCCTCAACGCCGTCGCCGCCCGCCACGGGGTCGGCCGGGTCGACATCGTGGAAAACCGGGTCGTGGGCATGAAGTCCAGGGGTGTCTACGAAACGCCGGGCGGCACGCTCCTGCACGTCGCCCACCGGGAGCTCGAGAGCCTGACCCTCGACCGCGAGACGCTGCACTTCAAGGAGATGGTGGCCGTCCGCTACGCCGAACTGGTCTACTACGGGCAGTGGTACTCGGGGCTCAAGCGGGCACTGGACGCCTTCGTGGAAGAGACCCAGCGTCACGTGACGGGTACGGTCAAGCTGCGGCTGTACAAGGGCAACGTGCAGGTCACCGGCCGCCGCTCGCCTTACTCGCTGTACGACCACGCGCTGGCCACCTTCGGCGCCGACGGGGTCTACCGGCAGAAGGACGCCGAGGGGTTCATCGCCCTGTTCGGGCTGCCGCAGCTCGTGCAGTCCCGCCTCGAGGCCCGGCTGCACGAGGGGGTGGCGGCCGCACGATGAGCGGCCCGGAGGCCTCCATGTGGGGCGGGCGCTTCACCGAGGCGCCCGACGAGCGGATGTGGCGTTACACCGCCTCGCTCTCGTACGACCGCCGGCTCTGGCGCCACGACGTCCGGGCCAGCCGGGCGCACGCCCGTATGCTGGGGCGCTGCGGGATCCTGCGGCCCGAGGAGGCGGACCGGATCGTCGCCGGCCTCGAGACGCTCGAGGACGAGATCGCTGCCCGTCCGGAGCTCCTGGACGGCCCCGACGAGGACGTCCACTCCGCCGTCGAGCGCCTGCTCCACGAGCGGATCGGCCCGGTAGCGCTCAAACTGCACACGGCCCGCAGCCGTAACGACCAGGTAGCGACCGACCTGCGATTGTACGCCCGCGAGGCGTGCGTGCTGCTCGATCGGGCGGCGGCTTCGCTGCAAGAGACGCTGCTCGATCGAGCCGAGCAGGAAGCGCAGACGCTGTTGCCGGGGCTGACTCACCTGCAGCCGGCCCAGCCGGTGACCCTGGGCCATCACCTGATGGCGTACGTGGAGATGCTCTTTCGGGACCGGCAGAGGTTGCGGGAGGCGCACGGCCGGGCCTCGGTGTTGCCGCTGGGGGCGGGAGCCCTGGCCGGCGCCGCCTTCGCGCTGGACCGGGCATCGGTGGCGGCCGAGCTCGGCTTCCACGCGCTTTGCCCCAACAGCCTGGACGCCGTCTCGGACCGCGACTTCGTGCTCGACGTGCTGTACGCCGCCGCCGTGATCATGATGCACCTGAGCCGGCTGGGAGAGGAGCTCGTCCTCTGGAACCATCCCGCCTTCGGCTTCGTGGAGTTGCCCGATCGCCTCGCCACCGGCTCCAGCATGATGCCCCAGAAGAAAAACCCCGACGCGGCCGAACTGATGCGCGGGCGAGCCGGGCGGGTGGCCGGGCACCTCGTGGGGCTCCTCATGGTGCTGAAGGGGCTGCCGCTCGCTTACAACCGGGACCTCCAGGAGGACAAGGAACCGCTCTTCGACGCCGTGGATCAGACCGTGGCATCCCTGGAGATGGCGGCCGAACTCATGGGGTCCGTGCGTTTCCGGCGAGATCGGATGCGGCAGGCCTGCACGCCGGACATGCTGGCGACGGAGCTCGCCGATTACCTCGCCCGCCGGGGCATGCCCTTTCGCGAGGCGCACCGGATCGTGGGCAACGTCGTGCAGGAGGCGGCCCGGCGGGGAGTGGCCCTGACCGGCCTCTCGCCGGAAGATCTGCGGCGACACTCGCCCCTGTTCGGGAACGAGGTGAAAGAGCGGCTGACGTTCGAGGCGGCCCTCGAGGCCCGTTCGCTCCCGGGAGGTACGGCGCCTTCGGCCGTGCGACAGGCCATCGCGCAAGCCAGGGTACGCCTTCGCGAGATGGGCGGATGGCCTGAGCCGCCCTCCGCTGCCGGCGCTGCATGAGGCTCCGGACCCCATGTCAAGGTAGGGCCACAAGGGAGTTGCGCCCGCCGGGACGAATCTCCCGGGAGAGCGCCTGGCAAGAGGTGGAGATGGCCGGTGCGGGCCCTTGTCCTCTACAGCTCGGTCGGTAACCTGACGGCCCTGGCCAAGGCCCTGGCCGAAGGGCTCGAGGCCGAAAACATCCGTGCGGATCTGATGCAGGTGGACCCATCTCGGACGCAGCCCATCAGCGTCGCAGCCTACGATCTGGTCTGCGTGGGTAGCCCTTCTCTGGGGCTCGTCCGGGGCCGCATCGCCGACGACGTGGCAGAAGCTTTGACTCGGTGTACCCGCCTGGAGGGCAAGCGTACGGCGGCTTTCGTGCGCCGCAGCGGCTTCGGGTGGGCAAAGGCGCTCAAGCAGCTCATGGCGGCCCTCGAGAAGCAAGGCGCCTGGGTCGAGGACTTCGCCGAGCTCGGCGGCGATGAGGAGGCCCGGGCCTTCGGGCGCCGGCTCAAGAACGTGGCGAAGGCCCGGGCCTAGCGCGCCGGGGCGAGCGCGAGCGATGTAAACGGTTCGTAAATTCGAAAGCCGACTGCTTGACTGCTCCCCGGGTCGTGCGTATAGTGGTGCCCAACAGTTGCTGCCGGGCAGGATCGTCCCGGTGGCCAACGGCGACGATGGGGAGCAGTAGGGGAAGCGGGAAGGCCGTTTTAGAGAGAGCCGGCGGGTGGTGGGAGCCGGCGCCTGGCCCCTCCTCGAACTCACCCCGGAGCCTCCGGGCCCAACGGGCCGCCGAGTGCCCCAGTAGGCCCGGGCGGGAGCGCCCGTTATCGCGCAGGCTTTACCGCCGGGCCGGGCGGTGAAGCGTCCGAGGGATCCCCGCCGGGATCCGAAGCAGGGTGGTACCGCGAGGCACCGAGTGCTGTCGCCCCTGTCGCCCGCATAGACCGGGCGGCAGGGGCTTTTCGCATTTCCGTGGGCAGGGGGCGAAGCGATGGGTATCGATACGGCTCGAGGGCCAAACAACGCGCCGGAGGGACACCGACTGTCCCGCACCGAGGCGCCGGCCGGCATCGCGCCCGGCCAGGAGGTGAGCGGTGCCGAAGCACTCATCTGGGCGCTGGTGGAAGAGGGGGTCGAGGTCGTCTTCGGGTACCCGGGCGGGGCGATCATGCCGGTCTACGACGCCCTGTACCGGATCGGGCGGCCTCGCCACGTGCTCGTCCGCCACGAGCAGGGTGCCGCGCACATGGCGGAAGGGTACGCCCGGGCTTCGGGCCGGGTGGGGGTCTGCATGGCGACCTCCGGCCCGGGAGCCACCAACCTGGTGACGGGCCTCGCCAGCGCCCACATGGACTCTGTGCCGGTCCTGGCCATCACCGGCCAGGTGGCGACCAGCGCGATCGGGCGGGATGCGTTCCAGGAGGCGGACGTGTGCGGGGTGACCATGCCCATCACCAAGCACAACTATTCCGTTCGCAGGGCTTGCGACATCCCGTCGGTCGTCCACGAGGCCATCTACATCGCCCGTACCGGGCGGCCCGGCCCGGTGCTCATCGACCTCCCCAAGGACGTGGCCAACGAGCGCGTCCGGTGGATGCCGTACCCGCCGCCGCTCGACCTGCCCGGGTACCGCCCGACGACAGCGGGCCACCCGCGCCAGATCGAGGCGGCCGCGCGGCTGGTCGAAGAGTCGCGGCGGCCCCTGTTGTACGTGGGGGGCGGAGTCGTCACGGCGGGAGCGGGCGAGTTGGTCGTGGAGCTCGCCGAGCGGGCCCAGATCCCTGTGGTCATGACGCTGATGGGCCTCGGTGCCGTGCCGGGGCGCCACCCGCTTTCCCTCGGGATGCTGGGCATGCACGGCGCCGCCTGGGCCAACTACGCCGTCCAGCACGCGGATCTGCTCATCGCCGTGGGTGCCCGCTTCGACGACCGGGTGACCGGCGACGTCACGCGGTTTGCCCCCGGTGCCCGCAAGATCCACATCGACGTCGACCCCGCGGAGATCGGCAAGAACGTTGCGGTGGACGTGCCCATCGTCGGCGACGCTCGCCGGGTCCTCGAAGAGCTCATCCCCCTGGTCGCCCCTGCCGGCCACGACGCGTGGCTGGAGCAGATCCGCACCTGGCAGGACGAGTACCCGCTCCTGTACGAGCGCACCCCGGGCGTCGTCGCTCCCCAGGACGTCGTCGTCGCCCTCGACACCCTCACCGCAGGGGAAGCGGTGGTGGTGACCGACGTGGGCCAGCACCAGATGTGGGTGGCGCAGTTCTACCGGTTCCAGGCCCCTCGGCTGCAGATCACGTCGGGCGGCCTCGGCGCCATGGGGTTCGGGCTTCCTGCGGCCATCGGGGCGCGCCTGGCCGTGCCGGACCGGCCCGTGGTGGCGGTCGTGGGTGACGGCGGCTTCCTGATGACGGTGCAGGAGCTGGCCGTGGCGGCGCAGCTGCAGTTGCCCCTTCCCATCGTCGTGATCAACAACGGTGCTCTCGGGATGGTGCGCCAGTGGCAGGAGATCTTCTATGAAGGCCGCTACGCGGAGAGCCTCCTGCCGCCGGGGCCGGACCTCGTCGCCATCGCTCGAGGCTTCGGAGTGCCCGGACGCAGGGTCGACCGCCCGGAGGAGATGACCGCCGCGCTGGCCGAGGCGCTGGCCGCCCCCGGACCCTACGTGCTGGACGTCGTGGTCGACCCGTCCGCGCTCGTCCTGCCCATGGTGCCGCCCGGCCGGGCCATCGACGAGATGACCGGCGTGAAGGGCCGGGTGGAGTGAATGCGGCGGGTGCTGGCAGTGCTGGTGCGCAACCAGCCGGGGGTCATGACGAGGGTGTCGGCGCTCTTCTCCCGGCGCGGCTTCAACATCCAGAGCGTGGCCGTCGGCGCCACCGACGACCCGGCGCTCGCCCGGATGACGCTGGTGCTCGACGAAGACGAGCCGGGCGTCGAGCAGGTGACCAAGCAGCTCCACAAGCTCGTCGACGTCATCAAGGTGAGCGACATCACCGACGACGAGCCGATCGAAAGGGAGCTGGTCCTGGTGCGGCTGGCCGCCGACGCCTCCCGGCGGCTCGAGGCGGCGCAGATGGCTCAGCTCGTGGGGGCCCGGCTGGTAGACGTGGGAGAGGAGTCGGTGACGGTCGAACTGACCGGCCCCACGGCCGATGTCGAGGCCGCTTTGCGGATCCTGCGGGCCTTCGGGTTCAAGGAGCTGGTACGCAGCGGCACGGTCGCCATGGCTCGTCCGGGGCGGGTAGCGCGCACGGCCGGGCCGGCGGGAGGCGTGCCACCGAGCAAACTTGCATCGGAAGGGGTGCGGGTGATCTGACATGGCCGCTCGGCTTTACTACGACCCGGACGCCGATCTCGAGGTGCTCCGTTCCAGGACCGTCGCCATCGTGGGGTACGGAAGCCAGGGCCACGCTCATGCCCTCAACCTGAGGGACAGCGGGGTCCGCGTGGTGGTGGCCAACCGCCCCGGCAGCCGCAACTACCGCCGGGCCCGGGAAGACGGGTGGGAGGTGGTGCCGCCCCGGGAGGCGGCTCAACAGGCCGACGTCGTCCAGCTCCTGGTGCCGGACCACGTGGCGCCGCAGGTGTTCGAGGAGATTCGCCCGGCGCTGGCGGCGGGCAAGGCGCTGGGGTTTTCCCACGGGTTCAACGTTCACTTCGGCCAGATCCGTCCGGGCCAGGACGTGGACGTCTTCATGGTGGCGCCCAAGGGCCCGGGCCATCTGGTGCGCCGCATGTACCAGGAGGGGAAGGGAGTCCCTGCGCTCTTCGCGGTGCATCGGGACGCCACCGGCCACGCCCGATCGCTTGCCCTCGCGTACGCCAAGGCGATCGGCGCCACGCGGGCCGGGGTGCTCGAGACCACGTTCGCGGAGGAGACCGAGACGGACCTCTTCGGGGAGCAGGCGGTGCTCTGCGGCGGGATGACGGAGTTGGTGCGGGCCGGCTTCGACACGCTGGTGGCGGCCGGGTACCAGCCCGAGGTGGCTTACTTCGAGTGCCTGCACGAGATGAAGCTCATCGTCGACCTCATGTACGAAGGCGGCATCGCCTGGATGCGGCACTCCATCTCTGACACCGCCGAGTACGGTGACCTGACCGTGGGCCGCAAGGTCATCGACGATCGCGTGCGCCAGAGCATGAGGTCGGTGCTCGAAGAGATCCGCTCGGGCCGCTTCGCCAGGGAGTGGATCCTGGAGAACCAGGCAGGCCGCCCCGTCATGAACGCCCTGCGCTACGCGCAGGCGCGGCACCCCATCGAGGAAGTGGGCCGGCGGCTGCGCTTCATGATGCCCTGGATCGAAACCCCCCAGGAGGCGAAGGAGGTCGTCGGCCAGCTCCTGGCCGAGGCCGGAGCGCGGGAGGCAGGCCCGTCCCGGGACGGGCAAGGGTAGGCCGGTCGTGCGGCGAAGATGGTCGCCTGACCATTTCCCGGGAAAGGCGGCTGGATGACGGTGTCGACGCACTGGTTGCAGGAAAAGCAAGAGCTACGGATCCCAGGGCCCACGCCGGTACCGCCGTCGGTGTTGCGGGCGATGTCCCGGCCCATGATCAATCATCGAGGGCCGGAGTTCAAGGCGATCCTGGCGAGGGTGACGGAGCGGCTCCAGCGACTCGTGGGGACGGAGCAGTACGTCGCGATCCTGACCGGCTCAGGCACGGCGGGGATGGAAGCGGCGTGCGCCAACCTCGTTTCCCCCGGCGATCGCGTGCTGGTGCTCGAGGGGGGCGTCTTCGGGCACCGGTGGGTGGAGATCGCCACGGCCTTCGGCGCCCAGGTCGAGGTGATGGAGTACCCGTGGCACACGGGGGTCGACCCGCAGCAGCTGGGAGAGCGGCTGCGCGAGACCCCGGGCGTGCGGGCCATCTTCACGACCCACAACGAGTCGTCCACCGGGGTGCTCAACGATCTGCAGGCCATCGCCCGCGTCCGGGACCAGGTGGCCCCCGACGCGCTCGTGGTGGTGGACTCGGTCAGCGGCCTGGGCGGCGCTCCTCTCTCCATGGACGCCTGGGGGCTGGACGCGGTGGTGAGCGCCTCTCAAAAGTGCATCATGGCGCCGCCGGGGCTCGCCTTCGTGGCCCTGTCGCGCCGTGCCTGGCAGCGGGCGGAGACCAGCCGGGCGAGCCGCTACTACCTCGATCTGGCGGCCCACCGGCGCATGTTCGAGAAGGGCCAGACTCCCTGGACGCCCGCCGTCTCCGTCGTCTACGCGGTGGACGAGGCCCTGGATCTGATGGCCCGGGAGGCGCCCGAGGAGCGATTCGCCCGGCACCGGCTCATGCGCGACATGGTGCGAGCCGGGCTCGAGGCAGACGGATGGGAGCTCATGGTCGAGGATCGCTTCGCCTCTCCCACGGTGACCGCCGTGCGCCCGCCGGCCGGCGTCGACGTGGAGGCGGTGCGGCGGGTGGCGCTCCAGGAGCTGGGCGTCGTGTTCAGCGGTGGGCAGGGGCGCCTTGCGGGCCAGATCCTGCGGGTGGGGCACATGGGGTTTGCCACGCCGCTCGACATGATCAACGCGGTGGCGGCGGCCGAAATGGCGCTGGCGCGCACCGGGGCGCCGGTGAGCGCTCCGGGTAAGGGCGTGGCGGCCGCCCAGGCGGTCTGGCTGGAGCGGCAAGGGGCGCGGCCATGACGCGCGTCCTGGTGGCCGATCCGCTGGACGAGGCCGGCGTGGAACGGCTGCGGCAGGCAGGGGCGGAGGTCGACGTCCGTCACGATCCGGACCGGGCGGCGCTGCTCGCCCGCATTGGCGAGTACGACGCCCTCGTCGTGCGCAGCGAGACCCGGGTCGACGCCGCCGTGCTGGAAGCCGGCAAGCGCCTGCGCGTGGTGGGCCGCGCCGGCACGGGCGTCGACAACATCGACGTGGAGGCGGCGACCCGGCGCGGGGTCGTCGTGGTCAACACCCCTGAGGCCAATACCGTGGCGGCTGCCGAGCACGCGCTGGCGCTGATGCTCGCGGTGGCCCGGCGCATTCCCTGGGCCCACCATTCCCTCGCATCGGAGAGGCGCTGGGAGCGCCATCGGTTCATGGGGGTCCAGCTGGCGGGCAAGACCCTGGGCCTGGTGGGGCTGGGCCGCATCGGCACCGAAGTGGCGCGCCGGGCGCGCGCCATGGGCATGACGGTGGTGGCCCACGACCCGTACGTGACGGGCGAGCGGGCAGCGCAGCTCGGCGTCGAGCTCATGGATCTCGATCCCATGCTGGAGCGGTGCGATTTTGTCAGCATCCACTGTCCGCTCACGCCTCGCACCCGCCACCTCCTCGACGCGTCCCGCCTGGCCCGGTTGCGGCCGACCGCTTACCTGGTCAACTGCGCTCGCGGCGGCATCGTCGACGAGGCCGCCCTTGCCCGGGCGCTCGCACAGGGCCGGCTGGCCGGGGCGGCGCTCGACGTGTACGAGACCGAGCCGTTGCCGGCCGACAGCCCTCTGTTCGGCCTGCCCAACGTGGTCATGACTCCGCACCTGGGCGCCAGTACCCGGGAGGCGCAGGCGAGCGCGGCGCGCACCGTGGCGGAGGAGGTGCTGAGGGTGCTCTCCGGAGAGCTGCCTCACAGCGCCGTCAACCTTCCCTCCATTCCGCCGGAGCGCTGGCCGAGGGCCCGTCACCACGTGGAGCTGGCGCGCCGGTTGGGCCGGGCGTTCGCGGAGCTCTTCGGCCCTGAGGCGATGGCCCGGCTGGAGATCGTGTACCGCGGGGAGCTCGCCCACGCTCCCGAGAGCGGGGCCCTCACCGCTGCGGTCTTGTGGGGTGTGCTGACCCCCGTCATGCAGGAAGGCGTGACACTGGCCAGCGCCCCCGTGCTCGCGAGGGAGCGCGGCATGGAGGTGGTGGAGACCCACAGCCACGGGGCCTTGAAGGAGCAGGAAGCGGCCACGGGGGCCTTGATCCTGCTGCGGTCCCGTCCCCGGGGGAGCGACTCGGCCGAAGTGAGCGTGGCCGGGCACGTGGGGGACGACGGCCGGCCCCGCCTCGTGGCGATCAACGGATACCGCATCGACGTGGAGGAGTCGGGTTACTTGCTGGTTTCGTCGCATCAGGACAGGCCCGGCATCATCGGGAAGGTCGGCACCATCCTGGGCCAGCACCAGATCAACATCGCCTACATGCAGGTGGGCAGGGACCGCCCGGGCGGCCATGCGGTCATGGTCGTCGGGGTCGACCAGGAGGTCCCGCCCGGGGTGGTGGAGACCTTGCGCCGCATCCCGGACCTCTGGGACATCCGGGTCGTGGAGTGGTAGCGGGACGTACCGGTGGCGCCGGCGCCGTTGGGGGGTATCGACAGCGGTGGTGCGCATCCAGGTTTTCGACACGACCCTGCGGGACGGCGAGCAGTCGCCGGGGGCCAGCCTCAACGAGCTGGAGAAGCTCGAGGTGGCCCGCCAGCTCGACGCACTGGGCGTCGACGTCATCGAGGCCGGCTTTCCGGCGGCCTCGCCCGGCGAGCTGGCCGCTGTCCAGGAGATATGCCGCCAGGTGCGCCGGCCGACCATTGCCGTGCTCGCCCGGGGCAACCCGCGGGACATCGAGGCGGCGGGGGAGGCCGTCAAGGGCGCGGCCCGCAGCCGCATCCACGTTTTCGTCGCCACGTCGCCCATCCACATGCAGTACAAGCTCCGCAAGAGCCCGGAGGAGGTCCTGCAGATCGCCCGGGAGTCCGTACGGCTGGCCGCAGGGCTGGCCGACGAGGTGGAGTTCTCGGCAGAGGATGCCACCCGCAGCGACCCCGACTTCCTGTGCCGGGTCTTCGAGGCGGTCTTGTCGGCCGGGGCGACCATCATCAACATCCCCGACACGGTGGGGTATGCGACCCCGAGCGAGTATGCGGAGCTCTTCCGGTACGTGAAGGCCCACACCTCCGGGATCGAGCGGGCCACCTTGAGCGCCCACTGCCACGACGACCTGGGGCTGGCGGTGGCCAACACGCTGGCCGCCGTGGAGGCGGGGGCCCGCCAGGTCGAGGGGACCATCAACGGCATCGGCGAACGGGCCGGCAACGCCGCGCTCGAAGAGGTGGTCATGGCGCTCAAGACCCGCCAGGACCGCTTCCCGTTCGAGACGGGCATCGTGACCGAGCAGCTCTATCGCACGAGCCGGCTCGTGAGCCAGCTGACGGGCATCGTCGTGCAGCCCAACAAGGCCATCGTGGGGGATAACGCGTTTGCCCATGAGGCCGGCATCCACCAGGACGGGATGCTCAAGGAACGCCGTACCTACGAGATCATGCGGCCCGAGTGGGTGGGCCAGGCCCAGAGCCGGCTGGTGCTCGGGAAGCATTCGGGGCGTCACGCCGTCCGCCATCGCCTCGAGGAACTCGGCTACCAGGTCAGCGACGCCGACCTCGCCGTCATCTACGAGCGCCTCATGCAGCTCGCCGACCGCAAGAAGTCGGTGACCGACCGGGACCTGGTGGCGCTGGTGGAGGAGCACCGCACCGTCAGCGTGCCGGAGCGCTACCTGCTCGAGTACTTCCACGTGGCGAGCGGCACGGGGTCGGTCCCCACCGCCACGGTACGGTTGCGCCTGGCGGACACGGGCGAGCTCGTTCAGGAGGCCGCCTGCGGGGACGGCCCGGTGGACGCCCTGTACCGGGCCATCGAGCGAGCCGGTGCCATCCGGGCCGAGCTCGTGAGCTACCAGCTCCAGGCGGTGACCTCGGGCAAGGACGCCATGGGCGAGGTGACGGTGCGAGTACGGGACGACGGGCAGGTGTTCGTGGGCAGGGCGGCCAGCACGGATGTGCTCGAGGCCAGCGCCCGAGCTTATTTGCAGGCCGTCAACCGCATGACCTACGCGCACCAGGCGGGGGCGGAAGCCCCGGCCGCCGCGCACTTCCAGGCAAGCGAGCCGGCGCCGGCGCCGGCGAGCGGGGGGTGAGGCCGCTATGGCCATGACGCTGGTCGAGAAACTCCTGGCCGATCACAGCGGCAGGCGAGAGGTGCGGGCGGGGGAGATCGTCCATGCCCGGGTCGACATGATCCTGGCCAACGACGTGACGGCACCCATCAGCATCCAGGAGTTCTACCGTATGGGGGCCAGGCGCGTCTTCAATCGGGAAGCGGTGGCGATGGTCCCGAGCCACTTCGCCCCGAGCCCCACCATCCAGGCGGCGGCCAACATCCAGGCCATGCGGCAGTTCGCCCGGGAGCAAGATCTCCCTTACTTCTTCGAAATCGGGCGGATGGGCATCGAGCACGTCCTGCTCCCCGAAGAGGGGCTGGTCGTGCCGGGCGACGTGGTCATCGGCGCCGACTCCCACACGTGCACCAACGGCGCGCTGGGCTGTTTCGCCACGGGCATGGGCTCGACCGACATCGCCGCGGCCATGGCGCTGGGGGAGACGTGGCTGCGGGTGCCGGAGACGCTCCGGGTGGTCTACTACGGGCGGCGCAAGCCTTGGGTCACGGCGAAGGATCTCGTCCTGCACACGATCGGAAGGATCGGCGTGGCCGGGGCGCTCTACCAGGCCCTGGAGTATACCGGCGAGGCCGTGCGGGACATCAGCATGGAGGGCCGGTTCACGATGGCCAACATGGCCATCGAGGCGGGGGCCAAGACCGGCATCTTCGAGGTCGACGAGGTCACCCTCGCCTGGGAGGAGGGGAGAGCCCGCCGCCCGCCCCGCATCTTCCGGGGCGATCCCGGCGCCCGGTACGCCGGCGAGGTCGAGATCGACGTGAGCCGGGTCGAGCCCCAGGTGGCCTTCCCTCACCTGCCGGAAAACACCCGGCCCGTCAGTGAAGCGGCCGCGCTCGGCGTCCGCATCGACCAGGCCTTCGTGGGGTCGTGCACCAACGGGCGGATCGAGGACCTGCGGCTGGCGGCCCGGGTGCTGCGGGGGCGGCGCGTGCACCAGGACGTGAGGATGATCGTGATTCCGGCGAGCCAGCGCGTCTACCGGCAGGCCATGGCGGAGGGGTTGCTCGATTGCTTCGTCGAGGCGGGAGCCGCGGTCAGCACGCCCACCTGTGGCCCCTGCCTGGGCGCGCACATGGGGGTGCTGGCCAGGGGCGAGCGGGCGATCTCGACCAGCAACCGCAACTTCGTGGGACGGATGGGGCACCGGGAGAGCGAGATCTACCTGGCCAGCCCGGCCGTCGTCGCGGCCTCTGCGGTGATGGGCCGTATCGCTTCTCCCGAAGAGCTGGGCCTGACGGAGAAAGACTTCCTGGAAGTGGCAGGTGAGGCGGCATGACGGCCATACCGCGCACCGTCCGGGGCCGGGTGTGGGTGGTGGGCGACCACGTGGACACCGACGTGATCATCCCGGCCCGCTACCTCACCACGTCGGATCCCCAGGAACTCGCCCGGCACGTCTTCGAGGACCTGGACCCCAGCTTGAGGGAGCGGATCTGGCCGGGCGACATCGTGGTGGCGGGCGTCAACTTCGGCAGCGGCAGCAGCCGGGAGCACGCCCCCATCGCCCTCAAGGCGGCCGGCATCGCCTGCGTGGTGGCCCGCTCTTTTGCCCGGATCTTCTACCGCAACGCGGTCAACGTGGGGCTGCCCGTGCTCCAGTGCCCCGAGCCCATCCCCGTCCAGAGCGGGCAGACGGTGAGCATCGACCTCGAGGCGGGCACCGTGCTCGACGAGGCAGGCGGGCGCACGTTCGTGGCGGAGCGGATGCCGGACGTCATGAGGGAGATCCTGGAGGCCGGCGGATTGGTACCCTACGTGGCCCGGCGGCTGCAGGAGCGGGAGGCAAGCGCGCGTGCGACAGGGTGAGGGGATGAGGGCGCGCCCGGAGCGCTCCGCGGCGCACGTCGTCCTCATCGGCGGGGACGGCATCGGGCCGGAGGTCGTCGAGGCGGCGGCGCAGTGCCTGGAAGAGGCTGCGAATCTTGCCGGCCGAGAGGTACGGTTCACGAGGGCGGCGGGAGGCGGGGAGGCCATCGACCGGGGGCTGGGGCCGATGCCCGATGCCACCATCCAGGCTTGCCTGCACTCTGACGGGGTGTTGCTGGGGGCCGTGGGCGGTCCCCGCTGGGACCGCCTGCCGGGAGCCTTGCGCCCCGAGGCGGGGCTGCTCGAGTTGCGGCGAGCCCTCGGCGCTTTCGCCAACATCCGCCCCGTGAGGCTGTTCGAGGGGCTGGAAGACGCGACTCCGTTGAGGCCGGAGGTCGCCCGCGGGACGGATCTGGTCATCGTGCGGGAGCTTCTCGGGGGGCTCTACTACGGGGCCCGGGGGCGGCGCGACCAGGACGGGCGGATCCTGGCCTTCGACACCATGGAGTACGCCGACGTCGAGATCGACCGGGTGGCCCGCTTCGCCTTCGAGCTGGCCCGCAAGCGGCGGCGCAAGCTCTGCCTGGTGGACAAGGCCAACATCCTCGAGACCTCGCGCCTGTGGCGGGAACGGGTGGAGTCGCTGGCCGGGGAGTACCCCGACGTCGAGTGCACCTACCAGTACGTGGACAGCTGTGCCATGAAGCTGGTGCAGTCGCCCCGGTCGCTCGACGTGTTGCTGTGCGAGAACACCTTCGGGGACATCCTGAGCGACGAGGCGGCGGTGCTGGCCGGCTCCCTGGGGATGCTCGCCTCGGCCAGCATCGGAGGGCCCGTGGGCCTCTACGAGCCAGTCCACGGCACGGCCCCGGACATTGCCGGCCAGGGGCTGGCCAACCCCATCGGAGCCATCCTGTCGGCGGCGCTGCTGGCGCGCCTCGACCTGCAATGGGACGACGTGGCCGCCATGATCGAAGAGGCGGTGGCCGCCACGTTGCAGGAGGGCTTCCGGACGCGCGACCTGGTCGCCGGACGAGCGACCGAGGGGGCGGGCGGGGGGGCCGGCACGCCCGCCGTCCGGGTGGTGGGGACCCGGGAGATGACGGCGCAAATCCTGGAGAGGCTTCCCCTCTTCGCCAGCAGGACGGGCGACGATGCGCGCAGAACCACACGCGGCGACGGCGGGCGTGATCATGGCATACCGGGTACTGGTGGTCGACGATGAGCCTTCCATCGTGGAGTTGGTGCGCTTCACCCTCGAGAAGGAGGGGTTCGTCACCGACTCGGCCGCGAGTGGACCGCAGGCGCTGGAGGCGGTAGAGCGGACCCGGCCCGATCTCGTGCTGCTCGACCTCATGTTGCCGGGCCTCGACGGGCTGGAGGTCTGCCGCCAGCTGCGGCAGAAGGCGAGCATCCCGATCATCATGCTGACCGCGAAGGCGGGCGAGGTCGACAAGGTGGTCGGGCTGGAGCTCGGGGCCGACGACTACATCACCAAGCCCTTCAGCCCCCGCGAGCTGGTCGCCCGTATACGTGCGGTGTTGCGGCGCACCCAGGCGGCCCAGGAGGCGGCCCGATCCGCGGCGTCGGGCCCGCCGGGCGGCAACGAGCTGCGGGCGGGCAGCGTGGTGATGGACCTGGCCCGCCACCAGGTGTGGGTGGAGGGCCGGCCGGTCGACCTCACGCCCAAAGAGTACGACCTCTTGCGCATGCTCATGGCCAACAAGGGGATCGTGATGACCCGAGAGCTCTTGCTGGAGAAGGTGTGGGGATACGATTTCGCGGGTGACACGCGGACGGTGGACGTCCACGTGGTGCGCCTCCGGCAGAAGCTCGAGGACGATCCGGCCCATCCTCGCTACATCGAGACCGTAAGAGGCGTGGGTTATCGGATGCGAGAAAACCCTGCGTAGGCGACGTCTCTCCCCGCCGTCCCTGCGACGCATGCTCTTCTTCTCCCACGTCTCGGCGGCGGCCGCCGGCTTTTTCGCCGCGGCGCTCTTTTGGAGCGGGCTCGGCCGGATGGGCGTGCCCGCCCACGAGGCGGTGCTGGTGGCGGTGCTGGCCGCCATCGGGGCGGGCGTCTTCTTCAGCCGCCGGGCCGTCGCGTCGGTCCGTACGGCCATCGACGGGCTGTCCGACTTCGTGGGGCTCATGCAGTCGGGCCAGGCCAGTGAGGTGCTGCTCTCCCAGCCCGAGGAACTGTCGGATCTCGCGGCGCGCCTTCGCCAGCTGTCGTCGAGCTTCAGCGCCGCGCTGGCCGAGTCGTCCCGCAAGCAGGCGGAGCTGAGCGGGGTGCTGGCCAGCCTCGTCGACGGCTGCATCGCCGTCGACCCCTCCGGCAGGGTCATCCTCTTCAACCAGGCGGCGAGCCGCCTCTTCGGCGTCCGGGACACCGACGTGCTCGGCCGGCCGCTGGTGGAGGCCATTCGAAGCTACGACCTGGCGACCGCGGTGGGCGAGACCCTGCAAAGCGGCCAGCCGCAGGTGCGGGAGTTCCGCCTGGTGGGTACGCCCGGCGAACGTACTTTCCAGGTGACGGCCGCGCCGCTCGCTCCGCCCGCGTCGCCGGACGCCGCGCGACAGGCGGCGGGAGGTGCTCCGGCCGACCGGGCCCGGACGCCCTGGGGGGCGGTGGCCCTCGTGCGCGACGTGACCGAGCTCCGGCGGCTCGAACGGGTGCGCAGCGACTTCGTGGCCAACGTCTCGCATGAGCTCCGCACGCCGCTCACGGCCATCAAGGGTTTCATCGAGGCGCTGCAGGAGGGCGCGGCGGAGGACGCGGCCACCCGGACGCGCTTCTTGGAGATCATGGCCCGGGAGACCGACCGGCTGGTGGCGCTCATCAACGACCTGTTGGACCTCTCGCGACTCGAGTCGCGCACGGCGGCGTTCCATCCGGCGGCGCTCCGGCTGTCGGAGGTGGCCGAGGCGGTCGTCCAGATGTTCAGCCGCAAGGCCGGCTCCAAGGGGCTCGCGCTCTCCATGGAGTTCGATCCCGGACTGCCGCCGGTGCTGGGCGACGAGGACATGCTCCGCCAGGTGTTCATCAACTTGCTGGACAACGCCATCAAGTACACCATGGCCGGCAGCATCCGGGTGCGGGCGAGGCCGGAGCGGGACGGCACGGTGCGGGTGGAGGTGGCCGACACCGGCATCGGTATCCCCCGGCAGCACCTGAGCCGGATTTTCGAGCGGTTTTACCGGGTGGACCGGGCTCGCTCCCGGGAACTGGGAGGCACGGGCCTGGGCCTGTCCATCGTCCGCCACATCGTGGAACTCCACGGCGGGCGCATCGAGGTCGACAGCGAAGTCGGGGTGGGTACCACCTTCCGCTTCTGGCTGCCGGCGGCGACGTCACCCGCGAAGGCGCCTTGAAGGGGCGCCGTTACTGGCGTATACTCGCGTTACGCTGCAAGGTGCACGGTGCGTTACCGCGCGGGCGGCCCACCGGCGCCGGGCGAGCCGGAAGGATGGGGCGAGACCGGTGGCCAGGAGCGCGTTCGACCAAGAGCTGTCCGAGCTCCAGCAGGAGATCCTGCGCATGGGCTCGCTGGTGGAAAAGGCGGTCGAGCTGGCGGTGCAAGCGCTGCGCGACCGCGATCGGCAGCTGGCCACCCAGGTCATCGACGACGACGACCTGGTGGACCGGCTGGAGGTCGACCTCGAGGAGCGGTGCATCCGGCTGATCGCGCTGCAGCAGCCGCTGGCAGGCGACTTGCGGACCATCGGCACCGTGCTGAAGGTGATCACGGACCTGGAGCGGGTGGGGGACTACGCCACCAACATCGCGGAGGTGGCGGTGCGGCTCGCCAGGGAGCCCCTCTTCAAGCCGCTCATCGACATCCCCCGGCTGGCCGAGATGGCCCAGCGGATGCTCCGCCAGAGCCTGGATGCCTTCGTGCACCGCGACGTCGAGCTGGCCGAGGCCGTGTGCCGGGCCGACGACCCCGTCGACGATCTTTTCGCCGCCCTGTACGACGAGCTCATGCAATACGTGGCAAAAGGCGCGGACATGGTGCGGGTCACCCAGGCGATCAACCTGATCTTCGCGGCCCGCTACCTGGAGCGCATCGCCGACCACGCTACCAACATCGGGGAGCGGGTCATCTACATGGTGACCGGCAAGCGCGTCGCCCACCAGCTGCGCGGCCGCATCCTGGGAAGCTCCGCCTCGGCGGCGGCCCCGAGCCCGTAGAGCCCAACACCCGCCAGGCGTGCCCGCATTTGCTTGCGCGGGCCTTCCGGTCATCGGGTCACCTTAGGTTCAGGAGGTGACGGAGATGGCTGCAGGCCAGAAGCGCAACCGGCCCCTGCTGACCCAGGCGCTCGGCGCGCTGGACAAGTTCAAATACGAGGTAGCTTCCGAGCTCAACATCAACCCTGAGTACAAGTCCGGCTATTGGGGCAACATCAGCGCCAGGGAGTGCGGGGCCGTGGGGGGCAACATGGTGCGGCGCATGATCGCCGCTGCCGAGCAAACCCTGGCGCAGCAAGCGGCTGGTTCGGCCACCGCAGCGTTCCGAGCGGCGCTGCCCGTCGAACCCGACGCCCAGAGGGGAGCGACCTCGGCGCACAATCCTTCGGAGATCCGCCCGGGTCAATCCCAGCAAGCGTTCGGCATCAAGTAAGGGAAACGAGCCCGAGGCCCGTCCTGCCGGGACGCGTGGTGCATGCAACACCGGCTCCAGGGGGCAGGGCGGGCCTCCGCTTTCCCTTGCCTTTCGGCGACGTCCTCAGTAGAGATGGCAGGCCACCTGGTGGCCGGGTTCGACGGGCTTGAGCTCGGGGCGCACCCGGGCGCAGACCTCCTCCGCCCGAGGACAGCGGGTGCGGAAGGGGCAGCCCGAAGGCGGGTTGATGGGGCTCGGGATCTCGCCCTCCATCAGGATCCGGTGGCGCTGGCGCTCCCGGCGGGGATCGGGGATCGGCACCGCCGACATCAGCCCCTGGGTGTACGGGTGCAGGGGCTTGCGGTAAACCTCCCGCGTCGGCCCCGTCTCCACCAGGTGCCCGAGGTACATCACGCCGATGCGGTCGCTCAGGTGGCGCACCATGGCGAGGTCATGGGCGATGAACAGGTACGTGAGCCCGCGCTCCGCCTGAAGACGCGCCAGCAAATTGACGATCTGGGCCTGGATGGAGACGTCCAGCGCCGAGATGGGCTCGTCGGCCACCAGGAACTCCGGGTCGACGGCGAGCGCCCGTGCGATCCCGATGCGCTGGCGCTGCCCTCCGCTGAACTCGTGAGGGTAGCGGCTGGCGTGTTCGGGGTTGAGCCCGACCACCCGCAACAGCTCGGCAATCCGGTGCAGGCGTTCCCGGCCGTGGGCGAGCCCGTGGCTGTCCAGGGCTTCGCCGATGATCTCCGCCACGGTCATGCGGGGATCCAGGGAGGCGTACGGGTCCTGGAAGATGATCTGGGCCCGACGCTTGAAGCGATAGAGCTCGGCGCCCGATAGCCGGTGGACGTCCTTGCCGTCGAACATCACCTGGCCCGCCGTCGGGTGGTACAGGCCGATGACGACCCGCCCGACGGTGGTCTTGCCCGAGCCGCTCTCTCCTACGAGCGCGAAAATCTCGCCTTTGCGGATGTGGAAGTCAATCCCGTCGACGGCCCGCACCTGCAGCCCACGGCGGATCGTGAAGTACTTCTTGAGCCCCCGCACCTCGAGCAGTACCGGGGCGGCCTCGCCGCCCGCAACCTCGCGGGGCGCCTCGTGCGGTACGTCTCGGACCGGCATGGCTGACATCTACGCTTCGACCTCTTGATCCGGGGTTTTGGGGGAGGCGGCGGCCTCGGCGTAGGGCCTGGGGGACGTGGCAAGGAAGTCCTTGCCCCATCGCCCGGCCCTGGGATCCAGGAGCCAGCAGGCCGAGACGTGCTCCGGGCCCGCCTCGAAAAACGGCGGCGGGTAGGACCGGCACACCTCGAGCACCCGGCTGCAGCGCGGAGCGAACGGGCATCCGGGCGGCTCCTGGTACAGGTCGGGGGGAGAGCCGGCGATGGACTCCAGCTCCTGCCGGACTCCGGCCTCCGGGTTGGGCACCGATCGCATCAGCGCCCGGGTGTAGGGATGGAGGGTATGGTAATAGAGCTCATCGACGCCCGCCTGTTCCACGACCTGGCCGGCGTACATGACCACGACCCGGTCGGCGAGGCGTGCCACCACCCCCAGATCGTGCGTAATGAGCAGGATGGCCATACCCAACTTCTCCTGCAGGCCCTTCATGAGCTCCAGGATCTGGGCCTGGATGGTGACGTCGAGGGAGGTGGTGGGCTCGTCGGCGATGAGCAGGTGCGGCTCGCAGGCGATGGCCATGGCGATCATCACCCGCTGGCGCATGCCGCCGCTCATCTCGTGAGGGAACTGGGCGAGGCGCGTCCGCGGGTTGGGGATGCCCACCATGGCCAGGATCTCGGCCGCCCGGTCCAGCGCCTCCTTCGGCCCCATGCCCTTGTGCTTGCGAAGAGGCTCGGCGATCTGCTGGCCGATGGTCATGGTGGGATTGAGGGAGGTCATCGGATCCTGGAAGATCATCCCGATCTCCGCGCCCCGTACCCGCTCCATCTCGCGCAGGGAAAGAGCGGTGAGCTCCTTGCCGGCGAACCGGATGGTGCCCCCGTCGATGCGCCCCGGGTGGGGGACGAGCCGCATGATGGAAAGGGCCGTCACGCTCTTGCCGCACCCCGACTCGCCCACGAGAGCCAGGGTCTCGCCCTCGCGCACCTCGAAGGACGCGCCCCGGACCGCGTGGACGGTGCCGGCGTGGGTGTAGAAATTGACCCGCAACTTGTCGATGCTCAACAGTGGCTCCACCTTGGGGCGGCCGCCTCCTTTTCCACCTGCAGCGACCATGTCAATGACGCTGCCTCGGGTCCAGGGCGTCGCGCAACCCGTCGCCCAGGAAGTTGAAGCCGAGCAGGATCAGGCTCAAGACCAGGGCCGGGAAGAGGAGCTCATGCGGATAAACCCGCAAGACCTGGTAGGACGAGGAGATCATGGAGCCCAAGCTCGCCAGGGGGTCCTGGATGCCCAGCCCCAAGAACGAAAGGAAAGCCTCGGTGAAAATCGCGCCCGGCACCGTCAACGTGATGTTGACGAGGATGACCCCCATGGTGTTGGGCACCAGATGGCGCACGATGATCTTCCAGGAACGCACCCCCAGGGCCTGGGCGGCCAGCACGTACTCCTGCTGCTTGATCTGGAGCTCCTGGCCTCGCACGAGGCGCGCCATCCCGACCCATCCCAGGACTCCCAGCGCGACGACGATGGAGCCGAGCCCCGGCCCTATCACGACGAGCAGAAGGATGATCACGAGGAGCGACGGGATGGAGTAGACGATCTCGACGATGCGCATGATGACGTCGTCGACCATGCCTCCGAAGTAGCCGGCGATCCCGCCCATGGTCACCCCGGCGACCAGGTCGATGGCGGCCGCCAGGAGCCCGATGAGCAGCGAGATACGCGCCCCGAACCAGAGCCGGGTGAAGATGTCCCGCCCGAGCTCGTCGGTGCCGAACCAGTGCTCGGGCGAGGGAGGCAGGTCCGTGTCGAGCAGGCTCGTCTCCCGGTAGTCATAGCCGGTCAGGTAGGGCCCGACGATGGCCAGGATGCCGATGACGACCAGCACGACGAGCCCGGCCACGGCCATCCGGTTCTGGCGGAAGCGGGCCCATGCATCCGCCCAGTAACTTCGCGGCGGCCGGTCGAGCGCCTCTGCAGCCTCCTCCGAGATGGCTGCCGGCCGGAAGAGCTCGGCGGGGGGGTCTATCGCGCGTACGGCCTGGTTCACTGTGCTCCACCGCTCCCTGCTGCCCTGTTGCTCCGCGTGGATCTCCTGCTCTTCATCAGTCGGAGGCCTTCCCCAGCCGGATCCTCGGGTCTACCAGGGTATACGCCAGGTCGACCAGGAGCATCATGGCGACGAGCAACACCGCGTAAAACATGGTGGTCCCCATGATCAGCGGGTAGTCCCGGTTATAGATGCTCTGCACGTAATACTTGCCGAGCCCGGGGATGCCGAACATGCTCTCGATGATGAACGAGCCGGTCACCACCCCTGCGACGAGCGGCCCCATGATGGTCACGATGGGTAAGATGGCGTTGCGAATGGTGTGCCGCCAGAGCACCTCTCGCCGGGAGAGGCCCTTGGACTCGGCGGTGCGGACGTAATCCTGATCCAGGACCTCCAGCATGCTGCTTCGCATGAAGCGCGCCTGGCCGGCCATCATCGAAAGGCCCAGGGCCAGCGTCGGCATGATCGTGTAGACGAAGCCCTCCCAGCGGGCCACCGGCAGCCACCCCAGCCTGACGCCGAAGACGTACTGCATGAGCGCACCGACCACGAAGCCGGGGATGGAGACGAAGAGCAGGGCGAGGAGGATCACGACGTAGTCGGGCCACCGGTTGTGGTTGACGGCGGCGATCACGCCGAGCACCAGCCCGAAGGTCACCCCGACGGCGATCGCCTGCAGCCCCAGATGGGCCGAGACCGGGAAGCCCTCCCGGATCATGTCGTTGACGGTGCGGTTCATCTGCCGCATCGAGTACCCCAGGTCGCCGCGCACGAGGTTGCCGAGGTATGTGAAGTACTGCTGGATGAGGGGCCGATCCATCCCGTACTTGACCAGCATGAGCTGGTGGATCTGCGGCGTGAGCTTCTCGCTGGCGAAAGGATCCCCGGGGATGGCGTGCATCAGGACGAAGGTGAGCGTGGCGATGACCCACAGCGTGAGCACGCCCAGAGCGATGCGCCTCGCGATGTAACGGACCAATGCCCTTTACCTCCTGGCGTACCGGCCATCCACCCGGCACGGAGAGCCGGGGGGAGGTGGAGGCCCGGCCGGGGTCTCCACCTCCTGGCGATCTTGCCATCGTGCCAGATGCTTTTGGAATGCATCCGGCAGCGCTACTGGCGGGCCACCTCCGGGACCTCGTAGCCGAGCTCGGTGAGGCCTTCCCGCAGCAGCTGGCGGGCCAGCTTCACGTCGGGCGTGGCGGGGAAGAGCTCGCCGACCCGCTTTTGGAAGATCCCGCCCTTGGCCGGGTCGGTGATGACCGGAGGCGTGAGCGACGTGGCCGGATACGATCCGTTGCGCAGCACCCGGTCGGCGAACGCCTTGCGGTCGATGGCCAGCGCGATGGCCCGGCGCACCTTGGCGTTCTTCAGCACCGGATCGAGGGTGTTGAACTCCCAGTAGAAGGTGGAGCCGTCGGGCCACGGCGGCTGCAGGTCGGGGTGATTGCGGTACACGTCGACGTAGCGGCTGGCGACGCCGGCGATATCGAGCTTGCCCTGCTCGTACATCTGCAGGGCCGTGCCCGCGTCCGTGATCATGTCGAAGTGGATCTTCTGGAGCTTCACGTTCTTGGCGTCCCAGTACTTCGGGTTTTTCTCCAGGACCAGCTCGTACTGGTGCTTCCACTCGGCGATCCGGAAGGGCCCGGATGCCCCGATGGTGCTGGCCTCAGCGGCATACTTGTCGCCGTACTTTTCGACCAGGTGCTTGGGCGCCGGCAGGAAGCTGATGAACGTGGTCAGCTCGAGGAAAAGCGGGTTGGGTTTCTCCAGGGTGACCTGCAGCGTCCGCTCGTCCAGCGCCTTCACGCCAAAGGTCTCCAGGGCCTTGTCGATGGCCTCCCCGTCCTTCGCGTCCATCTTGGCGATCTTGGAGCCGTTGGCGATGCCGGCCAGCTCCATCATGAACTGGTACTGGGAGGCCGTCCGCGGGTCGATCACGCGCCGCCACTGGTAGACGAAGTCGTCGGCGGTGATGGGCGTGCCGTCGTCCCAGGTGGCCTTGCGGAGCTTGAAGGTGTACACCTTCTGGTCCGGGGAGACCGTCCAGCTCTCGGCCAACCCGCTACCCGGGCGGATCTGGCCCTGGGCATCCTTGCGCACGAGGCCGTCGAGGGTGGCGTTGAGGATGAGGAAGGAGACGGTGTCGGTGGACGTCGCCGGATCCAGATCGGGAGGCTCCTCGCCCAGGTTGAGGTTGAGGTACATCGGCGAGTCGCCGCCCGGCCGGCCCTGGGTGTAGGCCCACTTGTACTCGGCCTCGGCCCCCACCGGCCGCCGGATGATCCCCTTCACCCACGGCTTGTAGAGCGAGAGGCGGGATCGCCAGTAAACGGGAGCGATGGGAGCCTCCTGCGCCAGGATCTTCTCCGCCTCGACGAAGTACTGCATGCGCTTTTCCTGGTCGGTGGTGTTCTTCGCGGCCGCCAGGAGCTCGTCGTAGCGCTGGTTGCTCCACTTGCCGTCGTTGAAGGCGCTATCCGTGACCCACAGGTCGAGGAAGGTCATGGGATCGTCGTAGTCGGGCCCCCACCCGGCGAAGACGACGGAGAAGTTGCTGTTGCGCATCCGCTCGAGGCGGGTCTTGAAGTCCATGTACTCGATCTGGATCTCCAGGCCCAGGTTCTTGCGAACCATCTCCTGGATGGCCTGGTTCATCGTCCGCACCACGTCGCCCGTGTCGCTCAACATCACGATGGGCGGTAAGGGTTTGGCCGCCAGCGCCACGCCGCCCAGGGCCCCCGCCAGCGCCATCGCCACCGCCGCCACGAACGCCACCTGTCGCCACGTATGCCGCAAAAGGCTGCACTCCCTTCCCGAGCTCGAGGCCGAGCTCTCCTCGTTTCGCGCGCGGAACACGAACACCCGCCCCCCCCGCTGTACGGAGGGGGGGCCTACCAGCTCCCTCCACGCTCCCCCCTTATTGGCTCGCGCCCTCTCCGAACGATATCCCTTGGGGGGTTCGGTTCGGCAGCATGGTGTCAACTCCTGCCGCGCCGCATTCCCTGTCTGGACGCGCGTAAAGCCCTGCAGGCCCGGTCCAGGGCGGCCGCGTCCCTGCGGGTGTCACCTCCGGAGGGAGCCGGCGCCTGGAGGAACTTTCTGGGAGACTCCCGGGAACCCGCGAGCGTCAGGCGCCCGGCGCAGGGTGGGGGGCAGGACGGGCCGACCGGACGGGATCGGGGGAAGTCGCCTTCAAGAACCCCAGGTACATCACGACGGCGCCGACCAGTTCGCCCACGTACAGGCCCGGCAGGCCGAACCGGTTGAGCGTCCCCCCGATGGCAGGCGCCAGGCCCCCGAGGGCGATGAGGACGTTGCCGATCATCCGGTCGTAGTGGGTACGCCGCCGGCGAAAGGCCCACGCCGACCAGAGGGCTCCGCCCACCAGCAACAGGGTGCCGTAGACGTTGAAAAACGGAGTCAGCACCCGGACGCCCGGCGAGACGATGACGGCCGCGGAGAGTTCGGCCCCTGCGGCCCGTGCCGGGTCGAGCTGCGCCCCCGCCACTTTGAATGCTGCATACGAAGTACCCACGGCCAGGAGCGCCATCAAGAGGTGCGCGACGCGCCGGGGCAGCAAGAGGTAAGCCGTACCCTGGCCCAGGTAGGCGGCCACCATGACCGCTCCCGTCAGGTACCAGAGCCGGAAGCCTGCCTCGCTGAAACCGTAGAGTCCTCTGTGCACCTGCGCGGCCGCGCCGATGGCGTACAGGAGCAGGCCGATACCCCAGAGCAACAGGTGCAAAGAGCGCGGCCTGCGGCCGAAGCGGCGCAGCACCATGGCCGCAAACGCCGTGCTCACGGCAAAGGCCGCGGCCGCCACGCTCACGGACAGCGTGTGGGTCACCGGGTTCATCGATGCGCCAGCCCCCCGTCCCTGACCGGGCCACGTCCGGCGCGGCTACGCGCCGTTCATGTGCCCGTCGGGTTTGACATCCCGCACCATGTTTTGCCGGACGGCGTACGCGGCCGCCTCGGCCCGGTTGGCCAGTCCGAGCTTGCTCAGGATCATGGAGACGTAGTTGCGAACCGTCTTTTCGCTCAAGTACAAGGTTTCGGCGATCTCCCGGTTGGTCTTGCCCTCGGCGATGAGCGCCAGGATGCGGCGCTCCTGAGGGTTGAGCTTCTCGTGCGGCTGGGCCTCCTCGGCGGTCATGTTGCGGACCCGGTCGAGGAGCTTGCCCGTCACCGACGGGTCGAGCAGCGACTCGCCGCGCGCCACGGTGCGGATGGCGTCCACCAGGTCCATCGAGTTGACCTCTTTGAGGACGTAACCGCTGGCCCCGGCCATGACCGCCCCGAAGACGGCCTCGTCGTCGGGGTACGAGGTGAGCATGATGACTTTGACCCCGGGATGGCGCTCCTTGATGCGCCGGCAAGCCTCGACCCCGTTGAGCTCCGGCATGCGGATGTCCATGACGACGACGTCGGGCTGGAGAGAGTCGGTCAGCTCCACCGCCCGGCTGCCGGTATCGGCCTCTCCCACCACGGCGAACTCCGGGATCCGCTCCAGCAGCGACCGGAGCCCGATCCGTACGACCTCGTGGTCGTCGGCCACCAGGATGCGCACCTGCCTGCCGGCCTGCTGTGGACGGCCAGACGCACCGTCAACCATGGCGGCTTCTCACCTCGTCGTCCGCTTTCATGCGCTGATCCGTTGCCCCTCCACGGGGGCTCGCTCCGACGGCGCCCGTAAGGGAATACGTACCATCACGGTCGTGCCCTCTCCCGGGCGGCTGTCGATGTCGAACTCGCCCCCCAGGAGCTCCGCCCGCCGGCGCATGTTGACCAGGCCCCATCCCTGGCGATCGCCGGCCTGCCCGGGGTCGAACCCACGCCCGTCGTCCTGCACGTACAGCACGAGCTCGCCCTCCGACTCGTGCACGCCGACGCGCACCTGGCGGGGCTGCCCGTGGCGGGCGGCGTTGCTGACGGCCTCCTTCACCACCTGGGAGAGTTCATTGGCGACCGCGGGCGGCAACGCCTTCTCGTCAATGGATCCTATCTCCAGGTGTACCGGCAGGTGATAGACCCGGGAGGCCTCGCCGGCGACCGCGCTCAGCTTTTGGGCGAGAGTGAGGGCGGTCTCGCCCGGCAGGCGCAGGTCCATGATGTACCCCCGGACGTCCTGGATGATGCCGTTGACCCGGGCGAGCAGCTCGTCGAGCAAGCGCCGGCTCGCCTCGGGGGTCGACTCCATGGCGTACCGCGCGTTTTGCATGCCCAGGCCCAATGCGTACAAGGACTGAATGACGCCGTCGTGCAGCTCCCGGGCGATCCGGTCCCGCTCGGCGAGAATCGCCCGCATCCTCCGCACTTCCTCCAGCCGCTGGGCCGCCTCGATGTCGAACATCTCCATGACCCGGATCATGAAATACGCCATACCGAGCCCGGTCAGCGCCCGAACGCCCTCCACCGGAAGGCCGGTCACCTGCAAGAACTGCTCGGAGTTGAGCCGGTTAGACGGGAAAAACCCGGCGTTGGGCACGATCAGGCCGGCCGCCACGGCGTAAGCGCCGAACGAGACGATGGCCCACTGCAGCCGCCGCACCAGATGCCCCATGCCCGCTACCCGCAGCTCGTCGAACTGGCGGGCCAGCGCAACAGCCACCAGCACCGCCCCGGGGAAGGCCAGGATGTATCGGGACCACGCCTCGCTGACGACCAGCCAGTGCTCGTAGCTCGCGGGCAGCATGACCACGGGGTAGAAGAAGAAGCTCACGCCCCAGACCGTCGTGAGCAAGAGGGGCAGATGGGCGAGCAGCCGGAGCTTCGGGTCGCCATCGGCCAGAAGGCGCGCACCGAACGCCATCAAGAACGAGAAGGTCAGCGCCGTCAGGAGCGCGTGCAGAGCCTGCAGCGTCACCACGATGGCCGGCGGCGTATACGTGCGCTGGATGGGGATGAAGACCTGCCCCCAACTCGCCAGCGCCTGCAGGATGCCAAAGGTACCGAGCAGCGGGAGGTGGCGTGCCATGCGCAGCTGGCTCGGGCGCCGCGACTCCAGGGCGATGGCGAGGCCCATGGCGAAAAAGGCCAGTCCATAGGCGAACTGGACCACCACCGCGTTGGCCCGGAAAAACTCGATGACCGACTCCTTCACCGCGCCCGCCCGACCCTCGCACCCGTTGACACCATGTAAACCTCACACCTCGTTCATTGTACCACAAAGGGCGGGCGGGTTCGAAAAACGCGGGCTTACGCGCCTTTCAGGCGCCTCTGGCCCTGGCTCGGGCTCGTGCGGGGGTCTCGCGGCTGTTGGCCGCCACGCTTCTCGGTGCCTGCAGCGCGGCCGCCGCTTCCCGCCGCCCGTCGGTGCTGCCGGCGGCCGCTTCGCTGCCGGGGACGAGCGGGGCGATGGGCGGGAGCTCGGGCCGGGCGCGCCGGCGCCGGTTGACCGGCGGGGGCTGCTCGCCGGGGAGGTAGCGCACCTCGTGGGTGAGGTAGGCGTCCATGGCGACCAGGAAGTTACGAAACACCTGCTGGATCTCGTGGATGATCCCGTGAGGTCCGAGGCGCCACCATTCCCGGGGCGTGAAGTAGGCCGAGACCTCGGCCTCCGAGCCGCTGCGCCCGAACCACTGGATCAGGTGCAGGTTGTCCGACTGGAGCAGCCACATCGCGAGATCGATGATGGCCGGATCCTGGGTGAGCAGCGCCTTGTGATAGACGTGATGCATGAGCTGGAAGACCGCCTGCTGCGCGCCATTTCCCAGGAAAAAACCCACGCCGCCCTCGCCCGCCCAGGTGGTGGGAAAGGCGGGCAGGGGAAGGTGGTGGCTGCGATCCCGCAGCCTCGCGATGGCTTCGCCGGGCAAGAGCGTCTCGACGCCCTGGCGCTCGAGTTCCCGGGGCAGCGCCCGCATGAAGTCGAAGATGCCGGTCTCCTTCCAGTGGTGCTCGCCGAACGTCTCGTAGTCCCACCCGACGGTCACCACGTCGCCTGATGCCTCGGCGATCCACCGGGCGTACGTGTCCGCGTACAGCGGCCACAGGGCCCACGAGCGGTTGGAAAAGCGGTAGCCGACGTCGTCGCTCAGCTGGTAGTGACGGGTGAGCAGGTACAGACGCCGGGTATAGTGGTACAGATAGCTGGGCTGTCGCCACCCGAGCACCCACGGCCTGCCGTCCATGAGCGCCCCCCGGAAGCCCGCCTGCGCCAGCGCGAAGTAGATGTCGTTGGCCATGAACATCTCGGTCGTGTCGGTCACGGCGACGGGCGAGCGCAGGTCGAACAGCTTGCGAAGCATCTCCGCCGTTTCCCGCATCCGTCGCACGAAGGCGTCCATGTCGACGTAGAAGAGGAAGCTGTGGTACGGCTCCACGTTGATGACTTCCACGTTGGGGTGGCGGGCCAGGCGCCGGAGTTTCTCCATGAGCGCCTCGTCCCACATCTGCGCCTGCCGCAAGAACGACCACGAGAAACCGACGCTGAACTTGAGCCCCCGGTCGGCCAGCTCGAGGAACATCTCGGTGGCCGGGTGGTAGCAGGTGGCCGCAACCTTCTCCAGATACCGGCGGTTCATGCGCTCGTCGAACAGGCAGCGTTCGATGTCGGCGGGGACCGCCCCTTTGGGGATGGGCTGGGCCGGCAGCTTGAGGCGCCTGGGCTGGTGGATGACCGTGTAGATCACCAGGTGCTGGGCCACGGCTACCGGACCTCCTCTAGCGCGGCCGCCGCCTCTTTCACCTCGCCCGCACCCTCGGGCCTGCTGCGGCCCCCTCCTCCGTCCTCCCTCGTCGACCGGAGCCGGGGCCACACCAGGCGCTGCTGCTCCGCCGCGAACTGCAGGCGGTCCACCAGGATGGGCAGCACGCGCGACCAGGTATATCGGGCCGCCGTCGCCCGCCCGTTTTCCCGCAGCTGTTGGCTCAAAGCCGGGTCGTCCACGACCCGGCGCACGTGGTAGGCGATTTCGCGCGGATCGTCGGTCTCGAGCACGATGGCGTTGTGATAGGCGATGGCGTAATCCTCGCCCGTGGCCCCCGTGATCGGCAAGCCGCCGGCGCCCATGACCTCGAGCCCCACCAGCCCGAACGGCTCGATACCGCTGTTGGCGAGCACCGCATCCGCCGCCTGGTAGAGCGTCCGCAGCAGGTTGTCGGAGACGAAGAACTTGAGCTGGAAGACGTCGACCTCCGGATGGGCGGAGATCACCTGGGCCAGCTCGGAGGGGGTCGCGTGGCTCTCGAGATGGACCGGCATCGTCCTCAGTCCCAGCCCGGACGCCCGCTCCAGCACCTCTCGCTCGTGCGGCTCGATCCCGCCCCGGATGACCATCTTGGGCGCCATGCCCTGCCCCTTGAGCAGGGCCACCGCCTCCACGGCCATCAGCCACCGCTTGTCGGGGTCGAAGCGCCCGACCTTGACGAGCAGCACCCTTCCGCCGGCCCCCTCGAGGCCCTTGCGCAGCACTCCGACCGACCGGGGAGGCACGGGGCGCAACGCTTCGTCGGCGATCCCGTTGGGAATCACGACCGGATTGATGCCCCGGCCCCACATCACGTGCTTCATGTACCGGCTCACGGTCGTGACGGTGGTCACGTAGCCCAGCCGGCCCCAGTTGATGCGGTCGAACCCCATCGTGTTGTTGGCGTTCCAGGCGAGCAGGGCGTGGTGCCGCAGCCCGGCGCCCCACAGGCGGTCGCTCAGTTCACAGACGGTGTGGGCGGTGTGCCACTCTTCGGCCAGCACGACCAGGACCTTGCCCTGTTCGACCGCCCGGCGGGCGATCTGGCCCGTCACGAAGTCGGGCACGGTTTCGTCGAAGTCATAGCGCTTGGCATCTTCGCCTTCGTACACTCCCTGCGGATAGTACCGGCTGATCCACTGGCACCAGCGGTGCAGATGCAGACGCCCCTCCTCCTGCACCTCCATCCCCGGTGCCGCCGGGTCCCCGACGAAGACGAGATGGGTGTGGTACCCGGCTCGCGCCAGCGCGCTCGCCAGCTGGGTCACCCGTACCCCGAGCCCGCCGGCCCTGCTGTACAGGTCGGGCCCCTCGAACGAGAGCAAGGTGAAGACGGCCGTCTCGGGCGAAAGGGTATGGCGATCCGGCGCCCGCAGCGCTTCCACACCCATCAGGCCCCTTTCTTTTGCAGTTCCTGGATGCGGGTGGCGTAGCGGCCGATGAGCTCCTCGACGTCCGAGCGGCTCTTCCCCTCCGCGATGAGGTGGAAGACCGGTTCGGAGGCGTCGGGCAAGGCCAGCACCCAGCCCCGGTCGTAAAACATCTTGATGCCGTCGATGTACTCGGCCTCCCTGGCCGTGCCGGCCTCCCGGGCGAGCAGCCGCATGACCCGCCCCTTGTACTCCCAGGGGCACTCGATGGCCTGTTCCTGGAGGTAGAAGTCGGGCACCTGCGCCACCAGCTCCGACAGCCGGCCGCCGTCGGCCAGCGCCATGAGGACCCTCGCCAGGGCGACCAGGGCATCTTGCGTCGGGTGGAACGCGGGGAAGATGAACCCTCCCTGCGTGTTGCCTGCGATCACCATGTTGTCCCGGTGGGCGGCGGCCAGATGCATGAGCGCCCTCGCCTCGTGCTTGGTGCGCAGCACCTGCGCTCCCCGCTCGGCGGCAATCTGGTCCACGATGCTGGGCGCGCTGACGGGCACTCCCACCGTGCTGCCCGAAGGCCGCCCTTCCAGGGCGATCCGGGTCATCAAGGCCAGCAGGATCTCCTCCGAGACCGTGCGGCCCTGCTCGTCGACCAGGAAGAGCCGCTCCCCGTCGTCGTCGATGAGGGCGCCGAGGTCCGCTCCCAGCATGGCGACGGCCTGCCCGAGCTCCACGAGCATGCGGGCCCGGTCTTCCCGGGAACGGGGCGCCCTGCGGGGATCGGGGTACGGGTGGAGCGCGATGACCTCGCACCCGAGGCGGGCGAGCAGGCCCGGCACGACCATGGAGAGCCGGCCGTACGCGTAGTCGACCACGATCTTGAAGCGGCGGCGGGCGATGCGGGGCGCGTCGATGAAGTCGAAGAAAGCCTCGGTGTAGCTCTCCAGGACCCGGGCCGGAAAGTCCAGCCTCCCGACCTCCTCGGCCGGGGTGCGCCGGAACTCCTCCCGGAAAAACAGGGACTCGATCTTGCGCTCGGCCGACCGGTGCACGTTGATGCCCCGGTGGTCCAGCAGCTCCACCAGGGTGG